>SVFE01000054.1 GCA_015057055.1 Lachnospiraceae bacterium | reverse complement strand
AGTATGGCACCGCCTGAAAGAGAAAAAAGAAAAAGTAAGCGGTGGTGCGAGAGAGTATAGCACCGCCTGAAAGAGAAAAAAGAAAAGTAGGCGGTGGTGCGAGAGAGTATAGCACCGCCTGAAAGAGAAAAGAGAAAAGTAGGCGGTGTGCGAGAGAGTATAGCACCGCCTGAAAGAGAAAAAAGAAAAGTAGGCGGTGGTAGAAAATACATACTACAGAAGACAAAACAACGCAAGTCATAGACAACGCAAGTCATAGACAACAGAAGTAATAGATAATACAAGACAGAGATAAAAAAAGACAGAAATAAAATAAAGCAGAAATAACAAAACAAAAATAAAAAATAAAAACAAAAAAATAAAAATATCAACAAAGAAATAAAAATAAAAATAAAAAAATAAAAATAACAACAAAAAAATAAAAACAACAACGGAGGCAAAATATGAGCAAAGAATTAGCAAAAACCTATGACCCCAAGGGCATAGAAGACAGATTGTATGAAAAGTGGCTGGAAAAGAAATATTTCCATGCTGAGGTGGATCATTCTAAAACCCCCTTCACCATTGTGATTCCGCCTCCCAATATTACCGGACAGCTTCACATGGGACATGCTCTGGATAACACCATGCAGGATATCCTGATTCGTTTTAAGAGAATGCAGGGCTACAATGCCCTTTGGCAGCCGGGAACCGACCACGCCAGCATTGCAACGGAAGTTAAGATCATCGAAAAGATGAAGGAAGAAGGCATTTCCAAAGAAGATTTGGGAAGAGACGGCTTTTTGGAGAGAGCTTGGGAGTGGAAAAAGGAATACGGCGGAAGAATTATTTCTCAGCTGAAAAAACTGGGTTCTTCCTGTGACTGGGACAGAGAGCGTTTCACCATGGACGAAGGCTGTAATAAGGCAGTTACGGAAGTTTTCTGCAAAATGTACGAAAAGGGATACATTTACAAAGGCTCTAAGATTATTAACTGGTGTCCTGTTTGCAACACATCCATTTCGGATGCGGAAGTAGAATACGAAGAGCAGGACGGCAATTTCTGGCATATCAAATACCCGATTTTAAATGACAAGGATGAGGAGAGCGGAGAATATCTGATCTTTGCGACCACCCGTCCGGAAACCATGCTGGGTGATACTGCGGTTGCGGTACATCCGGAAGATGAAAGATATCAGCATTTAATCGGCAAAAATGTGATGCTTCCTTTGATGAACCGCAAGATTCCGGTAGTGGCAGATACCTATGTTGACCGGGAATTCGGTACCGGTGTTGTTAAGATTACGCCGGCCCACGACCCCAATGACTTTGAAGTAGGAAAGCGTCATGATTTACCTATTATCAACGTAATGAACGATGATGCCACCATCAATGCTCTGGGCGGTAAATTTGAAGGAATGGACCGCTATGAGGCCAGAAAAGCCATCGTAAAAGAGTTGGATGAAATGGGACTTTTGGTAAAAATCGAGCCCCACAGCCATAACGTAGGAACCCATGACCGTTGTAAGACTACGGTAGAGCCCCTGGTAAAACAGCAGTGGTTCGTAAAAATGAATGAACTGATTCAGCCGGCAGCAGAAGCAGTAAGAAACGGAGATATCCGTCTTGTGCCGGAACGTATGGATAAAACCTATTTCAACTGGACCGACAATATCCGTGACTGGTGTATTTCCCGTCAGCTTTGGTGGGGACACAGAATCCCGGCGTATTACTGCCAGAAGTGCGGTGAGATTGTGGTTGGAAAATCCATGCCGGAAGTTTGCCCGAAGTGCGGGGATACCCATTTTGAACAGGATCCGGATACGTTGGATACCTGGTTCTCTTCTGCTTTGTGGCCGTTCTCAACCCTTGGTTGGCCGGAAGAAACCGAAGACCTTAAGTACTTCTATCCTACGGATGTATTGGTAACCGGATACGACATTATCTTCTTCTGGGTAATCCGAATGATTTTCTCCGGATTCGAACAGATGGGAGAAAAACCGTTCAAAACCGTATTGTTCCACGGTCTGGTAAGAGACTCTCAGGGACGGAAGATGAGTAAATCCTTGGGGAACGGTATTGATCCTTTGGAAATTATTGACCAGTACGGTGCGGATGCCCTTCGTCTTACTTTGATTACCGGTAATGCACCCGGAAATGATATGCGTTTCTACTACGAAAAGGTGGAGGCAAATCGTAACTTTGCAAATAAGATTTGGAACGCGTCCCGTTTCATTATGATGAACATGGACGGCAAGACCATTACCAAGCCGGCAGAAAATGATTTGCAGCCGGTAGATCAGTGGATTTTGTCCAAGGCCAATAAGCTCATTGCAGAAGTTACCGACAATATGGAAAACTACGAACTTGGTATTGCAGTGCAGAAGATTTATGACTTTATCTGGGATGAATTCTGCGATTGGTACATCGAAATGGTAAAACCCAGACTTTACAATTCCGATGACGCGGCTTCCCAAAATGCGGCATTATATACCTTAAAGACGGTACTTTTGGATGCATTAAAATTATTACATCCTTACATGCCGTTTATTACGGAAGAAATTTTCTGTACCCTTCAGGATAAGGAGGAATCCATCATGGTTTCTTCCTGGCCGGTATTTAGCAAAGAAAGAGAATATGCAGAGGCAGAAAAAGCCATCGAGATTATGAAGGAAGCCATCCGCGGTATCCGTAACGTGAGAGCGGAAATGAACGTAGCACCCAGCAAGAAAGCACAGGTATATGTGGTTTCCGATAAGCCGGAAATGCTTGCCATCTTTGAGGAAGGAAAGCTCTTCTTTGCCCCCCTTGCTTATGCCTCTGAAGTAATCATGCAGGCAGACAAGAGCGGTATTGCAGAGGATGCGGTGTCTGTGGTAATTGCCAATGCAACCCTCTACATTCCTTTTGCGGAACTGGTGGACATCAAACAGGAAATCGAACGTTTGGAAAAAGAAATGAAGCGTTTGGAGGGCGAGCTTGCCCGTGTTAATGGAATGCTGGGTAACGAAAAGTTTGTTTCTAAAGCGCCCCAGGCAAAGATTGACGAGGAAAAAGCAAAACTGGAGAAATATTCCCAGATGATGGAACAGGTAAAAGAACGTTTGGCTCAGCTTAGCAAGGCATAAGAAAAACTTGCAGCAGGCAGTGGCCTTGCGTTTAACCAAACTGCGGTGTGCAGCAGAGTGAGTCAGGAAAGAGGTTAACACTTGTTCAAGGAAAATATGAGTTTCCGGGATGTAGAGGACTACATCCTGGAAATTCCTAAGTTTACGAAGAAAAATCAAATGGAAACGACCCGGGCTTTTTATGAGTTTTTGGGACGTCCCGGGGAAACATCAAGGATTGTCCATGTGGCGGGAACCAACGGAAAAGGGTCGGTTTGCGCCTTTTTGGAGAGCATTTTGATGAATGCAGGGCATAGTTGCGGTTTCTTTTCATCGCCGCACCTGGTTTCCATGAGAGAGAGAATGCGAATCGGCAGGGCCGATATTTCGGAAAAGGATTTTCAAGGTATTTTTTTGACGGTGATGAAAAAGTGCGAAGAATTCAGCGGGTATCACGGCGAGCAATATCATCCCACTTTTTTTGAAATTCTGTTTTTTATGGCGATGCTTTGGTTTGAAAAAAAGCGCCCGGAATATATTATTTTGGAAACCGGGCTGGGCGGTCGCCTGGATACGACCAATGTAACGGATCAGAAAGCGTTGTGTGTAATTACCGGGATTGCGTTAGAGCATACGGAATATCTCGGCGATACCCTGTGGGATATTGCGGGAGAAAAGGCAGGGATTATAAGGGGTGGTGTTCCGCTGGTTTATTTGGACGATGGAGGGGATGCCGGAAGAAGGATTGCCCGGGAAGCCGAACGACTGGGAACTCCGGTGACCGTATTTCAAAAAAAACAGGTGGAAAAACTTAAAAAACATGAAAAATTCATTGATTTTTCAATATTGTTTGAGTATTATGGGTATAGTGATATTACTGTGTCAAGCGGTGCATTTTACCAATCGGTGAATGCGGGATTGGCACTTCGGGCAGGCGAGAGGCTTTTGGGAGATGAAATGACACCCGAAATTGCCCGGAAAGCCATTCGGGAAACACTGTGGCCTTGCAGGATGGAAGAGGTACTGGAAGATGTGTTTGTAGATGGTGCCCATAATCCGGACGGCGTGAAAGCGTTTGCGGAATCGGTCAAAGCCATGGCGGGGGAGAAAGTACTTTTGTTCTCCGTTGTTTCCGATAAAAACTATGAAGAAATGATAGATATTCTGACCAAAGAAAATCTGTTTGAAACCATCATAATTACCTGTATCGGCGGAAGCCGGAAAGCGGATGCGGACGAGCTGAAGCGATTGTTTGAGGCCGGAAGTAACGCGGAAATTTTGGTGGTGGAAGATGCAAAAGAAGCATTTTGCAAAGCTATGGGGGATAGAGAAGGCAGATTACTTTTTGTGGCAGGTTCATTATATTTGGCAGGTCTTGTAAAGGGACTTTGTGAGGAGGAATTTAAGTGATTAATTTCGAAGAAGAATTGAAGAAATTTCATCCGAGTCTTGAAATCGATGATGCGGAAGAAGCGATTTACAATCAGGATTTAACGGATGTGGCAGATATTTTTGTCAAGATTGCCAGAGACTATGAGGGCGAAGAGGAATAGGAGATAAACGAGCATGGAATGTTATAATTGTGGATGCCGTTTATCAGAAAAGAATTTTTGTACCGCCTGTGGAGTGGATGTAGGAAGATACAAGGCCATTATGTTTGCAGCCAATCGTTTTTACAATGACGGTTTGGAGCGGGCCAATGTCCGGGATTTAACCGGAGCGGTGAAAAGTTTACGGCAATGTTTGAAATTTAATAAAAATCATGTGGATGCAAGGAACCTCCTGGGCCTCGTATATTTTGAAATGGGTGAGGCGGTTGCGGCCCTTTCTGAGTGGGTAATCAGCAAGAATATCCGGGAAGAGAAGAACCTTGCGGATGATTATATCAATATGGTGCAGTCCAACCAGGGGCGTCTGGATACAATCAATACCACGATTAAAAAGTTTAATGTGGCATTGGATTTGTGCAAACAGGGAAGCAATGACCTGGCGGTAATCCAGTTGAAAAAAGTGTTGAACCTGAATCCCAAATACGTAAAAGCACATCAGCTTTTGGCGTTGCTTTTTATGGAACGGGAAGAATGGGACAAGGCACTGCGTGAACTGGAAAAATGCAGAAAAATTGACGGCGGCGATGTGAATACGCTCCGCTATTTGAAGGAAACGGAACAGATGCTGCATCCCGGCGATGAACGGGGCGGCGTGAAGAAAAAGAAAACCGATACTTCCGCAACAGTATATAAGAGCGGCAATGAGGTAATTATTCAGCCCCTGAATGATAAGGAGCCGCTTGGACTTACCGCATTTATACAGATTGCGATTGGTATTATTATCGGTATCTGTGTGACCTATTTCCTTATACTTCCGGCAAAAGTGCAGGATGCCAAAGATGAACTGAATCTGGAAATTGCCGGTTATGGCGAGCAGATAGACCAGAAGAATACGGAGATTACGGAGTTGCAGACCCGGATTTCCCAACTTGAGCAGACCAATCTGGATATGCAGGATACCATTAATGGATATGAGGGTACCAATGGTGCCATGGATGCCAACAACTATTTGATTGCAGCTGCCTACACTTACTTAGATCCGTCCCAGGATGATATGATGGTGGAGCAGTATTTGGATTTAATCGGTGAGGATTACCTTACGGAAGCAGCATCCCAGGAGTATTGGGATTTGTATGAGTATTTGTTGGCGCAAATCGGCGGTTCTGTATCGGAGTCTTATTATGAATCCGGTTTGGAAGCATACAATCGTATGGATTATGTCTCTGCCATTTATGATTTGGGCAAGGCGTATCTGTATGATGATACCAATGAGGATGCATTGTATTATCTGGCGCTGTCTTACTATGACAGTGGGGACTTGGACAATGCAAGGTTACGTTTTGAAGAATTGATTGCCGTTTTCCCGGAAGGTATTCTGGCAGAAAAAGCCCGCCAGAAACTGGAAGAAATCGACAGTTAGGAAAGAACAACAGAAAAAACAGAGTAATGTACGAAAGAGAGTGTGTGATAAGCATACTCTCTTTTTGTGTGAAAAAAAGCTTGATTTAGGTCGCGCAGAAGGCAGAAAGGAAGGAAAATATGAATTTAGGCAGGGAAGAAGGAAGTTATCTGCGCATATTGATGCCGGAGGAAATTGACCATCATCAGACGATGGGGATCCGGCAGAGTGCGGACAAAAAAATATTGGAGGAGGGAGTGCGGGATGTTGTATTTGATTTCCGGAAGACGAAACTGATGGACAGCGCCGGAATAGGGCTGATTCTTGGCCGTTACAGGACGATTTCCGTGTTTGGCGGAAATGTTTATGTAGTGAATGCAAATGAGCGGATTTGCGGCATTTTAAAGGCTGCAGGACTGGATAAAATGATTAAGATTCTGGCAACGGAGAAAGAAGAGGAGAGATAAATGGAAACGATGAAAAAAACAGATATCACACGGGCAGACAATTACATGGAAATTTGTTTTTCCGCGAAATCAGAAAATGAGGGGCTGGCCAGAATGCTGGTAGCATCCTTTCTTGCGGATTTTAACCCGTCAATGGAGGAGATGGGGGACGTGAAAATCGCCGTGTCTGAGGCAGTAACCAATGCAGTTATCCACGGCTATGAGGGCAATGCCGAAAACGGTGAGGAAATACATATGATTTGTGCCCGTAAGGAAGATGACTTATATCTGGTAATCGAGGATGCAGGAAAAGGTATGGAAGATATCCGGCAGGCAATGGAGCCCCTTTACACGACAAGGCCGGATTTGGAGCGTTCCGGAATGGGCTTTTCCTTTATGGAGGCTTTCATGGACAGGCTGGAAGTAGAAAGTGAGCCCGGAAAGGGAACGAAAGTCCTTATGCAAAAACGGATACAGGGTGCAAAACAACAAAACTAGGAGGCGCATATGCAGGAGATGACACAAATGCTTATACGCTCGCAAAACGGAGATGCCAAAATCCGTGAAGAACTCATTGAGAAAAATTTAGGCCTTGTGCGGCATATTGTAAAACGTTATATGGGGCGAGGCTGTGATGCGGAGGATTTATTTCAAATCGGTGTTATCGGTTTGATAAAAGCCGTGGACCATTTTGATACCTCCCGGGAATTGCAGTTTTCTACCTATGCGGTTCCGCTTATCTTGGGAGAAATCAAACGATTTTTCCGGGATGACGGAATGGTAAAGGTTTCCCGGGGGATTAAGGAAAATGCACAGCTCATAAAGAAGAAAAATGAGGAATTTGTCAAGAAGAACGGGCGAGATCCCACGATTCTGGAAATTGCAGAGAGCACAGGATTGTCCAAAGAAGAGATTGTCATGGCCGTGGAATCCTGCTATGAGGTAGAATCCATTTACCAGCCTGTATTTAAAAATGACGGAAGCGAAATGTATCTGGTAGATAAAATTTCAGATGAAACCGATGTACCGGAAGAAATCGCCAACCGAATTGTGTTGGGGGAGGTGCTTGAGCGGATGGAACAGCAGGAGAGAGAACTGATTCGCTTGCGGTATTTCGAAAACAAAACCCAGGTGGAAGTAGCAGGGATTTTGGGTACGACCCAGGTGCAGATCAGCCGGCGTGAGAAAAAGATTTTGTTGAAAATGAGAGCAGAAATGGTGTGAAAAACCGCCTTTTGGAATGAATTCTTGCAAATATTATTGAAAAAAGTATGGATTTGTGCTAATAATATAAGAAGAAGAAAACGGAAAGGTGGAGTCTTTTTATGGCTAAGAAGAAAAAAAGTAAAGGCGACGGCAGTGGTATTGGTGGAAAGATTATAACTGCACTCTTTTTGCTTATTTTGGTCGGAGGAGCATATGCTTTGTTTACCATGTTCCGCGGCGTAGAAATTAACGAGCAGAATCTTGCAGGTGAGTGGAAACTTCCCGGTTCACCGGTGGTATATTATCAGTTTAATCTGGATGGAACAGCTTCTTCTTATGAGAAGTTTACCGGTACAGGAAGAATCGACAATGCGGTATATTATACATATACATTGGAAGATGATGTGCTGACTTTGTATGAAGTGGATTCTGACCGTCAGGAGGTAATCACGATTACTTCTTTGAGCCAGGCGCAGTTGTCTGTCATTATGAACCGCTCTGATATGGAAGCATTGACGAGAGTGGATTTATTCTAGCATAAAAGATTTGATTTTACGCATAATAAAGAGAGACTTGAGAAAGGCTCTCTTTTTTATTATGCAGAAAAAAACAATTTATTTGGATGTGGAAAAACATGTTTGTGTTGCAGCAGACAAAGTGTACATGAAGGACGTTGCTGGGCTGTATTGCAAAGATAATGATATTTTAGCAAAAGCGAAAATCTTGCCGGTGGCTTCCTTTTCAAAAGATTCAAAACGGCTTGTTATATCTGCGCTTTCTCTGGCGGAGAAACTGGAAACCCTGGGGTCTGAAATTTCGGTAGAAATCATCGGGGAGACGGATGTGATTGCAGAGCGAAAGCCGGAAAAGGAACCTTCTGCGACTTGGACATCTTTGAAGGTTATGTTTGTGGTACTGATCTGCTTTTTCGGTACATCCTTTACCATTATGGCCTTTCATAATGACATTGGAATCCGCCAATTATTTGACGAGATTTACCGCCTGGTGAAAGGAGAGGAAAATCCGGGATTTGGTCCGCTGGAGATTGCGTATTCCGTTGGTTTGGCGGTAGGAATTATCGTTTTTTTTAATCATATCGGTAAGAAGCGGTTAGGGCGACAATTAACGCCCATAGAAGTGGAAATGAAAGTTTATGAAGAGGAAATCGATAAGGCATTGGTAGAGATGGAGAAACGGCGATTATGAGCGATTTTCTTATGGCAATTCTGACGATTGCAACCTTTGGTTTTGGCGCAATTGTATCCGGGGGCGTGTTGACGGTATTTGTATGCGTCGGACTGATTCCCAGGTTTGCGCAGGAGACAAATACGGCCAACCGGCTTATCACATATGAAAATGCAGTTATCCTTGGAACGATTGCAGGATGTATTGGCACCGTATTTTTTGATGAGTTGGTAAAATGCGGAGGTTTTGGAGCCGGAATCGGCAATGTAGTGTTGGTGGTTTTTGGCTTTTTCTCCGGAATTTTTGAAGGGTGCGTAGCATTGGCAATTGCGGAGATGCTGGACAGTATTCCTATTTTTACCAAGCGGATCGGATTTAAGAAGGGATTGACACTACTGGTATGCGCCATCGGAATCGGAAAGGCGCTTGGGTCGTTTCTGTATTTTTATTTCGGATTGTAGGGAGTTAGAAGTCAATAAAAAACCTGCAGAGCACCGGGCCCTGCAGGTTACAATTTATTCTGCTTTTACTGCTTTCCAATATTCGTTCATCAAAGCAGTGGTTTCTTCATCCATCAACTGATATACTTCACAGTTGGTTAAACTTCCCAAAGGAGGGAACAGTGCCGTATTGCTTGTGGTTTCTTCATCCAGTGCAGCGACAACTGCGGTATTGGGAGTGGGATAATATACATATTCAAAGTTCTGCAATGCGATATCTTCGCGGCAGCAGAGATAATTCAGGAAGGTATATACGGCTTCCGGATTATCACAACTTTGGGAGATTCCCCAGCAGTCAATCCAAAGGTTACTTCCTTCTTCAGGAACAACATAAGCGAGGTTTTCGTTGTATTCGCAGGCCAGGATACCATCGCCGGAATAGACAACGGCAATTGCTGCATTTTCTGCAACCATTTCATCACGGGCTTCGTCTACAAGATAAGCCTGAACATCCGGTTTCTGTGCAATTAACAAATCTCTTGCAGCTGCCAATTCATCCGGATTTGTAGTGTTACAGGAGTAGCCAAGATAACGAAGGGCAATCATGAAGGAATCCCGCATACTGTTCTGCATAATGATTTCACCGGCATATTCGCCGTTGAAAAGCACATCCCAGCTGGTAGGAGGCTCAGATACCATTTCCGTATTGTAGAGCAAACCTACGGTTCCGTAGAAATAGGGAAGCGCATACTGATTTTCCTCGTCGAAAGTAGCGCAGAAGGCCCAGCATTCGTCGCTGATATTTTCGATGTTTTCAAACTGGGTGAAGTCAATGGGCTGTAATTCCTGGTCTTCCATAAGTTTCATAATAATGTATTCGGAAGAACATACCACATCGTACTGGATGGCACCGGATGAGTATTTGGAATACAACTCTTCGGGTGTAACCGCTTCTTCGTAGAGCACTTCAATGCCGGTTTCTGCCGTAAACTGGTCGAGAATGGCCGGATCAATGTACATACCGTAGTTAAATACGGTGATTTGCTGTTTGGGTTCGCTGTTTCCGCAGCCCCACATTGCGACTAATGTCAAAATAAGCATTGCAGACATCAGTACCAGATTTCTTTTTTTCATTTACACATTTCCTCCTCTTTTTTGGGGTTTTTTCGGTGCCGTAATGATGTTAACGGCAATTAAAATTGCTAAGGTAAATAGGAAAATGACCGTGGATAGTGCATAAAGTTCCGGTTTGATTCCTTTCTTTAACTGGGCGTATATCATGGTGGAAAGGGTATTTACCCCGGCCCCCTTCGTAAAGTAAGTGATGACAAAGTCATCCATGGACATGGTTACCGCCATGAGGAATCCCGAAATAATACCGGGAATGATTTCCGGAAGGACGACTTTGAAAAAAGCATACACCGGGCCTGCGCCCAAATCTCTTGCGGCTTCAAAGGTACTTACGTCCAACTGGTTAAATCGTGGTAATATGCTAAGGATTACGTAGGGAATATTGAAGGTAATGTGGGCCAGCATAATACTTCCGAAGCCAAGGGGCATAAACTTTATTATCAGAAGCATCATGGCAATACCGGTCACAATATCCGCATTGAGCATGGGGATGTTTGTGATGGACATAACCAGAGAATATTCCTTCTTTCGCATAGCATCAATACCGATACAGGCGAGTAATCCGATGACCGTTGCAATAAAGGCCGAGCCAAATGCAAGAATTAAGGTGTTGCGCAGGGAGGTCATAATGGTGGTGCTGGAAAAGATTTCCGCATACCAGTTTAACGTAAATCCGCCCCAAACAACTCTTGATTTGGAATTGTTAAAGGATGAAACAATAAGTACCATAATGGGAGCATAGAGGAAAAACAATATGATGCCCACATAGGATTTGCATAAAAAGTTCTTGAATTTTACCATACCCGTGACTCCCTATCTTTGGTTTCCTGTTTTTGTGAAAAAATAAGACCGATGACAACAAAAATCATTAGCGCAAAGGAAAGTCCGGAACCTAAGTGCCAGTTCATGCTGGTGATAAATTCCTGTTCAATGACATTTCCGAGAAGCTGAATTTTACCGCCGCCCAAAACATCCGGAATAACAAAGGATGTCAGGGAAGGAATAAATACCATGGTAATACCGCTGATGATTCCGGGTTTGGAAAGCGGAATCAATACGCGAAACAGTTTGGTGGCTTTGGAGGCACCAAGGTCAGATGCGGCATCCAAAAGATCCTGGTCAATATCCATGACCGCATTGTAAATGGGGAGAATCATATAGGGTAAAAAGTCATAGACCATACCGAAAATAATTGCTCCCGGAGTATTTATCATTTCAAAAGGGCCAAGGCCGAACCAGGAAAAAATAAGATTTAAAATGCCGTTTCGGCTAAGAATCATTTGCAGAGCCAAAATACGTAAAATGGAATTCATCCACATGGGAAGAATCAGGATGACAATCATAAAGCCTTTGTTATTCAAATCCAGTTTCCGAAGGACAAGCGCCAACGGATAGGCAAGCAAAAGGCAAATTACGGTACAGGCCAAAGATAATTCCAAAGAAAGCAACGTGGCTTTAATGTGAATGGAATCAAAGATGGCAAATACATTGGAAAACGTAAAGGCACCGTCGGAGGTGGTAAAAGCATAGTAAGCCACAAAAAGCAGCGGCAATACGATAAACGCCGTCATCCATATGATATAAGGTAATGCAATGTATTTTCTTTTCATAAAAGCGTTTGCTCCGTTCTTCGTGTGATTATTCCTCGTGAATTACATCTTCATCTTCCGATTCCGGTTTGTTCATAATCTGAATATTGAAAGGTTTTACATACAAATCAACTTCTGCACCCTTTTCATGGTAGACGGTGGTGTGAATCATCCACTGGATACCGATGCCCTCTGCCATGATTTCATAATGTACTCCCTTGAAAAGCACGGAGGTAACGGTGGCAGGGAAGATTCCTTTGCCTCGTTCCATGATTTCCACATCTTCCGGGCGGATTACTACGTCCACGGGAGTGTTGTTGCCGAATCCGATATCGACGCAGGCAAATTTTGTATCGTTAATGCAGACAAGTTCATCCTGAAGCATGGTTCCGCCGATTAGGTTGGCATCGCCA
>SVFE01000053.1 GCA_015057055.1 Lachnospiraceae bacterium | reverse complement strand
CGCCAACAGCAATAGGATAAGCAAAAGAACTTAATGTGACAACAAAAAAGACTGCTACCGCAAGGGTAACAATCTTTTTGTAAGCCGGATTGCAACCATCTGGCATATATATTTTATTACTAATAATTTATACTAATTTGAAATCGAGAGGGTTGCATTTCGATTAACAATTAAGCCGGAAATGGTTTTTCGGTTTTGTTTCATACGATATTTAGTTACTGCTATAATTCGGTGCTTCTTTTGTAATATGAATGTCATGAGGATGACTTTCCTTCAGAGACGCTGCGGAAATCTTTACAAATTTTCCGTTTTGTTTCAAGGTTTCAATGTCACCGGCACCGCAATATCCCATACCGGAACGAAGTCCGCCGAGAAGCTGGTAAACCGTATCTTCTACGGTTCCTTTATAGGCTACGCGGCCTTCCACACCTTCCGGAACCAATTTCTTGGCATTTTCCTGGAAGTAGCGGTCCTTGCTTCCGTTTTCCATTGCGGAAATGGAACCCATACCACGATATACCTTATATTTTCTTCCCTGGTACAATTCAAATGTTCCCGGGCTTTCATCACATCCTGCAAAAATACTACCCATCATACATACGTTACCGCCGGCTGCAATCGCCTTGGTGATATCGCCGGAATATTTGATACCGCCGTCTGCGATAATGGGAATACCATATTCTTTTGCCACACTGTAAGCATCCATAATCGCAGATACTTGAGGCACACCGATACCGGCTACGATACGGGTTGTACAAATGGAACCGGGTCCGATACCTACTTTAACCGCATCTGCACCGGCCTCAATCAAATCTCTGGTGCCTTCACCGGTTGCCACATTACCGGCAATCAGCTGCAAATCCGGATATTTTTCTTTAATCATTTTAACGCAACGAAGAACGTTCGCAGAATGTCCGTGCGCGGAATCCAGCACAATAACGTCAACTGCTGACTTCACAAGAGCATCCACACGGTCCAGAACATTGGCCGTAATACCAACACCGGCACCACAGAGAAGACGTCCCTGGGAATCCTTGGCTGCCAAAGGATACTTAATTGCTTTTTCAATATCTTTAATTGTGATAAGACCCTTCAGGTTAAAATCGTCATCCACGATAGGAAGTTTTTCTTTTCTGGAACGGCCCAGGATTTCTTTTGCTTCTTCCAGCGTAATTCCTTCCTTCGCCGTAACCAGACCTTCGCTGGTCATACAATCTTTAATCTTCTTTGTATAATCTGTTTCAAATTTCAAATCACGGTTCGTGATGATACCAACAAGTTTTCTGCCTTCTGTAATGGGCACACCGGAAATCCGATATTTTGCCATAAGTTCATCCGCATCCGCAAGGGTATGCTCCTGGGACAATGAGAACGGGTCCGTAATAACTCCGTTTTCGGAACGTTTCACTTTGTCAACCTCTTCTGCCTGTTCCTGAATCGACATATTTTTGTGGATGATACCGATACCACCCTGTCTTGCCATTGCAATCGCCATACGGTGTTCCGTAACCGTATCCATTCCTGCACTCATCATCGGAATGTTCAATTTGATTTTCTTTGTGAGATAAGTGGTCAAATCCACCTGATTCGGGATTACTTCAGAATAACCCGGAACCAAAAGCACGTCATCAAATGTAATTCCTTCACTAATAATCTGTCCCATTTTAGCCTCCTTTTTCCTTATCGCGTTCTAGTCTGTGAAAACTTTTCTTGGTGAACAATTTTGTATCATTTTAACAAATTCTTCGGGTAAATCAAGTACTATTTTTTGATTTCCCTCATAAAAAATTATAAAAGTCCCGTATTCCTTGCTTTCCAAGCCTCCGGAAAAATCATTTATTTTGCATTCTTTCTTGGCATAAGGTTCCAAACGGTACGAATTTTCCGGTGCCATAATCTCAATCCGGCTCACATCATACACCCCTAATTGTTTTCTTTTTGCCTGTCCCATAATTTTATCCACGGTAATCTGACGGTCGCACAAAAGGTATTCGTATTCCACATCCGTCAAAGGATAAATAAACTGTTTATAGATAATCCATGTAGCCACGCAGCCAAGCCAAAAAATCGGCATCACCATAAATCCCAGCGTAACAAAATAAATAAAAACAAACAGACAAATCGACCGAATCACCAAATCTTTCATGGTGGTTTTTTTCTTCACCATAAATTCAAAATAATTTTCCTGTAGCATTTTCCAGTAATTCCTTTCCAATATTAAAACTTACGGTAGCTGGCTCATCATTGCATTCACCAGATCCCAATAGGTCCATTCCAGGCGATTGCGGTTTAAAAGTCCAAAGAGTTCTCCGTCGCCTTCAAATGCATTGTTATCCCACCAAAGGCAGGGAATCCCATGCGCCCATGCCGTGGCAACATAATATGCCGTAAAATTTATCCTATCCTGTAAATTATCCTTATCCCTTGCTCCGAATTCGCCCATCACCACCGGGATACCTCTGCTTACATAGCGCTCATACAGCGCATTCATAATCCAGTCCACGGTGCCCACACCGGCATCAGTGAACGCAGCATTCTCTCCGTTGGGCGCCTGCAGGGCAAAATCATAAGGGGAATATGCATGGGTAGAAACCATCAGACGGTTTTCCGCGCTGTCTAAGGGAAGCACAAATTCTTCATGCAACGCACCGTCCACGGAGGCCGCATACCCCGGCACCATCAGATACCGCTCCGCATTATTTCCGCCGCTTCGCCGCACCACATCCACGAAGGTTTGATTCAGGGCATTAATGCATGCCACCGCATCCTCGCACTGTGCATTTCCCGCAGTCATATTCCACTCGTAAGAAGTTCCCACCAAACGGGGCTCATTGACACTTTCAAAAATCAGACGTTCCCCATAGTTTTGAAACCGGGCGGCAATCTGTGCCCAGATACATTCCATGTAATGGGTCGAAGAGTCCAAATACTCCGAAGAAGGATAATAATAATCCTTGTCAATGTCATGGTGCACATTGATGATGACATAAAGGCCGTTGGCGTAAGCATAATCCACCACTTCCTGTACCCGGTCCATCCAGCTGTCGGCAATTTCAAAATCCGGACCGCTTACATGATTATGCCAGGATACCGGAATCCGGATGGTCCGATAACCGGCGGCTGCCACTGCATCTATTACATCCCTTGTGGTTATGGCACCGCACCAGGAGGTTTCCAACGCAAGCCCCGCACCGGAAACTTCACCTTCCGTCACCGCGTCAAAGGTATTGCCCAGATTCCAACCGGAATGCATAGCCTCCGCAAAAGCCATCGCCTCCGTGGCCGGAAGTTCCCTCCTTGCCATCTCATAAACCGGCACTGTAACACTGCTGTCTTCTACGCGCTGCCCTTCCGTCATCACTCGATCCACCTCCACCTGTGGCGGCATGGGGGAAATGACTGATTCATATCTGCTTAAAATCGCTTCATTTCCGCTCACACTTTCCGTCCCATTGTCTGATACGTTGTCAGATACACTTACCAATTCGTTATATGTCTGTCCATCGCCGGCACCTTCGCTTCGGTTATTACTGACACCGCCCTGACCGGGCGCTACGCTACAACCGCATAAAAGAACCGTCAACATAAGCACTGACCGCATAAAAACCTGCCTGATTTTATATTGCACGTTTTCTCTCCCGTTCTGTCTTTTCATCCTGCGACAATCCCCGATTTATAATTACCTTCTATTGTATCACAGAAATTAAAAAAAACTACCTTTTCCTTGCTGTTTTCAGATTTTTCACAAACCGGAATTGACTTTCCTTTTTTTTGTTTATATGATGAATGAAAAGAACAGGGAGGCGGTCCTTATGAAAGAAAAATTGTATACCATTCCTTTAAATGATGCCGTTAATGCCGGCGATGAATGCCCGTTTTGTTTTATCGAACGAAGTCTCGAACAGGACATGCTTGATTTTGCACTGGGTTCCTGTGCATCCTACATGGAAAGCGATGTCCGGGAAAACACCGACAAAGAAGGTTTTTGCCGGATGCACTTCAAAAAAATGTTTGACTACGGCAACACACTGGGCAATGCCTGGATATTGAAAACCCATTATATGCGTACCCGGGAGGAACTGAATAAGCAAATCAAAAATTTCAAACCTGGAAAAGTCAGTTTTGCCGATAAAATCCGCAAAAAAAGTGCTTCGGACAATTCTTTGGTAAACTGGGTACGGGAACGGGAAAATTCCTGCTACATCTGCAACCGAAACAGAGAAATCTATGACCGCTACATCGACACCTTCTTTATCCTGTATGACAAAGAAGAGGAATTCCGCACCAAAATCAAAAACAGCAAAGGCTTTTGCCTCACTCATTTCGCTGACCTTTGCGAAGCTTCCGACCTTAAAATGAGCCCGGAAAAGCAGGCGGCGTTTTATGAAGTGCTGTTCCCCCTAATGACAGAAAACATGGACCGGATACAGGAAGACGTCAACTGGATGATTGAAAAATTCGACTACGAAAATAAAGACGCGGATTGGAAAACTTCCCGCGATGCAATCCAGCGGGGTATGCAGAAATTAAAAGGTGGGCATCCTGCAGACGCTCCCTACAAAATGCCCAAATAAATCAGTTTCCTTCTTTTAAAATTCTTGTTATCTCTTCCCGCATATCCACGAACGCGGATACAATGCGGGGATCAAAGTGCGAACCGGAGGAAGTCACGATAATATCAAAGGCTTCTTCCACAGGCATCGCATCCTTATACACCCGTTCGGACACCAATGCATCAAATACATCCGCCACGGCCATAATACGTGCCGCCATAGGAATTTCCTGGCCTTTCAGTCCTTCCGGATAACCACTGCCGTCCCATTTCTCGTGATGGTATTTTATGGCGTCGATAGCAACCTTTACGAATTCCGGGTCCGCTTCATCTCCGAAGATTTCTCGCACGATTTTGCCACCTTCGGACGCATGACGTTTCATAATATTGAATTCTGCCTCCGTAAATCTGGCGGGTTTATTTAAAATCACATCGGAAACCACAATCTTACCTACATCATGAAGGGGCGCTGCTTCACACAAAAACTTTACAAATTCCGGCGTAATCTCCTCCGGATAAATTCCTCGTTCCAATAATTTTTCGGAAATCATCGCCACATAACGTCTGGTATTAAGCACATGGGTACCGGTACTTCCGTCCCGGCACTCGATAAGTGTCGCCAGCCCGTCCACGATTTTTTCCTGCAATTTCAACATCTTTCTGGTCTGGTACCGGATTGCCTTTGTCTGCTCCTCTACCTGATGGGCAAGATTTTTCTGCAATTCATCCAGTTCAATCGTCCGCTTAACCCTGGTCAGCATGATATTGGGAATAAACGGCTTGGCAATGTAATCCGCAGCCCCTTCCCGAAAACAGGTAACCTCCATCTCCGGACGACGATCTGCCGTGAGAAAAATTACCGGCGGACACTCCTCACCGAAACGCTCCCGCATGCACCGGTATACTTCAATCCCATCCATCCCGGGCATATTCAAATCCAACAGCACCAGGCTGGGCTTTATTTTCGGAATAAACGCCAGTGCCATTTCGCCACTGTCGGCACTGGCAATCTGGTACTCATCCTCCAAAATCTTTTGCGCCAAAACCTGATTTTCATAATCATCGTCCACCACCATGATCACTTTTTTACTCATCACCCATATCTCCTATCTGCCTTTTTCAAAGCACAGTTTTTCCGTTCCCCTTTAAATAATTATCAATCTCTGCAACCGCGCTGTCAATATCATATTTCTTCGTCAGCGCGATAACCTTATCGCAAAATGGTTGCAACGAATCTTCCCCGCATTTCTTTTGCCCGAGCGTCTCCAGTTTCTTCACTGCACTGACGATGGACAAAAGGGAAATGCTTTCTTTTATCTCCTGTAATTGCCGCTCCGCCTCTTCCTTGGTAATGCTTCCCGCGTCCGTTTCTTTTTTTCTCTTCGAAGCAAAATACTGCTCGATATCTTTTAATACGGCGCGGTACATTTCCAATACTTTTTCATGGTTTTGACGGATATAGGTCCAATTTTCCGCTCTTGCGGCGCTTTCCAGGCCTTCTGCCTGCTTAGCCAAAAGTTCTGCCCCGATATAGCGGGACGTACTCTTTAACGTATGTACGGAAATCAGATAGGCCGCATCGTCTTTTTCCTGATAAGAGTCACAAAGTTTTTGGTACTTACCTTCCGCTTCCCCTAGATAAACACGAAGCATTTCAATATAATTCTCCACGCTGTCTGCGCAGTAACGGATTCCCATATTCTCATCCAAAAGTCGGAAGCCGAATTTTTTCTTCTCCTTCTTGGCGGGTTTTGCCTCATTTTCCCGAATTCTTATCATGCTTTCCGGCAAATACTCCTGCAGCAGTTTAAACAGCCGTTTACTGTCAATCGGTTTCGAAAGATAGTTGTTAAAACCAAGACTTAAGTATTCCTGCTTGGCACCTACAACCGCATTGGCCGTAAGTACGATAACCGGCATGGAATATCCTTCCTCCCGCAATTTCTGCAAAGTCTCTATACCGTCCATTTCCGGCATCATGTGATCCATCAAAACCACATGGTATTCTTTCTGCTTAAGAAGCTCCAGACACTCCGCGCCGCTCTCTGCCGTATCAACCTGAATCATGGTTTCTTTTAAAAGTTGTTTTGCCACAAACAGATTCATGGAATTGTCATCCACCACCAGCACATTTGCATCCGGCGCCGTAAAACTAACCTGCTCTTTGAATACATGCTTCGTCTTTTTCAGCACATTTTTCTTAAAATCCCCGATGGGGGTTGCATCCACAATTTTTTGCGGAACTTCAAAGGAAAATACCGAGCCTTTCTGATATTCGCTCTCTACCTGCAGTTCGCTCCCCATCATGCGCAGGAAATTGACGCAAATGGAAAGTCCAAGACCCGTGCCCTCCACGTTTCGGTTCCGGCGTATGTCAAGCCGCTGAAAACTTTCAAAAAGTCCGGCTTTTTCCTCTTCCTTCACACCGATTCCGGTATCCTTGACACGAACGGAAAGCAGCATACTGTCATCCCCCGTTCTTTTTGCCTCCGCATAGAGTGTAACCTTCCCCTTTCGGGTGTATTTGACCGCGTTGGTAAGCAGATTGGTGATAACCTGCCGGATACGCAAATCATCGCCGTAGAGTTTTTCCGGCAAATCCTCCGCAATCTTCATGGAAAACTTCAATCCCTTTTGTTCGGCCCGGGGATAAATCATCTGATAGATTTCGTCCATCATTTTTGCCGTATCATACACTGCCGGCACCAGTTCCATTTTTCCCGATTCAATCTTGGACATATCCAAAATCTCGTTAATCAGGGAGAGCAGTGCATTGCCGGAGGTCTGTATACCGGAAGCATACTCCAATATTTCTTCTTCCTTGGACTCCTTCAAAATCATTTCATCCAAGCCCAAAATCGCATTAATCGGCGTCCGGATTTCATGGCTCATGCTGGCCAAAAAGTCTGATTTTGCCTTCGTTGCAGTTTCCAGTTCTTCCATCAGTTTGGTCAGTTTTACAATGGAACTTACCTGAGGCGATGTAGAGCTGACGTAGGAAAGATTCTCGTAGTCCACCTCCGAAAGCAAAATTCCGTACTGCAACTCATTGGAAAACAACGGGGACACAATCATGGTGACCCGCCGGCCATTCGGAAGGTATTCGTTGGCCACCCAGTCTTCCCGGTTCATCTCGATCCCCTGTCCCGGAAATGCTTCCAGCTTGTCTTTTCCATTACAATAAGCCTTCAGATACAACTTATCCGGCAAGATAAATTTTTCCGTCCGCTGATGGGAAAAAGGCTGATAATACTCAAAAATATACGCGCTTTCAAAATTAGCCTGCGAAAGGTTATCCACCACGGAATACAGTTTATCATCCACTGCAGCTTCCTTTTGCTTGGACGTCATACCCATGTACATGTTCCCGATTACCCGGTAATTTTCCGCCAGACTCGTTCTCTGTTTCAGGACATTACCGGAAATGTAATCCAGCATGGTAGAACTAATCTGGTCAAACAAATGATAAATTTTATCTTTCTTTTCTTCGTCCTTTGGAATAGCAGATAATATATATGCCTTCAGCCGCTTCATTATCGGATTGATTTTTTCCTTGGGAAAATCCACTTCCCGGCATTCCGTCATAATAATTTTTAAGTCCGCCAGAATCGTCTGTTCCCGCACCGCATCAAAATCCTTTGCATACTCCAGAATCTCTGCAAGGAAACGAATCATGGGCGGATAGGCGTAGAAATTACAACTGGCCTCCCACGCCAGAATTTCCTTCATGATAGCAGCCGCAATCATTTCGCTGCTCTGTTCCCCGATTGTGCGGTAATCGGCCTTTGCATCCGCATCCACACCGCTGGATTCCCGGACAATCAGCGACGATTTAATTTCATATCCGATTAGGGACTGACCGGTGGACAATTTTTTGGCTGCCCGGATTGCATGATATCCAAGATAGGCCGCATCCGCCCGCACCGTAGTCAGTTTCGGGCTCAGTTCCAGAGCTACTTCCGAATCATCATACCCGGTCACAGCAATATCAATTCCCGGCCGGATTCCCCGCTCCCGAAACACCTGATATCCGCTGACGCACATATTATCGTTAGCAAAACAGATGCCGTCCAAATCCCCCTCGTTTTTATCCAGAAGTTCCCGGATAAAAGGCATGTCATACTGAGAAAAATTACCGTACACCACCTGTTTATCCGTAGCAGGCATCCCACACTCTTCCATTGCAGCGTAAAAAGCAGCCAATCGATCCGCTGCGTCCTGACTGCCTCGCGGTCCGCACACGAACCCGATTTTTTTTCGCTTACAATCTTTTACCAAATGCAAAACCGCATCCCGAATTCCCGAAGAATCATAACGAATACACGGGTAATCCCCCACTTTCATTTCCATGGTAAGAATCGGAATGCCCGAATACCGGTGCAAAAAATTCAGCATCTGCTCATTGGCAATATAATTTCCGATGGTACCGGCAGACACAATGAGAACATCCAGATTTTTCTCAGAAACAAATTCGTACAATACGTTGTGCTGGTAATCGTATTCCGAATAATTCATATTTTCGTACGGTTCATTAAAACCTCTGCCCGGAAAAATAAACAGATTCACATCCTGTTCCTCCGCAGCAGCGTATGCTCCCTTAATAATGGCTCTTCCGTAATCATTTTCAATCTGATGAATCAGAAGACCGATATTTACCCTGTCCTTCATAAGTTCTTCCTTTTGCTTTTGCTAATTTTTAGGCGGTGACGCACTTTTGCTTCACCGCCCGGTGGGTTTCTTCATTCGAATATTTATAAATCTGCTTCCTAACGGTCCCATTTATCGGAAAGCGAATTGATTTGGTCGGCAAACTTCGCCAAATCTTTGTTGGCGCCGCCCTGATTCCGGTAAATAACCGCCATAAGGCGCTGGCCTGCTGCCACAAGTCTTGCAAATACATCGGATACCTTCGCTGCCTTCTTCTTGAGTGCCACAGGAGTAGCTTCATGGATAAAGGTTCCCGTAATCATATCAAAACTGGTGCCGCTATAGGGTGCATAAGCATCATAGCCGTACTCTGTTTTGAGGCATTCGGTAAACATCTTCGCCGAATTGTCATCGCCGTGTACCACAAATACTTTTTGAGGCTTCTCACCGATTTCCTTAAGCCATTCAATCAGGCCGTTCTTATCTGCATGACCGGACATACCGGGAAGCGTAAGGATGGATGCCCGCACGTCAATGGTTTCTCCAAAGAGCCTTACTTCTTTTTCTCCTTCTACAATCATTCGGCCCAGCGTTCCCACAGACTGGTAACCAACAAACAAAATCGTACATTCCGGCCGCCACAAATTGTGCTTCAAATGATGACGGATTCGGCCGGCCTCACACATACCGGAAGCCGAAATGATAACCTTCGGTTCGTCATCAAAGTTAATCATTTTGGATTCATCACTGGTAATACTCAGGTGCAGATTCGGGAACGTCAGTGGATTGATTCCCTGACTTACCAATGCCTTGGCCTCTTCCGAAAAGCATCCTGCAATATTCTTCTGGAATACGCCGGTAGCTTCTACTGCCAGCGGGCTATCCACATATACCGGGAAATTGGCAAATTCCGGAAGAAGATTCTGTGCCTTAATTTCACGGATGTAGTACAACATTTCCTGGGTACGTCCTACGGCAAAGGAAGGGATTACCACATTACCGCCTTTTTCAAAGGCACCACGGATAACCTTGGCCAGTTCCATTACGTAATCCGGGCGTTCCTGGGGATGATAACGGTCTCCATAGGTGGATTCCATAATGACATAATCAGCCTCTTTGATATATTGAGGATCGCGAATTAAGGTATGCTTTTTATTTCCGATATCACCGGAAAATACCAGTTTCTTGGTCACATTTCCTTCCGTCAGCCAAAGTTCAATGCTGGCAGAGCCAAGGAGATGCCCCACGTCCGTAAAACGCACCTTAATGCCCTCACAGATTTCATGAATCTCGTCGTAATGAAAGGGCACCAGCCGACGAATGGTACCGTCCGCATCCTCCATGGTATAAAGAGGCTCCACAACATCGTGGCCGGAGCTTCGTTTTGCCTTACGGTTTTTCCACTCTGCTTCCTGCATCTGAATATGCGCACAGTCGCGGAGCATAATGCTGCATAAATCCACCGTGGCATCCGTGGCAATAATCTGCCCCCGGAATCCTTTGGCATAAATTAAAGGAAGCAGCCCCGAATGATCTACATGGGCATGGGAGAGGAATACATAATCAATCAGTCCCTCTTCTACGGGAATCTCAATATTCTGGAATGAATCGATTCCCTGTTCCATACCGCAGTCAATTAGGATATGCTTCCCTGCTGCATTCAAATAATGGCAACTTCCCGTTACCTCATGTGTAGCCCCCACGAATGTAAGTCTCATAAGCGTCCTCTTTTCTGCGTCGCTATCTTCCCCGGGAATTTGTGAAGCAACGCCGTCACAAACTCCGTAAAGCCAAATACCTAATTATCATAAATTATACCAAATATTTCCCAAAAAATAAAGATATAATATACAAATTACACAGAAAATTAACGCACACCATTGAAACTTATTTTACGGAAAGCACATGATATCCCTGCTCTTCCACCGCACTGCTGAGGGTTTCATTCGACACCTCCGCGCTCAGTTCCACTTCGGCGATGCCGGTTTCGTGATTTGCTACGGCGCTGATGACACCATCGATTGCTTCCAGCGTCTTCTGAACCCGTCCGCTGCAGTGTCCGCACATCATACCTTCAATTTCCATTACTTTTTTCATATTTTTAACCTCCGCTATTTTCGTTATTTCCGCTTTTTCCGTGCTTTCTTCCGGTTCCCCTACTTTTGCGATTTCCGTGCCTTCCACGGCTTCCCTTGCTTTTGCGATTTCCGTGCCTTCCACGGCTTCCCTTGCTTTTGCGTCCTTACTCTTTCCGTATATTTTCACAAGATTTAACCGGAGCGCATTTGATACCACCAGAAAACTGGACAGGCTCATGGCCGCGGCGCCAAACATCGGGCTGAGTTCCCAGCCAAAGTACGGAATCCAAACACCTGCCGCCAGGGGAATACCGATTATGTTGTAGCCAAATGCCCAAAACAGATTCTGTCGTATGTTTCGAAGCGTTGCACGGCTTAGCCGGATTGCCGCCGGAATATCCACCGGCCGGCTTCTCATAAGCACCGCATCCGCCGCATCAATACTGATGTCCGTGCCTGCAGCGACGGCAACACCTACGTCCGCCTGCACCAGCGCCGGTGCATCATTGATACCGTCGCCCACCATCATTACGGCGCCCTCTTTTTGCAATTCCTTTATAACATCTGCCTTGCCGCCTGGAAGAACCCCTGCGATAATGCGGTCCACGCCGGCTGCCCGCCCTACGGCCTTCGCCGTTCTTTCATTATCTCCCGTAAGCATTACCACGCAAATGCCCATCTCCTGCAATTCCCGGACTGCCGCAGCGCTGTCTTCTTTCAGCACATCGGCCACGGCAATCATGCCAAGAAGCCGGTCGTCCAGGGAGAAATATAACGGAGTTTTTCCTTCCTCGGCCAACTCCCTTGCCTTTTTTTGTATATTTTCCGGTAATTTCAGCGACCGTAAGATAAATTCTTCTTTTCCGCCGCGAAGCGTTTTTCCTTCCGTGTTTCCTAGTAGTCCGTTGCCTGGCAGCGCCGAAAACTCCGTAATTTCCGGCAGTTTTTCCGGTAGCTTCATTCCCTCATATCGGACAATAGCCCGCGCCAGGGGATGCTCACTTTTTTGCTCCAGCACATAGGCGTAATAAAACAGTTCTTCTTTGGTTGTTCCCTCCGCCGGCACAAAATCCGTCACCTTAGGTTCCCCCTTAGTAACCGTTCCGGTTTTGTCCAACACCGCATACTTAATTTTTCCTGCGCTTTCCAATGCCGCCGCCGTTTTAAATAAAATACCTTTTTTGGCACCTAC
>SVFE01000052.1 GCA_015057055.1 Lachnospiraceae bacterium | reverse complement strand
CTCTGGGATTGATTTTGGTAGGTGCTTTAAAAGAAACCATCTCATCCGAACCGTCCACATATTTGCGGTTTTCGCAGGTCGGACATTCTCCTTTTCGGATGGCATCCGGGGATTGGTTGGATGCGGCGTCTGTTTGTCCGGCAGAGTCAGTTTTCCCCGCGGGACTGATACCCTCTGCGGTAGCCGCAGGAGCAGCAGTGTAAGATGCATAAGGTGATATGAAACTGTTTGCGCCGTAAGCGCTGATTGGTCCGATCATAAAGTATCCACCTCCCCGTCCACCGACGTATCGCCGGTGTTGTAATATTCCAACATTTCTTCCGTGTATTGTTCAAACGTAATGCCATAGATTTCTTCAAAGGTGCTGTTTAGTTCATTCCGATAATCCTCATTATAAAAATACATCCACACAGAGGCACCGGAAATAAATATGGTAAGGAGTAAAGCGCCGAGTCCGGAAAAAAAGCCATATCCTGCAATGTTTTCCATGGTGCGGTTCTTCCCTTTGGAGAGAATTGCAAAAAGGATAGCCAGACTACCGCAAAAGATAGGGACGATAATCGTCGATATCGAGAGCAGGGAAAGAATGCCCAGTACCAACGCTGCGGTGGCAAAAGGATTCTTCTCGGTCTTTGGTTGTTGTGGCTGCGCATTATAGTAATCCATGGTTTCTCCGTTCCATTAAACATAAAAAGCATTCTTACTCAATATTATTTTATCATAAAATAGGGATTATACAAATCTTTCTTTGTGAAGTTCTTGCGAAAAAAGTGTGTTTTCTTATATAATAGGAGTGTTGCATAAACGCCTGCACTGCGGCGGAGCAAAACAAGACAAAAAAGGAAGCAGTGCGGAAATGAGGGAATATGGATATTAATGCTTTATTGGCAGAAGAATTAAAAATAAAAAAGAGTCAGGTGGATGCTACGGTAACTTTGATTGATGAGGGAAATACGATTCCGTTTATTGCCCGTTACCGAAAGGAAGCCACCGGTGCCCTGAATGATGAGGTACTTCGTAATCTGCACGAACGCCTGGTATATTTGCGCAATCTGGAAGAGAGAAAGCAGCAGGTTATCGCCAGCATTGAAGAGCAGGAAAAGATGACGGACGAGCTTCGAAAGAAAATCGAAGACGCCATGACTATGGTGGTTGTAGAAGATTTGTACCGCCCGTACAAACCGAAGAGAAAGACAAGAGCAGGCGTGGCCAAGGAAAAGGGATTAGAGCCTTTGGCACAGCTGATTTTGGCCCAGGAGATTACCGGTGCTTTGGAAGAGGAAGCGGCCGCATACATAGATGAGGAAAAAGGCGTGGAAAGCGCGGAAGCGGCCATTGCCGGAGCAAAGGATATCATTGCGGAAATGGTATCGGATGATGCGGACTACCGTAGTTTTATACGAAAACTGACCTGGGAGGAAGGAAAGATTTTGTCTCAGGCAAAAGAAGAGAGCGCAGAGAGCGTTTATGAAATGTACTACAATTTTGAGGAACCGGTATGCAAAATCGTAGGACACCGTATTTTGGCATTGAACCGCGGCGAGGCGGAAAAAGTGTTGACCGTGAAGTTGGAGGCCCCTGCCGGTAAGATTATTTCTTATCTGGAAAAACAGGTGATTACAAAGAAAAATGAAATTACTACCCCGGTATTGCAAAGTACGGTGGAGGATGCTTACAGTCGTTTGATTGCTCCGGCAATTGAGCGTGATATACGCAACGAACTTACCGAAAAAGCGGAAGACGGTGCGATTTCCGTATTTGGGAAAAATTTGGAGCAGCTTCTTATGCAGCAGCCCATTGCGGGTAAAGTTGTTCTTGGATGGGACCCGGCATTCCGTACGGGATGTAAGCTTGCCGTAGTAGATGCTACCGGTAAAGTGCTTGCAACCACGGTGATTTATCCCACCGCGCCTCAGAACAAGGTAGCGGAGGCAAAAGCAACCCTGAAGAAAATGATTAAGCAGTACAATATTGATTTGATTTCCCTCGGAAACGGAACGGCATCCAGAGAATCGGAGCAGGTGATTGTAGAACTCATTAAGGAACTGGACCGCCCGGTGCAGTACGTTATTGTAAATGAAGCCGGTGCATCGGTATATTCCGCAAGCAAGTTGGCGACGGAAGAATTTCCGAATTTTGATGTGGGACAGAGAAGCGCGGCATCCATTGCCAGACGATTGCAGGATCCGCTGGCAGAACTGGTTAAGATTGATCCGAAGGCCATTGGTGTAGGCCAGTATCAGCATGATATGAATCAGAAGAAGCTGGGAGAGGCATTGTCCAATGTGGTGGAAGACAGTGTAAATCACGTGGGCGTGGATTTGAATACTGCCTCTGCATCGCTTCTGGAATATATTTCCGGTATTTCCAAGGTGATTGCAAAAAATATCGTGGAGTACCGGGAAGAGAACGGTAAATTTACCAACCGTAAGCAGCTTTTGAAGGTTGCCAAATTAGGTCCGAAGGCATATGAACAGTGTGCGGGATTTATGCGTATTACAGACGGCGACAATCCTTTGGATGCTACCAGCGTACATCCGGAGTCTTATGAAGCTGCGGAAAAACTAATGGAGAAATTATCCATCACCATGGAGGATGTGAAAGCGGCTCAGAAAGAAGCAGCCAAGAAGGGTAAGGATGCGAAAGCAGCACCGAAGGAGAAGGCTCCCAAAGAGAAAAAACTGGTGGTGAAAAATACCAATACCGCATTTGGCGCAGCTCTGGCAGCAGCTTTGAACGAGAGCGGCGGCGAGGTAATCTTGCAGGCGGATAACGGAAAAGCATCTTCCAGAAAGGCTGGCGCAGGCAACGGGGAAATCCGCATTGGAAGTTTGGAAAAACGGATTAAGGACAAAAAGAAACTGGCGGAGGAGCTGGGAATCGGTGAAATTACTTTGACAGATATCATCAAAGAACTGGAAAAACCGGCCCGTGACCCCAGGGAGGACATGCAGGCCCCCATTCTTCGCAGCGATATTTTGGATATGAAGGACTTAAAACCCGGCATGGAACTGAAGGGAACGGTCCGCAACGTAATTGACTTCGGTGTATTTGTGGATATCGGTGTGCATCAGGATGGTTTGGTGCATATTTCACAGATTACGGAACGCTTCATCAAGCACCCTCTGGAGGCAGTCAGCGTAGGAGACATTGTAGATGTAAGAGTCATCAGCGTGGATATGGCGAAAAAGAGAATTGCTCTGACGATGAAGAAAGGATAAAAAAATACGTAAAAGAAAACGCCTTTTCGGAAGATTCCGGAAAGGCGTTTTTTGCTTTTTGTATGGCGGTACTGCTACGGCAGCCAGATATTTAAATCAGCCGCCCCTTCAATTCCGGGGACGGTTGCATTTGCGGTATACTGCCACATCCGCACCGGATAAGGGTAATACAGATAATCATTGTAAAAGGCATACCATATTTCATAGTCCTGAATGTTTTCAATTTCCAGCATGGAAAAAAGGGAGTAGGTGTTGCCGTAAATCATAGGGGTGTAGCCTCTTGCTGCTACGGTGTCACAAAAGAGTCTGACCAGGGCGGTCCGCTCGGATGCACCCAGGGCATCGGCCCGGGCGGTGTCGTTTTCGATTTTTTCTACGTCAATGACCACCGGATAGGTGATGTTGTAAGGGGCAATGGCTTCAAAGATAAATTCGGTTTCTTCCAAAAGTTCTGTCTCGTTGATTGCCTGAGAGAAGAAGTACACGCCCACTTCCAGGCCGGCGGCGGTAGCTCCTTCCATGTTTTCAACAAAACGTTCGTCCAAAACCAAGGCTCCGGAACCGTAGCCGCGTATGCCGACGCGAATGATGGCTGCGTCCACTCCGAAAGCGGCAACCTGTGCCCAGTCAATGGTTCCTTGGTGCTGGGAAACATCCAAAACCATTTTCGAGGCAGTTTCGCCGTTTTCCGTATAGGTTATAATGTTATTTTCACTTACCGTAAAATTTTCCGCAGCGTATTCGTGGCGCGGAATGGCGTCACTGATGGGAATAAAATGATAACCCTCGCTGTCAAGATAAAGGATATGGTCGCTGTAAAAATGACGAAGCATATCTGCAGTGCTGGGATTGGGGACTTCCAAATAGGAACGGATTTCGGCCCGAAGCTGTTCCTCCTGCTGCATGGCCGCATTGGAAGAAGCACTGGCAATCATTGCATCCACATCTTCCTGGGTATAACTGACTTCTTCAATGACTTCATCCGAGGAAGCCGGTACAGCGGAAAATTTACTGATGACAAAAACACACAAAATCAGGGAGACCAAAGTGGTAACCGAGAGGATAACCGTAATCACGGTCAGCGGGTTTCCGGATTTTGCCTTTCGCGGTCTTTGGCGTTCGGACAGAGCGCGTCCTTGCTTACGGCGTGTGTTGTCTTTTGGAGGTGTATTTGTTTCGGGGGTGCCAATGGTTTTTTCTGCGGCATCCTCCGGGGTATTATCTAAATCGAGAATTTCATCATCGAAATCCCGGATTTCATCATCAAAATCGTGCATTGCAATTCTCCTTTGTCACATTTTCCAAGTATTTTCAGTTTATAGGTATTTAGAACGAATGTCAATTTCCTATTATTTCCGGGAGAGATAGGAAAGATTGAAAAAATGGCTTGGTTATGATAGGATATATATGAAAAAAATGTCGGTTTTGATTATCAATATGGAAGGTAAGCGGAGAATATTATGACGGTTTTAGGTGAAAGAATAAAGAAGGAACGAATCGGCTGCGGGTTAAGTATTGAAGAATTAGCACAACAGTTGCATGTGACGACAGAAGAATTAAAATCTTTGGAAGAAGGAAAAGAATATCCTAAAGTTTATCTGTGTCAGAAGTTGGAGGAAATTTTAAATATTCCTCATGAAATCATCTTGGAAGATACCAGGTACAGCAAGCTTATATATCACGCGGAGCCTGTTCTTTCTTCTCCGCAACAGAAAAGAATGCAGATTTTCCTTTTAAGTATGTTAATGGTTTTTGAATTGGCCTTTGCATTCCTTGCTTTGATGGAAGAAGAAACCGGTGGCATGTTTTTGATTCAAATAATTGCAGTTGTATTTGGGGTTGTTGGAGTTGTTTTAACAGTTAAAGGCGAAATGCACCGAACAAGTACAGGATGGTTTGTCGGAATCCCGTTTTTGAATAGTGGATTAAGCCATGTCTGGATAATGACAAGCGACTCGGACTACATTGAGTTTGGTTATATACTTGCTGATATTTTCATTATCCTTGTATCGATAGTGATGATAGCGGTATTTATTTTACGACTATCCTCCGTTTGGTATTATTTAATTCAAATCTTATGTTATGCGGCTATTGTGACGGGACTTTATTTTTTGATTGCTGCTTCATACGCTATTGCTATTGGATATTCTCTTTGCTATGTGATGGAAATTATTTCAGTTTCTTTATTCCGTCTTCAAGTAGCTGCAGATTATAAAAAGAGAAACTGGTTGGGCCTAAACAACTAGATTAGAAAAATTCCCGGCAGGGAGATAACGGTTGTTGACATTTTTTTATTCTTGGCATATTATAATGCAGTACATAAACATATTTTCTTCGGGGTTGGGTGTGATTCCCTACCGGCGGTGATGATGCATATGCATACGAGTCCGCGACCTGCCTTGGCAGCTGAGCCGGTGTGATTCCGGGACCGACAGTAAAGTCTGGATGAGAGAAGAAATGCATGCTATTTTTGCGTGCGACGACCCCACTGCCTGCAGTGGTTTTTTTATTTTTCGAGGCGGAAAGCGGACTGCAACAAGCATGTCCGGTAGGATTCGGATAAACGGAAAAACAAACGCGGGCGTATGTTTGAAAAAAAAGGAGGTCTGTGTAATGCAAACAAAAACAAAAAAAATGACACTTATGGCAATGATGGCGGCCCTGGCTTATGTGGTTATGTGGCTTAGCAAAGTGACGCTGATCGGGGCGATTGTACTGGTGCCCGCTGCACCTTTTTTGCAGTACGATCCGAAAGACGTTGTAATCGTTATCGCAGCATTTTTGATGGGACCCTTGTATGGTTTTGTCATCAGCTTACTGGTTTCTCTGGTAGAAATGATTACCATCAGTGATACCGGCTACATCGGCTGCATCATGAACATTATTTCCACCTGCTGTTTTGTCTGCCCGGCGGCTTTCATCTACAAGAAAATGAAAACCCAAAAGGGAGCGGTCATCGGCTTGGCGGTGGGTTGCGTTTTGGTTACGATTGCCATGGTGCTGTGGAATTATCTGATTACACCGCTTTATATGGGAATGGACCGAGCTACGGTGGCGGGAATGCTTCTTCCCGTGTTTGTGCCTTTCAATTTGTTGAAAGCGGGCATCAATATGGCAATCACATTGATTTTGTATAAGCCTATTGTAAGGATTTTGCGAAAGACCGGATTGGTGGAAGCTTCTGCCGGCGGCACCGGCGAACAAAAGAAAAGCAAGCTGGGTACCTGGGTACTTGGAATTTTCCTTTTGATTACCTGTATTGTGTGTATATTGGTGATGAAAGGCTAAAGTAAAAATAGTGTTAAATTAAAAACAGGTGTCCCTGGATGATATGAGTTATATCGGGGCACCTGTTTTAATATCTTAGTTCGCGGTCTTTAAATATTTCTCAAAGAACTCCAAATGAAGGGTACTTAATCGCTCGTGCATTTCAAGGGGAGGCATTTTACCCGCCAGAGATTTAAATGGTATGTAGAATTTGGCATCCGTAAAACCTAAGTGTTTCATGTCTTCAAAGATTTCACACTGCACCGGTGCCTCGGACGCCATCAGGGCCCGGGTTACCACATTATAGTTTTCTTTGCAACAAATCTGCAGGAATGGTTTTTTCATAATCATTCCGTCATATTCACCGAATACGCCGCCGTCAATGTTGATACCGCAGACAAAATCATCCGAGTGATGGCACAGATAGTATGCGGTAGCGCCGCCAAGTGAGTGCCCGGTGGCTCCGATTCCATTGGAAAAGTTGATCCAATCCGCGTATTTGGTTTTTAATGCATTCACCACCTGCAGGGTATCCTCTGCCCACTGGGGAAGGCGACCGAGAATGTAGGCCATATGCTCTTTTTGGAAGAAATCAAATTTTTCGAAAAGCTCTTCCGGAGAGCCTTGTTCTTTCATCAGTTTTTTCTGGTCACGGAGGGTTTTAAACATATTGTCATACATCTTTTTATTGATTTTCTTATCATACAGGTCATAGCTGCCGTCGTCGTATTCGTTGATTACGGCTTCGTAGGCATGTCCTACGGAAGCAACGATATAGCCGGTGGAAGCTAACTGGCAGCACAGAAAGGTGTTGCACTCTATGTAAGCATTATATCCGTGATTGAAGATGATGAGAGGAAATTTTTGGTTCTCTGCATGGGGGACATGTTCATAGTAGTCGCCTTTAAACAAAGAGGTGTCCTTTATTTTCATATAATATGCTTTGGCCAAAGCGTTTGCCTTTCGCTCGGATAGAATGTCAGCACGTTCCAGGCCGGCAACGTTGCTTTTGTTTGTGGGATAATACATACGAACGGCGATTTTGCGAGGACCTGTGCCGGGGCCCAGTACTTCGCTTCGCGCGTTGTCTGTTATTGTAAAACATTCGGTTCCTACGGCATATTCTCCGGTAATATAGTTTGGTAATTCGATTTTTTTCATTTGCTGAATCCTCCTTAAATATGTGGTATGTGAGTGATATGAGACGGAATTATTCTATTCGTCTATTCCGAGAAAATATTTCACGGCTTTGGCAAGAATTCGAAAACGCATCCGGGGTTGGAATACTTCATCTACCGGCATTTTGTTATAGCAGGTTTGGATAATGCAGGTGGATTGGATGCCGGTATAGGAAGCGGAAATATAGGCGATTAGTTCCGCCGCACTGATGCGGGGAGTGATTTCACTTTGGGCAATTTTTTTATTCAGGCATTCTGCTGTACGCATTATCAAATATTCTTTATTGCTGGTGCCCTTGGCCACGGCGAGAATTTTGTTTACCCGTTCCGGCGCGTTTATGGCAAGCATGGACATTTCAAAATCGATTTTTTGCGTGTAAAGAAGTTCTTTTTCCATGTTGTCTGCCAGCATATCAAAAACTAGGTCGATAATCTCGCTGCCGGAGAGGGAGTCTTCCCGGGCAAGTATTTCGTCTAATGTTTCCTTGATGGTGATTTCCTTTCGTAGTTCGGCCAGCATGTCTCCGAAAATCTCGTCGATATCATGATAGAAGCGATAGATGCCGCCCTGGCTTAGGCCGGTACGGTTAATAATGTCCTGCATGGTTACGGTGCAGACGGTTTTTTCCAGACATAGTTCATATGCTGCGTCCGTTATTTTTTTCTTTTTGTTACAGATATATTCCTGGGTTACTTTGGGCATATGTGCTCCTTTTTGCATAAAAATGAATGTGGTTTCATTATAAACAGTCGGAGGAAAGATGTCAATATAAAAAATGAAACTTGTTTCATTTTTTGCTGGATAGCAAATAATAAATTCTATTTCGAAAACTTTTTTAAATGTTTTATGAATGTTTTATGAAGGTGAGTGACAATTTTACTTTTCTGTGCTATCTTAATGAAGTGTTCGTTTGCATACAATAGGTTGTGCAGATAAAAAAGGAGGAAAATTCCTCTGCTCCTGCAATAGGCAGAAACCTCTGCAAGCAGAGCTGCATTTTCCTTCGGAAAACAAGGAGGAAAATTCCTCTGCTCCTGCAATGGCAGTCGCATTTTCCTTCGGAAAACAAGGAGGAATGGAATAACAAAATGAATCCACTGATTGAGATTCGGAGTATGAAGAAGATATACAATCCGGGGGAAAATGAAGTAAGGGCATTGGATGGTGTTGATCTTTTCATTAATCAAAATGAATTTGTGGCAATCATCGGTCAGTCCGGGTCCGGGAAATCCACACTGATGAACATGCTGGGATGTCTGGACGTTCCTACGGAAGGAACCTACATATTGAACGGACAGGATGTGTCGGCACTTACGGATGATGAGCAATCGGATATCAGAAATAAAGAAATCGGTTTTATTTTTCAGGGATTTAATTTGATTGCAACATTGACGGCCCAGGAGAACGTGGAACTTCCGCTGATTTATCGCGGTGTTCCGGCCGAGAGAAGAGAAGAACTCTCGTTGGCTGCATTGGAGAAGGTGGGACTTTCCCATCGTCTGGACCATAAACCGGCAGAAATGTCCGGCGGTCAACAGCAGCGTGTTGCCATTGCAAGAGCAATTGCACAGGCACCGCCGATTATTCTGGCGGATGAGCCTACGGGTAACTTAGATTCGGCGTCCAGTACGGAAATATTGCTGATACTCAGGAAATTGCATGCGGAGGGGCGTACTGTAGTACTGATTACCCATGATAATGAAATTGCAAATCAGGCGCAGCGAATTATTAAGATTAGAGACGGAAAAATAGAGCAGGATTATATGAATCCGGCATTTGTGGAGGGTGAATACGATGGCGAAAGTGAAGAGTAAAAAGAAAAAACGAATTATTATTATAGTAATTGTTGTAATTATTGTAGGATTGATTATTGTCGGAAATCTTTTCGGCGGCGAACAGCAGGTGGAAATGGTTACGACGCAGGAAGTTACCCGCGGCACGATTACGGCGCAGATTAGCGGGAGCGGTACGGTGCAAAGCGATGAGGTAGTAAGATATTATGCGGTAACAACTGCTACTGTAGATTCCGTGCTGGTGCAGGCCGGTGATATGGTACAGAGCGGGGATGTGCTGGTTACATATGATGCAGCAGATTTGGAATTGGCAATTGCCGAGACCAATCTTTCGCTCCAGTCTTCCAATTCAGAGTATCTTGCAACGATGGAAGAAAACTATGAAAATCAGACAACTTACAATCAGGCCGTAGCAGATGTGGCCAATTTTGAACTTCTGATTGAAGAACAGGAAGCTTATATTGAAGCGTTGGAAGATGGCATTGCCTCCGAACGGGAAGCAAGACAGGAAGAGATTCTTCGTGAAATCGAACAAATCAATATTGAAAATATTTCTTATCAGAGAGAAATTGACGACATTGCAGATCCGGTTGAAGGAGAATCGGAAATCAGTTATTACCGGAATCTGATTGTTTCCAACAACATGCGTCTTCAGCAGTTGTCTACGGAACAGTCTCTTTTGCAAAACTTTGAAGCTTCTGAAAACAAAGATGAGTTGTTGGAATTAGCAAATGAAATATTAGCGGATCTCCAAGCAGATTTAAGACTTGCGGAAGCAGACAGAGATGCGGCGGAAGCGGCAATTATGAATGGCAATACCGTAAGTTCCATTAATGCAAGCAATGATTTGACAGCTTTGCAGGCTCAGGCAAAACTGGATGATTTATTGGCGGCACAAACCGGAGTAATAGCAGAATTTGACGGTATTGTTACTGCGGTAAGTGCCATGGAAGGCGCGCCGGCAGCAGAAGGAACCCTTTTGATTGAAGTATCCTCTGCAGAAGATATCAGCGTGGTTTACGGCGCAACCAGATATGATTTGGAAGATTTGGCGGTAGGTCAGAGTGCGGAAATAAACATTACCGGTAATATTTATAACGGAGAAGTTTCCAGAATTGACCATATGGCAACTGCCGGCAGCAGTGGTTCAACAATGGTAAATGTGGAAATCAGTGTGGATAATCCGGATGAAAATATCTTTCTTGGCATAGACGGGAAAGTAACCATTACCACAGCGGTAGCGGAAGATGTTCTTGTTGTTCCTGTTGAGGCGGTAAATACCAGCCGTGAGGGAGACTTTTGCTATGTGGTTGAAGATGGTGTGGTTCATGTGCGTTACGTAACTACCGGTATTTCTTCCAGTACAGAAATTGAGATATTGGATGGTCTGGAAGAAGGCGATGAAGTGGTAACCACCATCTCTGCCGGTTTGGCAGACGGAGTCGCCGTAATCGTGATGAATGATCTTTTGCCTGCGGAAGACGCTGAGGATTCGGAAGATGCTGCATCTGACGATGCGGAATAGGAGGCGCATATGGCACAATTGTGGGAATATGTCAAACTTGCGCTGATGAATATCCGTTCCAACAAGGTCCGTACGTTTTTGACCATGTTGGGAATTATTATCGGTGTATCTTCGGTTATTTTGATTATTTCTGTGGGAAACGGAATTTCGGCTGAGATTACCGGGACCCTCAGTGATATTGCCGGCGGACAGATTTACATTTCGGCAAGAGAATCGGAAGATGCGGAAGACATAATCGAGTTTACAAGTGAAGATATGGATGTGCTGGTGGAAAAGATTGACGGTATCCGCGGAGCTACTTCCATGGCCGGCATATACGGCGAGGCAACCAGCCGTAAGGGAACATTTACAGCCTATGCCTATTTGGGCAACGAAAGCCTGCAATACTATTTTAAGGATGAGTTACTTTACGGAAGATATTTTACCAGAGAGGAATACTTGGACGGAAAATCCGTTTGTGTAATCCTCGAAAACAGCGCAATTAATCTCTTTGGTACGGCAGATGTAGTGGGAATGACGGTGGAACTGACACTGGGAAGACAGACCAGGGATTTTACTATTGTGGGTGTGCGAAAAAACAACGAATCCGCCATGTACAATATGATGTATATGTATGATGATGTGGAAGTGGAAGTTCCGGAAAGTACTTACCTTCAGATGCTTGGCTATGGCGGGGAAATGGTATATGACGGTTTCTATATATTCAGTGAGCCGATGGTAGATACATCGGTGATTACATCCCAGGTGCTTGCTCTTTTGGAGGCGAGACATGATTGCCGCGGAAAGGGATGCATTGATGTACAGGATTTCAACTCCGTTTTGGGAGAGATCAATTCGGTACTGGATATGGTAACTTTGTTTGTGGTATTTGTTGCGGCTATATCCCTTCTGGTAGGAGGTATTGGTGTTATGACCATCATGCTGGTATCCGTAACGGAAAGAACCAGGGAAATCGGTATCCGGAAAGCATTGGGAGCGAGAACCGGCTCTATTATGTTCCAGTTCTTATGCGAATCTGCAATTATTACATTGATTGCAGGTATTATCGGTATTATTCTTGGCGTGGCAGGGGCCTCCCTTGCCGGAAGCCTGATTGGATTTAAAGCATCCGTTACGGTTGGTACGGTATTGGGTGCAAGTTTATTTTCTTCCTGTGTGGGTATTTTCTTTGGAATTTATCCGGCACGGAAAGCAGCAAAGATGAGTCCTATTGAAGCACTCAGACATGAGTAGGACGGAATGTCTTCGGATTTTAGTTAAATGACATAGAGTAATTTTTTAGATAACAAGAATTGCGTTTCGATGCAATTCTTGTTATTATATATTAGGCTTATTTTGCTTAGGAAAAGTAGGAGGAGCGTTGGAAATGAGTGAGGAAAAAAACAAGTCCGTCTCTTTTGATGTGACGATGGATTCCAAAATCTTGTACGACTATATGATTAATCATGCCTATACAGGTTCATCCGGTATTTTGGGAACTTGTTTTGGCGTCTTGGGAATATTGTTTTTTCTGAAAACAAACTATGTTTTATATCTGATTATTGGTGCGGTTCTGATTTTGTATTTGCCGATTAATCTTCGTTATCGTGCGGCTTTGCAAATGCAGAATGTAGAAAGTTTTAAAAAGCCGCTTCATTATAACGTGGATGAAAACGGTATTACGGTTTCTCAGGACGATACCACGCAGCAGGTGGCTTGGGAACAGTGTACGAAAGCGGTATCTACAAAACAGAGCATCGTGGTATATACCGGAAAAGCCAATGCCAGTATTTTTCCCCGGAAACAATTGGAAGACCGTTTGCCGGCGCTGATTGCAGTGATTGCGGAAAATATGGAACCGGGAAAAGTGAAAATCCGTTTTTAGTAAGGAAACAAAAGATTTCAGGAAAGGTTATGGGAGGCCGGGAATGAAGAAAAGAATAGTAGAGACCTTCCGACCGGAAGAGACGCAAAAACTGGGACAGGAATTGGCGAAGGAAGCTGCGCCCGGAACGGTGATTACGTTAAACGGCGATTTGGGTGTGGGGAAAACCGTATTTGCCCAGGGAATTGCCATGGGACTTGATTTGGATGAATGGATTAATTCACCGACATTTACCATTGTGCAGGAATATGACGGCGGCAGAATGCCATTTTAT
>SVFE01000051.1 GCA_015057055.1 Lachnospiraceae bacterium | reverse complement strand
CCGGCGAAGTAACGCTTCTCCCCGGTCCGATAAGCGAAGTCTTTTGCTCTTTTCGTTGTATGCCTCACTTCCAAACAGCAAAAGAAATTCGGCAGTTTCCCGGTTTAAACTCAGCTGCGTAACAAAAATAAGCATTTCACTGCCGTTGCCATAAATTTCTTCCAGAAAAACCATAACGGTTTCCAGCATCTTTTTCATACCGGCCACCTCATTTTGTGCCTTGGTAAGCTCTCCGTTAATATAGGGCGCAAATTCCTCTTCACCACGCTGTGCCAACATTACTTCAATAAACTCATTTTCCTGCACCAGTTTTTTCTTTTCTCTAAGTGACAAAACACCGGCGGCCAGAAGCTGCTGCATACGCTCTTCATTTTCTTTTATGCGTCCCCGCAGCAGTGCATCTCCCGAAGCATTCTTATTCGCCAGTAGTTTTGCCACGGAAGCCAGACGGGTTGCCTTCGCGTTTATCACTCCGGTCTTTTCTCCCAATTCATCCAACAAAAACTGCACCAACGCGAGCCGTTCATCAAAGGGCGCATTCTTGGCCAGCTCTTTGGTCATCTCTCCGGCGTTTCCTTCCGTAATCTCTTTTACAGGATACTTATCCCGAAGTTTACGAAACGTATCGTAATAAGCAAAAAATTCCCTTGCCACTTCCTCCTGATGAAGGTACTGGAACACCAGATGCTCCGTAACGGCAATTCCCTCTTTCTCTGACAGACGAAGAACTACGGACAAATCCTCCCAGCCCCGGGCGGTCACATAATTTTTCTCCCATGCCTTGTTTTCCACCATGTAAAAATGCTGCTTCTTTTTGTCCAAATACAACAGCACGGCCGGGTGCACGCCGGCGCCCACAGCATATTCCTTCCAGCTCTCAAAATCCTCTTCCACGGAGATGACACGCATACGATCCAAAGTCACCACATCAAACTCCCGGACCGACCGGTTGTATTGGGGCGGATTCCCCGCTGTAACCACAACCCAGCCTTCCGGCAAAGAAAAGGAACCGAAAATTTTGTATTGCAAAAAAAGCAGCATGGAGGGCGCCAACGTTTCCGACACACAATTTATCTCATCCAAAAACAAAATACCTTCCTTCTTCCCACTTTTTTCCATAGTCTCGTACACGGAAGCAATGATTTCACTCATGGTATATTCCGAAACCTGACATTCCATTCCTCCAAAGGACTTTTCCCTGATTACGGGAAGTCCCAAGGCGCTTTGGCGGGTATGATGGGTCATGGAATAAGATACCATGGCAATATCCATTTCCTCGGCAATCTGCGTCATTATCGCAGTCTTTCCGACTCCCGGCGCACCCTGCAAAAAAATCGGACGCTGGGATTCCACCGGATAAACATACACACCATCTTCCTTTTTCAGGTACAAACGCACCGCATTTTTTATCTCGTTTTTTGCTTCTTTAATATTCATTCCTGCTCCTCCGACTTTTCTGCTTCATATTTCTCCGGTTCGGACTTTTCTTTTTTAACCGACGCTTCTTCCGGATTCTCTTCCTCAAAATAGACCTTCATCGCCCAGGCCGGCACCGGCGCCTCTGCATCCGCCTGACTTGTAAATACAAAAGCCGCAGGATACCCCGGATAACCGGAAGGGTAGATGCCTCTTCCGTCCGTGAAATAAAGAAGTCCCTTCAGATTCTGTAATTCCCCTTTTTCCCGTAGCATTTCCACATGGGAAAATACCGGTCGAAAATCCGTACCTCCGTATCCGCTGATGGTGAGTCCCTGAATGTATTTATCTAAATCTTCGCGGCTTCTGATAACCGTATCCTTCTGCACCCGGTCATCACACTGCAGGATGTGAATACAAATCTCCTCCGAAAAGCGCTCCGATGTTTTCAGCACAGAATAGGTCTTATCCAAAAATATCTGCACCTTCCTGCCCGCCGTCGAACCGGAGGTATCAATGGCAATGACAAAATCCCTGATTTTTCTGTTCTCACTGTATTCCAACGGCTCCACCAAAGGCACATTTCCAAACAGGGAAAGCCCGTAGGTGTAATAAACCAAATCCATTTCTTCTTCGCTTAATTTGCGCTCTTCCACGGGAGATGCAAAGCGGCGCAAAAATTCGGCATAACTTTGTTTTTCTCTCACTGCAGCCCGCAGATTCTGCATCAGTCCGGAAGAATCCTTTTTCTCCCTTGCCGACATTTCCATTCCGTTTTTTATTTTTGTGCCGACTTTTTTCCGGGCTGTTTTTTCTTCCTTTGAGACCGCTCCCCCGTTCCACATTCCATGTCCGTCCAATGCAAACATCTGCATGGTTTTTTCCCCGGGTACTTCCCCCGGATTTTCCCGCAGATAATCATAAAGCAATTCCGCGGTAAAAGGCCTCACTTTTTCCTTGTATGGTTTAAGAATCTCCTTTTTACAAGAATCCTCCGAAAGCCCTGCGTCATCGCCCATTAATTCCATCGCAATATCTTCCGTGACAAAATCCGTTGCCGCCTGCCACAGTTTTTGCTCTTCCTTTGTGTGAAAAAAGGTAAAATCATGTGAAAAAATGTAATGAAGTAACCCGTGAAGCAAGGTTCTGGTAACCTTGTTTTTTTCTTTTTGAAACTGCCGGATTACATATTCTTCCGGAATTTCGTAGCCCTTTTCGGTCAGTCCCGGCTCCTCACATTCGGAGTGGCACAAAATAGCCATTTCAGAAAAGGCAATTCCGAAAAAGGCATAGGCCACTAATATTTCTTCCTTTCCGTAAAGGAGGATTTCCTTTGCCAGCGTTTGTTTTTTCTCCATCCTTAATCAATCTCCGTCAACCGAATATCCGTGGTCCTCCAGGGCTTCCTGCAAAATGGAATACACCATCTTTTCTGACAAAAACTCCTCCTTCGGGTGGGATACCTTTGCGTGAAAAGCGATATCCAATCCGTCCTCTTGCAGTTCATCCGGCCGGGCGTCTTCCTCCCCTTCTTTTTTCTTTCCCATCATAAGCAACAAATCCTCCCTGTCCAAAAGGGTTACTTCACTCACTGCCGCCAATTGCTTTGCCTGACGGGTAAAACTCATATTGGTAACTACCATGGCCCCGGTGCATTCATAAAACTGTCTGGCCGCCAGTACCTGTTGCACCGCCGCCACGCCTACCGGTTTTCCGTACCGCTTGGCCTGCACCGCAATCTTTTCTTCCTCCCGATACAAAATCAAATCTGCACCAAAATCCGACGATGCCTTGGTAAGCCGCACGCGATACCCGTCCCGGCGAAACAGATAGGCCAGATATTCTTCAAATTCGGTACCTTCCATAGCATCTACCCGTTTCATGGACATAAACCGGTACCAGGTAAACTTTATATATAATGCAATGCGCCAAAGCAAAATTAAACCAACCAGCAACGCCACCGCGAAAATCATTTCTTTATTATTCTGCCAAAAACTATTTTCCCAAAAGGCCGTCATTTCCATCTATCGTCGTCTCATCCTCCGGTTTTCAAATGAAAACAGCGCAATCCATCTGACTGCGCTGACTTATATCGTATTCCTATTTTATCTTGGTTCTTCTTTGGGATTTTTCTGCCGTTTTCTTTCCATTGCTTTTTCAATCAGGTCCAAGGTTGCCATCACCACTTTTTCTCTGGAAGGCAATTTCAAACACATTCCGATGGCATAGGCCAGTCCATCCGGCACATCATATAATTCCAAAAATTCATTCATATTTAAATTGTTGGTCATGCTGCCACCCCGTCTGACAAACTCCATAACACGGAGGGCATCTTCTTCACGGAATCCTTCATCCAGAAGGATTTCATAAATATCTTCCCTTGTAAAAATGGGATAACGATAAAACCAATCGTTCTCATACACTCTCTGACTGTCACCAAGATCATAAACCGCATAAGTAATTGCCAGCGTATCGCACATCTGCCAGAAATTCTTGGGTTGTAATTCCGAAAACAGCCGTTTCTTTGCTTCCGACTCCGTAACCTCTGCTAAATCTTCCCACGTAAGCTCTTTGAATTTCCTCGGGCGAATCCCTCGTTCCTTCAGCATATCGTTAATCCAGGTCGCATTGATGCAAAAAAACCAGTACCCTTCCGGACTGCTCTTTATGATAAATTTGTACCCTCTGTTTCTCACAAACCTTCTCCCCTACTTGTGAATAATCTCTACCTTTTCCATTATACACATTTTTCAGAGAAATGGTATCCCTTTTTCATATATTTTGTATTTATTTTTTGGCCAACCACATTTTATTGTGGTTTTTCTAGGAGAATCGACGTTTTGTCCGCGGAAGTCCCCGTCATTTGGCTATTTGTCCTATTCTTCCCCCAAAAACTCTGCCATTCTGCGCCTTATGAGCACAAATTGTTCTTCGGTTTCCGGAAGGTCGGAAGAAAAATGCATCAATTTGTCCAGGTATCCCTGTTCTTTTACCGCCCTTCGGCTCTCCGGATAAACCAGTTCAAAGGCAAGGGAAATATGCCCTACCACAAAATCCACCGGAGCCTTTTTCAAAGAACGCAGAGTTGCATGACCTTCCATAAAATTATCCATCACTGCCTGTGTCACAGCGCACCCCCTTAGCTCCTTGGTGGTCACATTATAAATATCCTCCAGCGGTGTCTCCACATTAACCCTGAGAATATCGATTTTATCCGCATCCCGTAAAATATCGCAAAACATTTTTGTGCGGTCATCAAGTTCCTTCGGAAGACGATAATCACTGTGGTAATAAATTGCTTTTTTTACAATTTCCAAATCCGCATCTTCGGCATCCTTCCCATCCTCCGGGCATTCAACCAGATAATCATTTATCCTGCCTTCTTCAAACAAAATCCGGTGGCCTAAATGTGCGTGATTTACCGACTGGGAATCAATAAATGTATTGTATATACGCAATTGTTCAAACCGGCCGATATCATGCAGCATCCCGCAAAACCATGCTATATCGCAATCTTCTTCCGGCAACGAAATCGACTTTGCAATGCGTCTGCAAAGTTCACTGACCCGGTAAGTATGCGCTACCTTTAAACTCACCTTCGGATCGGAAATATCATAATTCTTCGTATACTCCGCAAATACTTTTTTTACCTGATTTTTGTCAAATTTCATTTCTTCTTTCCTTTATTTCAATTTCCTGATTCAGAATCTTCTGTACAGATTTTCACTTTCCCTTTATAATGTGGTTGGCGAAAGATGCCCATCTCGCCCCGCGAAAGGAATAAGAAAATGAACAAATCCGATATGATACCTGAAAATAAAAAATGGGTTGCCTCTTTTGGTAACGCAATTTCCATAACCCATAGAAAGCCGGAGAACTACGCCAAAAACTTAACCCTCCGTTATCCGATTAAATCCATGCTTACAGGGGAACAAATCCGTCTGACACTGGATAATTTTTGCGGCAACGAAGCAGTTACCATTCACCGTGTCACCATTGCTCCCTCCGACGAAACAGGTGTTTTCACCGGAGAATGCCGTGACGTAACTTTTGGCGGCAATCCTTCCGTTACCATCCCTGCCGGAAAATCCGTCGTAAGCGATGCCACGGATTATCCTATCAGCACCGGCGACTGGTTTTCGGTCAGCTTTTATCTTGCCGATTTTACGGAAATGCGCTCCGGTGTCATCATCACCGGACCTTTGTCCGGCGGACACTTTTCCATCGGCGACCAAACCCGTGCCGTGCAGCTTCCTGAAAAAACTTCCAACAAAACCGACTGCTACTATTTTCTCAGCACCGTGGAAGTTCTTACCCACGCAAAAGCCCATAGCATTGTGTGCTTTGGTGATTCCATCACCGCCCAGGACTGGCCGGACTATTTTATGAACTATGCCCTTGAAAACGGTTCCGATTCCACGGCCATTATCCGAAGAGCCGCCAGCGGCACACGCATTTTACGCCAATACGACAACATCGTATATGACAGTTATGGTCTGAAGGGGGATATCCGTTTTCCCCACGAAGCACCGGTAAACGGCGCGGACATCATTGTCATCCAGCACGGCATCAACGATATCATTCACCCGGTAGGTGTGGAACACAACAAATTCCGCCCCTGGAGCGACATGCCCACATTGGCGGATTTGATTGAAGGCCTTACGTATTACATAAAAGAATCCAGGGCTCTTGGTTACCGTGTATATCTCGGAACACTTTTGCCCATCCGCGGCTGGCGCACCGACGCACCGTTTCGGGAAGACCTTCGCTGCAAGTTAAACGACTGGATGCGTCAGACCGACCTGGCGGATGGTTGCATTGACTTTGATAGAGCAGTCCGAAATCCGGATAAACCGGAATCTTTTGCTGAGGGCTTTGACAGCGGAGATCACCTGCATCCCAGTCGGGACGCCTATCGAAAAATGGGTGAAACCGCCTACCTCGCTTTAAAAGACGATATCTTCTGATTTTTACGGATTCTCAAATCCGTTGGGGTTGTTGTTCTGCCAACGCCAGCTGTCCTCGCACATCCTGCGGATGTCCAGCGTTGCACTCCACCCCAATTCTTCCCTTGCCAGTGCAGGATCTGCGTAGTTTGTTGCAATGTCTCCGGCGCGGCGGGGCATGATTTCGTACGGAATTTTCACCCCGTTCACTTCTTCAAATGTCTTGACCAATTCCAACACACTGGTGCCGTTTCCGGTGCCCAGATTATAAATCTTTAAGCCCGCTTTTTTCTCTATCATGGACAGTGCTGCCACATGTCCTTTCGCCAAATCCACAACATGGATATAATCCCGTACTCCGGTACCGTCCGGTGTATCATAATCGTTTCCGAATACTCCCAGCCGTTCCCTTTTTCCCACTGCTACCTGGGTTATGTACGGCATCAGATTGTTGGGGATGCCGCTCGGATTTTCCCCGATGCGGCCGCTTTCATGGGCGCCGATGGGATTGAAGTAGCGGAGCAGAACTACATTCCACTCCGGATCTGCCTTTTGTATATCCGTCAATATCTGTTCCAACATGGATTTTGTGGTACCGTAGGGATTCGTACATTCTTTCCGGGGCGCCGCTTCCGTTATGGGCACGCAGTCCGGATCGCCGTATACCGTTGCAGAAGAAGAGAAAATAATGTTTTTGGCGCCGTGCTTTCTCATTACATCCACCAATACCAGAGTTCCCGCCACATTATTACTGTAGTATTCCCAAGGCTTTTGTACCGATTCTCCCACCGCTTTTAAGCCGGCAAAATGAATACAACAGTCAATTTTTTCCTTGGCAAAAATATCCTCCAGCGCATCCCGGTCACTGATATCCGCCTCAAAAAAGGGCACCTCTTTTCCGGTAATTTCTTCTACCCGGCGCAGGGATTCTTGGGATGAATTGGATAGATTATCCAGCACCACAACCTCATATCCGGCAGAAATCAATTCCACTACGGTGTGACTTCCGATATATCCGGTTCCTCCGGTAACTAAAATCGACATTACTAATTTTCCTCCATAACTTTTTTTAATGCTTTTGCAGATTCCTGCAATTTCAGCACTTCCTCTACGCTAAGGGGAATGGGCACCTTCGTTTCCACCCCGTTCTTTCCTACAATGGCCGGAATACTCAAAACCACATCTTCCACCCCATATTCGCCGTGAAGCATCACGGAAACGGGAAGAATGGATTTCTCATCCCGGATAATTGCCTCACAGATACGCTTTACCGACATGGCAATTCCGTAATAGGTGGCTTTCTTCTTTGCGATAATTTCATAGGCCAGATTTTTCACATCCGCCGCAATCTGGTTCTGATTTTCCTGGTGATTATAGTGTCCCCGCATTTCACAGAAATCCTCCAACGGAATACCGGATACATTGGCGCTGCTCCATGCCGCAATTTCACTGTCTCCGTGTTCCCCGATAATAAACGCGTGCACACTCCGGCTGTCCACCTGCAAATGCTCACCTAATTTACTCTTAAGACGAGCCGTATCCAATACGGTACCGGAACCGATGACACGATTCTCCTCGAATCCGCTGAGTTTCATTGCTACCTGGGTTAAAATATCTACCGGATTGGAAACAATGAGCAAAATACCCGCTGCATTCTGCTCTGCAATTTTAGGAATAATGGATTCAAAAATCGCAATATTCTTTTTTACCAGCTGAAGCCGCGTCTCATCCGGCTTCTGGTTGGCGCCGGCGGTAATAATAATCACGGCAGCATCCGCAATATCACTGTAATCACCGGCATATATTTTCATCGGTCTGGCAAAAGGAATTCCGTGGCTGATATCCAGCGCCTCGCCTTCTGCCCGTTCTTCGTCCGCATCAATCATTACGAGTTCCGAAAACAATCCGCTCTGCATCAGGGCAAACACCGACGCTGAACCCACAAAACCGCAACCGATCATGGCCGCCTTACGCAAATTTACTTCTTTTTTATTTTCCATAGCAACCTCCCTTAACGGGTCAAAATACCAATTCCCCGCATTTATTTTTTATTGCAGTCTTCCCTGCATTTTTATCTTTTGTTCCTCACACATTTTATCACAAAATTGCGAGTAAAAAAACCATTTGTTACTTCTCCGGATTATGCCATATTTTGTCCGGTTGGGCATGAAATGCCGGATAGCGAAACAGCAAGGTTTTTAGCGCCCCCCAGCAAAAGGGATATAGCGGCCAAAGATAGCTTTTTCCGCCATACCCCGGCGTTGTCACCGCGGAAATGAAAATTAACCCGGTTCCGAACCAAAAACCGGGAACACCGAAAAACCCAACCATTAAAAGCAAAAACAGGCGATATACACGGATTCCCTCCGCCAGTTCCAGGTTGGATATCGTCAATGTGGCAAGCAACGTCACTGCTGCATAAAACAAAACCTCCTGAGATATCCAATTTAATTCAATCGCAATATCGCCTGCAATGAGCCCGCCAATGATGGAAAGGGGGCCGGAGTACCTTCCGGGGCTATGCATGGATGCGTACCGAAACAAATCCAGTCCTACTTCGATTGCCAAAATGTAGATAAATAACTCTGTTGCAGACAGTTCCTTCGATTGCACCAGCCTTAGCTTCTCTGCCACCTCCGGATACCCGGTTACAATAAAGTAAAAAACCGGCAGTAAAAAAAGGCTCAGCAAGAGACATACAAACCGGATGCACCGGAAATAATTTCCCACCACGGGACTTTTGTAATAATCCTCTGCATTTTGTGTGAATTGAAAAATGTTACAGGGCAAAATCAGCACTGCCGGCGAATTATCCGCCAGCAGCAGAATATATCCTTCCTGCAGATAGCTGCAGGCCACATCCGGACGCTCCGTGACCCGAATGGTGGGCAGTGGATGAAACCAACTTTTTTTAATCAGCATTTCCTCCAGGGTTTTACTTCCCATCGTCAATGCAGAAACTTTCATTTGCGTAATTTTCTTTCTGGTCTCTTCAATTACGCTTTCCTGAGCCAGCCCTTCCACATAGCAGATTGCCACATCGGTAATACTTTCGCTCCCCACCTTATGCAGTTCAAAGGTCAGCCTTGGATTTCTGATTCTTCGCCGAATGGAATTGGCATTGGTAAGCAGCATTTCCACAAATCCGTCCCTGGCCCCCCGGCTTACCATTTCCATGTCCGGCTCTTCCATTCCTCTGGTGGGGTACCTTCTCACATCCAATAAAATTGCCGCCGAGAAACCATCCACCAATATCGCAACCGGTCCGCACATCACATTGTGGATTAAATTATCCGTATCATTGCAAAGCATCGCCTGCACAAAAGAAACCTTTCGCATAATGTAATCCCGGATATCTTCTATTCGATTGTGCCCGCCGTCCTGCTTTTGCAAAATCGCAACGATGCGCTGCAAAACCGTGGTATCACACATCCCGTTTACCCCCAGGAAATACGCCTGCCGACCGCCGATAATCAAATCTCTGGTAATCAGATCAAAGCTTTTCCCGATGGGAATCTCTTTCTTCAGAAGTTCAATATTCTCCGTCAAATCCGTACTTATTCTCATATAATCCCTGCTTCGCATTTTATTTTTCTGCCTTAGTATTGCATTTTTTCTATTGAACTATTCTCCGTGGAATTGTAAAATGCTTTGAAGGACATACTAATTTTATTCACGAAAAAATTATCCGTTTCCGAAAGGAGAAAAAAATGATTCGTATTATAACAGATTCCGCTTCTGATTTTAACCTTGCAGAAGCAGCGCAAAAAGGCGTAACCGTTCTTCCCATGAAAGTGCAATTCGGAGATACAACCTATCTTGCAGGAGAAAATTTATCCGCAGAAGATTTTTATAAGAAACTGATTGAAAGCGACGAACTTCCCACCACCAGCCAGATTACCCCTTATGATTTTACGGAAGAATTTCAAAAGGTATCGGATGCCGGCGACAGCGCGGTGGTGATTCTTCTTAGTTCCGAACTGTCCGGGACCGTACAAAGCGCCATGCTTGCTGCATCGGAATTTGACAATATTCATGTAGTAGATTCCTTAAACGTAACCATCGGCGAACAGTGTCTTATTTACCTTGCCATAAAACTGCGGGAAGATGGGAAGTCCGCTGCCGAAATTGCAAAAATCCTTACGGAAAAACGGGAAAAAGTGCAACTTCTTGCCCTTTTGGACACGTTGGAATATCTAAAAAAAGGTGGCCGAATCTCAGCCACCACAGCGTTTGCAGGAAATCTTCTTTCCATCAAACCGGTTATTAAAATTGAAGAAGGAAAAGTCGTTATGCTGGGAAAAGCCAGAGGCTCTAAGAACGGCAACAACATGCTCAAGGAAATGACCAAAAAATATGAAATCGATTTCGATGCCCCCATCGTCCTTGGCTACACCGGTCTTTCCACGAATCTTTTGGATAAATATGTGGAAGACAGCAAAGAACTTTGGGAAGGCAAAGTGGACACCCTGCCCGTCGCCTTGGTAGGTTCCACCATCGGTACTCACGCAGGCCCCGGCGCCATCGCCGTAAGTTTTTTTTACAAATAATCCTTCAGCGTATCTATTGGTACTTCTTAGAAAGTTCCTCATAGGTGCGCTGAATTTTTCTTGTCATCTCCTCATCTCCGCATGCATTGTCCGGATGAAATGTTTTCATCAGATTTCGATAACGCTTAGACAAACTCTCCTTGTCCTTGCACCCCCGAAACAGCGACTCATCCGTCTCCTCATCTCCCCGGAAGGATGCTTCCTCCCGCATTTGTTCTTCCTGTATTTGTTCCTTTTGCTTTACCAGCAAATGATTAATTTGCGACAACACCCTCTGATTCTCACCACGCACAACATCCAAATGTTTCTGAATGTTATATAAAATCCGCTCCACTTCCTGTCCTTTTCTTGTCTCCGATAAGCGAGCCAAAAGCTTCTGTATTTCCTCCGATGTCCTGCCGCATTTTTCATTATTTTCATGCATCGCCATCTCCAGCACCACACTGCCGTTTCCGCTCTGCATCATTTTCTGCGCCTGCAACATAATACTGTTGCGCTGTCGAAAAATCACTTTTACACTATCCGTCATCTCGGTAATTTCTTCCCGATACTCGTCGATGTCATCGTCTGTATCTTCCTCTTCTTCGTCGTATTCTTCGTCGTATTCCTCGTCGTATTCCTCGTCGTATTCCTCTTCGTATTCCTCTTCGTAATCCGCCTCGTACTCTTCCTCCTCGCAGAATTCCTCTTCGTAATCCGCCTCGTACTCTTCCTCTTCTATATATTCTTCATATTCTTCGTCGCAGTCCTCCGCCGGATATTCCTCATACACAATCCCTTCGCCGTCTTCGTATTCTGCATAATCGAACTCTTCTCGCACATACTCTTCTTCATACTCTTCTGCGTACTCCGCTTCATCGTATTCCCAATCATCTTCCCCACAATCCGCAAAATAATCCCTACGCTCTTCTTTCAGACGCCGACCGTCCCGGAGGCGCAAAACCAGATAGCACAGAAAAAACACAAAGAAACGAATTGCCCAAAGAAGCACCGGATTCCCCTGCAATTTCTCATCATAATGAAAAAGACTGCGCGCAATTAAATCAAACAACAGTGTCCCTAAGATACTCCCTGTCGCCCGTATGATAATATTCCAAAAAAACGCTTTCGATTTATTCAAAACCCTTGTCCTTTCTCACCCAAAATACCGGGACATTATAAATATTTTCGCATCGCAATATGATCGCAATACTCTTCCTTATAAATTTCTCCGTAAGCCTTGTAACCCAGAAAATCATAAAATCCCCTTGCCCTAAGCTGGGCTGACAAAATAACTTCTTTTCCTCCGAGTCTGCGTACTTCCTCTTCCGCGGCAAGAACAATCTTCTCGCCCAGACGCTTTCCACGATATGTTTTTTTCACCGCAATGCGTCCGATATGATATACGTCTTCGCCCTCCGGGAAAAAACGGGCGCATGCAATCGGTTCCCCCTCCATAAACATCACCAAATGAACTGCCGTAGCGTCCACCGTATCAAACTCTTCCTGAAATTTCTGTTCCACCACAAAAACTTCCTCACGTATGTCCCTTGCCTCCTCCGGAAGCCCCCGGTAAGTCTTAATCACAATGTTTTTCTGATTCATTTGCCCTTATCCTCTCTTTTATTTTGCGCACCAGTCTACACAACATATGCCAAATAAAACGGACCACGCAAAATGCAAAAAACATGGCCAGAAATCCTACCACGCCAAACATAATGTCTGCAAAATCCATCACGCCGCTGCCACTGATTTTCTGTCCGATTTCAATTGCCAGGGAAAATCCGATTACCAGGGTAAACACATAAATCCAGGCAATCACCATCACCAGATGCTTTTTGGCCAGCCATTTAAACAGAGGATAAATAATAAAGATAAGCAGTAAGCCTACAATCCCCACAACCAGAAAATGCAATTCCTTATCTGTGAAATCATATTCGTAGGCATCATTTAGCCCCATAATATATTGATGGATCCGGGCTATCAGCTCCATGATTTTATATAGTAATTCTTTCATTGTTTTTCCATCCTTTATTCACCAACTTGCACTTGTCTATTTTATCACAAACCTGCCTCTTTGAAAATCGCAATGCCTTTCTCTTCCTTTCCTTCCCCGGATAATGGTATAATGAATTCAGTTCAACTATTTTCTTTATTCGGAAGGAGTATCCCATGACACCGATTTTCCAATTACAAACCTTCTTGCAAACCACTGATTTTCAAACGTTATTGCAGGAAATCTATATTGATTCTTCCCTTTTGGACTATCAGCAAAAACGATATTCCCGGGCACTTTCTGTCTATACGGAAAAATTCGGCGCTTCGCCGGA
>SVFE01000104.1 GCA_015057055.1 Lachnospiraceae bacterium | reverse complement strand
TCGGAATTGAAGCCGCGGTATCCGCCTCTTCCCTGGAAAATTTCAGCGGCACCGACCGGCGTTTTGAATTGAAAGGAACCTTGGGCGGCATCACAATTATTGATGATTATGCCCACCATCCTACGGAAATTGAGGCAACTCTCAATGCAGCCAGAAATTATCCCCACGAAAAACTCTGGTGCATTTTCCAGCCCCATACTTATACCCGTACCCATGCTTTTTTGGATGATTTTGCTCGGGCACTTTCCCTGGCCGATAAAGTTGTCCTTACAGATATATACGCGGCACGGGAAAAAAATACCATCGGAATAACTTCTCTGGATCTTTTGAAAAAGTTGACCGATGCAGGCGTTGAAGCGTACCATTTCGCGACTTTCGATGAAATTGAAAATTTTATTTTAGAAAATTGTATCAACGGTGATTTGTTGATAACCATGGGCGCGGGAGACGTTGTAAACATTGGAAAAAACCTTCTTGGTTTATAATTTGTCCACATTATCCACATTCTGACTGTTGATTTTATCAACGAAAGAATGTGGATATTTTTGTTTACATAATACTTTTTCTTTCTCTTGGGAAAAGCTTTAATTTATGTGGGTTTACTACAAATTTCGACAAAGATTTCCAGTTTATGTCGATACTGTTTCCACAATATCCACAATATCCACAAGCATCTTAAAACCCTTGAAAACACTGGGTTTGCGGGGTTTTGTCCTATTGCTTTTTTTTATTTCTATGCTATAATTTCCTTACTTAAAAATGTTACTTTTGCGGAGTACGTTCGCAAATGGCAGGAAAGGTATGAACGCCACTATGACTACGGGGAATATTTCGCTTGCCGGAGGCACCGGCAGTACTGTTTTGCCCAATGTTTTCATTGACCACTTCTTAAAGGATGCCAACGACGCTCAAATCAAAGTGTATCTCTATCTTTTAAGAATGCTCGGTGACCACAGGACAACCGGTATTACGGAAATAGCAGAACAATTTAATCATACGGAAAATGATGTAATACGATCCTTGATATATTGGGAAAAGAAAAATCTTCTTTCCCTTACATACGATGCAAAAGATACCATTATCGGAATTCAGGTACTCAGTACCATGCCTATGGTACGGGAAGTCCCTATGACGCAGGAAACTCAAATGATGCCGACGGTCCAAATGGCACAGGAGACCCAAACCGAAGCTCCCCTGCCACAAATAACAGCCGCACCGGTTGCACAGGGAGAACAAGAAATGCCTTTATCACGAGAAGCAAAGGATTTTCCCACAGGAAATTCCATTTCAAAATTTTCTATGGACTATGCCAAAGAAAAATCTTCGTACTCCTTAGAGGATTTGCAGCGATTGAGCGAAAACTCGGAAGCAAAAATGCTTTTGGTAGTTGCCGAACAGTACTTCGGCCGTCCTTTGAATCCGCAGGAAATCCGGTCCCTTCTGTTTATCTACGACCGGCTTGCTTTCTCCTTTGATTTGGAGGATTATCTGATTCAATTTTGTATGGACCGCAACCAGTCCGGTATTCACTATATCGAATCCGTTGCTATCAGCTGGTACGAATCCGGAATTAACACGGTCAAGAAAGCAAAGGAAATGGCACGTCGCTACGATAAACGCTACGATAAGTCCGCTTATTCGGTGATGAAGTTCCTGGGAAGTTCCAAAGAACCCACCACTTTCGAATTGGATTACATACAAAAGTGGACTCTCGTTTATCATTTTTCTCTTGCCGTCATTGAAGAGGCCTGCAAACGAACCGTAATGGCTACAGAGCGCAACCGCTTTGCTTATGCAGACTCCATTTTATCCAGCTGGCACGACAAAAATGTACAGACCAAGGAAGACATTTCCCGCTTGGACAAGGAATACGAGGCAGCCAAGAAGGCAACCCGCCAGTCCGCCGGAAAAACTTCGCAAACAGCAAAATCTTCTTCCGGCGAATTCAGCAACTATGCACGGAACGATTATGATTTTGCCGCATTGGAAAAAGCACTTACTGCCAAATAACGCTTACTTTTTTCAGAATGGATGATGATATGGCACTGAATAATTTGCAATACGAAAGTATAAAACGCGTGTATGAAGAACGGCGTTTGGCGCATGCCTACCGGCAAAAGGAACGTCGACAGGAAGTTTATGACCGCATTCCGGGTTTTAAAGAGTTGGATGACCAAGTGATTGCTACTTCCATGAAACAGGGGCGTCTTCTCATTATGTCCAAAGGCGAATCCGCCCAGCGGGATGCCGCATTAAAGCAACTCCGCCTTGACCTTTTGGATTTAAAAATGCAGAAGAAAAAGCTGCTTACGGAGGCTGGCTATCCTTACGATTATCTGGACTTGGAGTATACCTGTAGCCAATGCCGGGATACCGGATACATTGATTCCGAAAAATGCAGTTGTTTCCGCCAGATGGAAGTAGAGTTTCTCTACGATGCTTCCCGCATTCGGGATTTGTTGGCGGTCAACAATTTTTCCAATCTTTCCAAGCATTACTATTACGGGGAAGATTTGGAAAATTTTGAG
>SVFE01000050.1 GCA_015057055.1 Lachnospiraceae bacterium | reverse complement strand
AGGTGGTTCTTGCGGCGGTATGCGACGGACTTGGAGGAATGGATGCCGGCGAAATTGCTTCCGGATACGTAGCAGAGCGGCTGAGCATTTGGTTTTATGAGGACTTGCCGGATTTGCTCGAAAAAAAACGTAGTAAAAAAGCCCTGGAGAATGCCTTGCTGCGCGTTTTTTATGATGTCCATGAGAGATTGGTTGCTTACGGAGAGGAAAGGAAGCTCCGGCTGGGAACAACGCTTTCCATGCTGCTAATCGTGGATGGCCGGTATTATCTTTTTCATATCGGTGATTCTGCGGTTTATTTACTTGGAAGAATCGGAAAGAAAATTACCAAAGAGCATTCGATTTCCGGCAATGTTTTGCAAAAATGTATCGGAATCGGCGCTTATAAAAGGCCGGATCAAAAAAGAGGGCGGATACGAAAAAAGGATGTCTTTTTACTGGCAACCGACGGGATTTGGAGGGCTCTGACAGAAGAAGAATGGGGGCAGATTCTTGGAAAAAAGAAGAGTTTGAACGGAAAAAAAGCGGAAAAAATACTGCGGGATATTGCTGCAAAGCAAATTCGTTTGGGAAAGGCGGATAACATGAGCGCGATCTATCTGCGGGGGGAGTAATTTTGGAGTAAATAGAAAGATAAGAATATCTACGGACAGAAATGAAAAAGGAGGAACAGGGATGACGATGATTGGGGAGAAATATAAAGTATTACATAGCTTGGGGAAAGGAAATATGGGGAGTGTTTTTCTGGTGGAGGATGTTATTCTCCAAAAAAAATATGCAATGAAAATCGTTGGAAAGGATTCCAAGGAAAAGATTGATGCGCTAATGGCGGAAGCAAAATGCCTGAAAAGCTTGACAGACCGAAGGCTTCCCTATGTCGTTGACGTTGTGGAAGAGGAAACGCTTGCAGGCATTGTAATGGAGTATGTGGAGGGAATTTCTCTGGAAGAATATTTGTCAAAAAATGCACCGCTTCCGGAGGAGGAAGCCCTCGGGATGCTAAAAGAAATTGCAGGAATGCTGGCTTATTTACACAGCCGACGTCCGGCCATTGTGTTTCGGGATTTAAAACCGGCAAATATCATTTTGCAACCGGATAAAAAACTTCGTCTTCTTGATTTTGGGGCAGCGCTGGAAGGATTTGGAGAAATAAAAGATGCGGTAATGCTGGGGACTTACGGTTATAGCGCGCCGGAACAGGTGAAAGGATGCGGGGTGACGCCGGCGACGGATATATATGCGTTGGGAGCAATTTATTTTTATATGCTGACCGGTGTAAATCCGGCTTTGCCGCCGTATCGGATTGGGGATATGCGAACAATTTCACTGACTGTATCGGAAAAGAGTTGCCAAATTGTCGATAAATGCTGCCATGCAGTGCCGGAAAAACGATATGCCAACGGACAGGTTTTGGTGGAGGAACTGGAAGAAGCCTGTTTTGGGAAGGAAGAGAAGAGAGCCAAAATGCAATTACATTTTTATTATACTTTTTTCTTTGCTGTGGCAGCCTATGCCGGAATCATACTATTGCAAATGCTATTTGTGACAAGGGCGTCATATGAGGGCGGTGTCATTGCATTGCTGCTGATTATTATATGTCTTTTTTGGCGAAAAAGCATACTCCAAAAGTACAGGAGAAAACGTTTTATAAAAAAGCGGGAATGGAACATTTTATATACCGAAAAAAAGATGGTGGGATTATGGGGATTGGTTTTTATGATATTTATAAGTACCGGTTGCGTGAAACAGGAAAATCATCCGTTCTATTTGGATGTGGTAAATGAAAACGGCGGACATGTACTGGTAAGGGACGGCTCTTTTTTTGAAACGGAGGATACCCTTAATTTTTCGTTGCCGGTGGAAGAAGGAAGTGTTTACGAGGTTTATTTCTATCAGAGGAGGGAAGGTGATCTTTTTCCGGAAGAGCGTTTTTTTCGTTTTGGCAAGTAGAAAATAAGATAAAAATTTGTGCGTTTTTTTGGTTTCTTTGGGTTCGGTTTTGTTATATACTTAAAACATCGTTCGAAGAAAGTTGGAGGATAAAAGATGAACAGAGAAATATATCGCGAAAAAACAAAAGAAATCAAGATCGGAAACCGCATTATCGGTGGCGGAAATCCTATTTTAATACAGTCTATGACCAATACCCCTACGGAAGATGTTGCAAAGACCGTAGAACAGATTTTGAAGTTGGAAAAAGCGGGGTGTGAAATCATCCGTTGTACCGTACCGAATGAAGCCGCGGCAAAGGCCTTGTCCGAAATTAAAAAGCAGATTTCCATTCCTCTTGTGGCAGACATTCATTTTGATTATAAAATGGCTATTGCCGCTATGGAAAATGGTGCCGATAAAATAAGAATTAATCCGGGAAACATTGGCGGAAAAGAAAAATTACAAATGGTAGTACAAGTGGCAAAGGAGCGAAACATCCCTATCCGCGTCGGTGTAAACAGCGGCTCTTTGGAAAAGGAACTGGTGGAAAAATATGGCGGGGTAACAGCAAAAGGCATAGTGGAAAGTGCTTTGGATAAGGTACGTATGATAGAAGAGGCAGGATATGACAATGTTGTCATCAGTATTAAGTCTTCTGATGTACTGATGTGTGTTGCTGCCCACGAAGAAATTGCAGGAAAAACACCATATCCTTTGCATGTAGGAATTACGGAGGCAGGAACCTTAACCAGCGGTAATATAAAATCCGCAGTAGGCCTGGGTATTATTTTAAATCAGGGAATCGGAGATACCATTCGTGTATCTCTTACCGGTGACCCCGTGGAAGAAATTAAATCTGCCAAAATGATTTTAAAAACCTTGGGACTTCGAAAAGGCGGAATTGAAGTAGTCAGCTGTCCTACTTGCGGGCGCACCAAAATTGATTTAATCGGCCTGGCTAATCAGGTAGAGACTATGGTCAGTGAATTCCCCTTAGATATTAAAGTGGCGGTGATGGGGTGTGCGGTAAACGGCCCGGGCGAAGCCAAGGAAGCAGACATCGGAATTGCCGGCGGTATCGGAGAAGGACTTCTCATAAAAAAAGGAGAAATTATAAAAAAGGTTCCGGAAGAGCGGCTACTTGAGGTTCTTCGGGAGGAACTTGAGAATTGGGGAAAAGAATAAGGAGTTGAAGTAACTGATGGAAAAGCGTTTTGATGAGACGTTTCCCCAGGCTGCACTGCGGCCTGAACTCATGGAGGTATTCCGTGATGTTATGGTGGAACGCGTCATTTTAAACAGAGCAAAATACAATATTAAGATATATATTCGTTATGACAGGGTGATTCCCAAGCATTACATTCATTCGCTGGAAAAGGAACTGGGACGGAAAATTCAGCCGGGACTTCATTTCGGAGTAAAAATCGTAGAGCATTATTCTTTGTCAGAGCAATACAATTTAGAAACCCTGCTGGAAGCTTATGAGGACAGTATTTTTCTGGAGTTGGAGCATTACGACAATATTCTTTTCACCTTGTTTAAACGTAGCAATCCTTCGGTTCTTAGCGCGGATGAATTATTGATTCATTTACCGGATTCCGTTGTTACAAAAAATAAGGAGCCGGAGCTGCTTGATGTATTACACCGCATAATAAATGAGCGATTCGGACTGCAAGTGAAATTTACGGTAGAATACAAGAAAGAAGAGAAGAATCGTCACCGTGAGGAAAATGAACTTCGCGCACTTCGCCGATTGGAAGATATCAGTAAACGGTATTACGGGGAAAGTGATGCAGAGGAATCCGTTCGGACAGAGGCTGGAGCGGTGGCAGAAGATGAGACGCAGGCGGTTGCAGAAAAAGAGGTAACACCGGTTGCGGTACAAAAAGATTCGGACAGCGAGATAAAAGTAAAATCGTCTTCGAAAAAGCCGGAAGAAAAAAGAGAATCCTTGAAGACCATCTTTAATGAAGGCAAAAAGAAGTGGGAGAAGGGCAGTAAAAAAGGTGAATTTACCAAAACTCTGCGTAAATCCGACAATCCGGATGTTATTTACAATAAAGATTTTGAGGGCGAAGCGGTATCTTTGGAACTGGTACAGGATGAACTGGGTGAAATCATCGTGGAAGGACAGATTTTGTCCATGGATGAGCGATTTTTGGAAAAAACCGGGAAAACCATCATCAAATACGATATTTCCGATTTTACCGATTCGATTAAGATTAAACTATTTCTTACCCCGGAGCTGGCCGAGGAATTAAAAGGCCTTGCCAGGCCCGGAGATTTTATCAGAGTACGTGGTGTTGTGACCTTTGATAAGTTCGATAATGAACTGGAAATGGGGTCTATTTTTGGCATAAAGAAAATTAAGGATTTCCGCGTGCCCCGGGAGGATAATGCCACCAGAAAACGTGTGGAACTGCATTGTCATACCAAAATGAGTGATATGGATGCGGTATCGGATGTAAAGGATATCATTGCCCAGGCCAAACGGTTTGGACATCCTGCATTGGCGGTAACGGATCATGGGGATATCCAGGCGTTTCCGGATGCTAACCATGCGGTGAAGCCCGGTGAAGAATTTAAAGTAATTTACGGCGTGGAAGCCTATTTGGTGGATGATTTTAAAGAGGTTGTGGTAAATGACAAGGGCCAGAAGTTTTCGGACAAATTTGTGGTTTTTGATATTGAAACAACAGGTTTAAGCGTGATTAAAGATAAGATTATTGAAATCGGTGCGGTGAAAATTGAGAACGGAGAAATAACAGCACGGTTTTCCGAATTTGTGAATCCCAAGGTTCCGATTTCACTGGAAATTGAGAAATTAACGGATATCAATGATTCCATGGTGGTGGATGCGGAGGAAATCGATGTTATTTTGCCCCGTTTTCTGGCATTTGCGGCAGATTGTACTTTGGTGGCTCATAATGCGAAGTTTGATGTCAGTTTTATTGAGCATAATGCAAGGCAGCAAGGCTTTGATGTGCATTTTACTTACACCGATACCATGGAAATATCCAGAAGTATATTCCCGGATGCGGCGAAACACAATTTGGCGACCGTATGTAAAAAGTTAAATGTGGTGAATGAACATCATCACAGGGCAGTGCATGATGCGGAGGCTACGGCAGAAGTGTTTCTAAAGTTCGTGGAAATGCTTCGTGAGAAGGGAATTGAAGATTTAAAGGGATTGAAGGAATTCGGCGTTTTGTCCAGTGAGGCAATTCGAAGACTCCGTTATCATCACGCCATTCTTTTGGCAAAAAACGAAATCGGAAGAAGAAATCTGTATACTCTGGTATCCTTGTCTAACTTGGAATATTATCACCAAAGACCAAAGATACCGAAAAGCAAAATCCTCGAATATCGGGAAGGGCTCATCCTGGGAAGTGCCTGCGAAAGAGGCGAATTATATGAGGCCATTTTGGAAGACAAAGCCCCGGCAGAGATAGCGAAAATCGTCGATTTTTATGATTATTTGGAGATTCAGCCTCTTTGCAACAATGAGTTCCAAATCAGCAGTCCCCGTTATCCTACCGTGGAGAGTGTGGATGATTTGATTGCCATAAACAAAAAGATTGTGGCCTTGGGAGAGGCGTATCATAAGCCGGTATGTGCCACCTGCGATGTGCATTTCCTGAATCCGGAGGATGAGGTATATCGGAGAATTATTCTGGCCGGTAAAGGTTTTGCGGATGCGGATGAGCAGCCCGCGCTTTATTTGCGTACCACGGAGGAAATGCTGCAGGAGTTTTCTTATTTAGGAAGCGATAAGGCGGAAGAAGTGGTTGTCACCAATACCAATATGATTGCGGATATGTGCGAATATGTTACGCCGGTCAGGCCGGATAAATGTCCGCCGGTTATCGAAAACAGTGATGTAACCCTGAAGACAATTTGTTACAATAAAGCTCATGAAATGTACGGAGATCCGTTGCCGGACATAGTAGAGCAGCGGTTGGAAAAAGAGTTAAAATCCATTATCGGTAACGGGTTTGCCGTGATGTATATTATTGCCCAGAAATTGGTGTGGAAATCCGTGGAAGACGGTTATCTGGTGGGTTCCCGTGGCTCCGTCGGTTCCTCCTTTGTTGCTACGATGGCGGGAATTACCGAGGTAAATCCTCTGTCGCCGCATTATTATTGCTTGGAGTGTCACTATTCGGACTTTTATTCGGATGAGGTGAAAGCGTATGCAGGTAAAGCCGGTTGTGATATGCCGGATAAAAAGTGCCCCGTATGCGGTGCGGATCTGAAGAAGGATGGATTTGATATTCCTTTTGAAACCTTCCTTGGATTTAAAGGGGATAAGGAGCCGGATATTGACTTGAACTTTTCCGGTGAATACCAGTCCAAGGCGCATAAATATACGGAGGTAATTTTTGGCGCAGGACAGACGTTTCGTGCAGGCACCATCGGTACCTTGGCGGATAAAACTGCATATGGCTATGTAAAGAACTATTATAAAGACAAGAATATTGACAAGCGGGAAGGCGAGATTAACCGTATTGTTGCAGGCTGTGTCGGTATAAGGCGGACCACCGGTCAGCATCCCGGCGGAATTATCGTTTTACCCATCGGAGAGGATATTAATTCCTTTACGGCGGTGCAGCATCCGGCCAACGATATGACAACGGATACGGTAACGACACATTTTGATTATCATTCCATTGACCACAACCTTTTGAAACTTGATATTCTGGGGCACGACGATCCTACCATGATTCGAATGCTGCAGGATTTGACCGGGGTAGATCCGGTAACGATTCCTTTGGATGATGCTAAGGTTATGTCGCTTTTTCAAAGCACGGAAGCACTTGGGGTTACCCCGGAGCAGATCAATGGCTGTAAGCTTGGTTCACTGGGAATTCCGGAATTTGGTACGGATTTTGCGATGCAAATGTTGATTGATACCCACCCTACCTCTTTTTCGGATTTGGTTCGTATTGCCGGTTTGTCTCATGGAACGGACGTATGGCTCGGAAATGCACAAACATTGCTTTTGGAAGGAAAGGCTACGATTTCTACTGCGATATGTACCCGAGATGATATTATGACCTACTTAATTGGTATGGGAGTGGAAAGTTCTTTGGCTTTTACCATCATGGAAAGTGTGCGAAAAGGAAAAGGATTGAAGCCGGAGTGGGAAGAAGCGATGGTGGCCAATAATGTTCCGGATTGGTACATTTGGTCCTGCAAAAAGATTAAATATATGTTCCCGAAGGCGCATGCAGCGGCCTATGTTATGATGGCTTGGAGAATTGCGTATTGTAAAATTAATTATCCCTTGGCGTACTATTGTGCGTATTTTTCTATCCGTGCTTCGGCATTTTCCTATGAGCTGATGTGTCTTGGTCAAAGGCAGTTAGAAGAGCATATGAGGGAATTTGAAGTGCGAAGCAAACGGGAAAAGGTGTCCAAAAAAGAAGAGGATTCCTATAAGGATATGCGTATCGTGCAGGAAATGTATGCCCGCGGTTTCGAGTTTTTACCCATCGATGTCTACCGGGCCAAGGCGAAAAATTTCCAGATTATTGACGGAAAGATTATGCCCTCGTTTACCGCTATTGAAGGATTGGGCGAAAAAGCGGCAGAATCATTGGAATATGAGGCAAAGCAAGGCAAATTCATCTCTATCGATGATATGTGTCAGCGTGCCAAAGTATCCGGTACGATTGCGGAGACGATGGTGCGGTTGGGAATCTTGGAGGGACTTCCCCAGAGCAACCAGCTTAGTATTTTTGATCTGGTGGATTAAAATGGAGCATTAAATAAAAAAAGTACTTGCATTATTCAGTATTCTATAATAAAATAATCAAGGACTTAAGGAAAGTCCTTGATTATATGGCTCGTTGGTCAAGCGGTCAAGACGCCGCCCTCTCACGGCGGAAACAGGGGTTCGATTCCCCTACGAGCTGCTTATTCAAATTTAATTATTAAATTGAATAGCCCAACCCGAAAAAGTATTGAATATTTCAATGCTTTTTTTATTTTTTCTTGCGATTGTCGAAATAGACGAAAGCATCAATGGCATCCAAAATATCGGCAAATGTTTCTCTGGGGGCAGCATTAATATAGGCAGTGAGGATTTCCTGCTCTTTCTCTCCTTTATATTTCCCATAGAAAATATTATAGAGGTTATGCCCACGCACATAAATCCGCACATCTTCCAAATGTTTTTTGAAATCCGCAGGACATGTGAATTTTTTTCCAAGCTTTGCTTCAAGTTTTTTCATGCTGCTGATATTTTTGAGGTATTCTTTGTATTTGGCATATAAAATTTCATAAAAATCTTCTTCGTTTTTCAACACTCCGATGGCAGTCATTACCTTCGGGTCAAGAAAGTAGTTTTCAAAGGAGTAGTACTTTAGAATCAGGACATTACGGGGCAATACCCGGGGAAGATAATTTCTGTCCACCACGGCATCTTCGTTGTAATATTTACAAAGAGAAGATCGGAGCATGTTTTTGTCTTTGCCGTCGGAATCCCGAATCATTAAGAAAGAATCTTTGATATAAAGCTGGTTGATATACTTTAAGTTGGCGTAGGTTTTAATGTTGGTACAACTATTGGTTGTTATTATGGAAATACGTCGCACCTGTCCGTCGGAGTCCTGAAGCTCAGAATAGTAACGGTTAAGCAGAAGCGGAAGCCGGCTACGATCCTGCTTGCCCTCCACAAAGAAAACAAAACTTACATTCAGCATATCTTCGGCGCCGTAGCCTAAGTCATCAAGAATTACATCAATTTTGGTATCAGGATTTACAATGGTGTTGTTGTCTCTGTCAAGAACAACCTGCCGAACCTGTCTTGAATTGAAGTTGAAAATCATATTCGGTGAATGAGTGGAGAAGATTACCTGGTTTTTCTTGGAAAGACCGGACAAAATTTCACACGCATTTTTTTGTAACGTAGGGTGAAGGAACAGTTCCGGATCTTCTATCATTATGACAAAAGGTAAATCCTGGTTGTCTTCTACGTAGGATTCCAAAAGGGAAAGCATATAGAGACTCTTCATGCCGGCGCTCATATCGTCAAATTGGGATTGGATTTCTCCCTCTGAGGAGAGAACGGAAATGAGCGGTTCAAACATAACCTCGGTATTTAAACGGTATTCGGCCTTTAAGTGTCTGGAAAATCCGCTGTTTTTATAAAAATTATCGTCTAAAATCTCGGCGAAAGCTGAGTTGCTGCTTTGGCTGAGCTGAAACTGAAGAAGACGGACCAGTTCGGAAATACCCAGTTCTCCGGCAGGTTTATTTTGGATTTTACCGATGCACTGGAAACATTCCTGACAGTCTTTTCGTCGGTCAAAGACGCATTTTTTCTTTCGTATCTGCAACAGGTCTTTGGAGGCAAAGGAAAGATGCAATTCCTCCTGAAGGGATTTGATATCCCGGGTATGGTCCAAAAAGAAAAAGCGGGGTAAAATTTGCGGAATATAGCGGTTGTTTTTCGAAAATTCATCCTGAAAACGGCAGGCCCCGTTTTGATTAACCGTGTAAATAAAAGAGATTTCATCATTTTGGTATCCGGGAAACTTTTCCTTAAAGTCCGCAAGCCAGCGTTCATAGTTGCGATAGCGGCTTAGAATTCCCCGAGAGTGAAAATCCCGTAAATCTTCCTCTGAGACAGAGAGGGTTACGCCGATTTCCACATTGCTGTGATTGCGGCGAAAATCTTCTTTTTGTACGGTATATAAACCGGAAACCGCCCGAAGCGCATCTAAAATCACGGTTTTTCCGGTGCTGTTTTTTCCGACTAGAATTAAAGCATTATCCATATCGGTGATGGAAAGGTGCTTTACGGACTTAAAATTATTGATAAAAAGTTGAGAAATTTTCATGGTTCCTCCGTTTTTATTTTGTAATGAGTGTTGTATAATTTGGATATACTTTAATTATAATACAATTTTTAAATTAGAAAACAATTTATTTGGGAGAAAAGGCATGAGAGACGAAAATTTCAAAATAGAATTGGAAAGTGAAACAAAAGACGCCGAAGAAATTGTTGCGCTCATTGATCAGATGATGAGTCAGGGCGTGGGACGGTTAAAGATAAAACCGAGTGAGGAATTAGAACCGGGAGAACTGCTGAAGGAATATCATCACGGACGATGCGATATTGGTAGTCCGTGGGCAAAAGGATGTGCCTTTGATGTTTTGGAATAATTTTGGAAACAGAGATAGTAATAATTTTAGAAACAAATGATAGAAAAAATTTAGCCATAAAAACAGAAAAAGCATGACATCGTCATGCTTTTTCCGTTGTGTAAAAGGGGAATTCTTTCGGAATTTATCTTGAGGGGGGCTCAAGATGTTTTTATATTATACCAGAATTCGACAGAAATCAATTAAACAAATATAAATAAAAAATAAAAAAAATATAAACTGCAAAAAATGTAGTATATTCTGAAAAAAAAGTATGATATACTTTACATAATGTTATTATGGGTGATTGCGTTTTTACCGGAAAACGGATTGTGTTTCCTGTATTTCGCAGTGTTTGTGTAAAAAAAGAGGAACCAATGAAAAAGTTTTTTAAACTCGGTACTCATCTGGAACTTGTGCCTGTCGGATATACGCTGGACTCTCCGGATGCTTATGAAAAGAAATATATCAGTTCAGTGCATGAAGTTCTGCAGGATGAGACGGTTGTGATTACCAATCCGACCCATAAATCCCAGATGATTCACCTGCGCCCCGGCGAAAAATATGATTGTTATCTGTTTTTGGATAACAAGATTTTCAAGTGCCGCATCAAGGTTCTTCGAAGCAGAAATGATTTTAACCTTCGGGTTGTGGAAACGGAGCTTCTGACCAATATTGTGAAATATGAGCGTCGTCAGTTCTTTCGACTGGATGTTGCCATGGATATCCGTTATCTGACATTACGGCCGGATAATACGGCTGCATTTAAAGAAGCGGTAAAGACAAATTCGTTGTTGCAAATGGAAGGTTTTCAGACAGCGACCACAAGAGATGTCAGCGGAGGAGGCCTTCGGTTTGTTTGTAATGAGGAACTTCCTATTGGCAGCATGTTAATTACTCATATCGAAACGGAGATGGACGGCAGACCGAAGCAATACGTGTTTTTGGCCAAAGTACTTGCAAGCAAGAAGCACGAGGAGATTCGGGGCCTCTATGAATCCAGAGTGCAGTTTGTGGATTTGAAACAGAGTGCGAGAGAAGAGTTGGTGCAGTATATTTTCCATTGTCAGAGAGAGCAATTGAAGAAACATAGTGGTTAATTACTACAAAATGTGGTGACTTAATATGGTAAAATTCCCTATTTTCACTACAATATCTAGTTTTTTTGTCGGAATTGCTTGCAAAATAAGGGATTAAGTGCTAGTTTTATGTAGAAAGGGTTGTTTATCAATCGAATAATTTACCATGAGAGGAGAAAGTCATGAACAAATCAGAATTAATTGAAGCTATGGCAAAACAGACAGGTATGTCTAAAAAAGATACAGAAGCAGGTTTGAATGCATTCTGTGACGTAGTGAAAAAAGAACTTTCTAACAAGAAGGGGGACAAGAAAGTACAGCTCGTTGGTTTCGGTACCTTTGAAGTAGCTGAAAGAAAGGCTAGAAAAGGACGTAATCCTTTGACCGGCGAAAGCATTAAGATTAAAGCTTCTAAATCTCCTAAATTCAAACCCGGTAAGGCTTTGAAAGATGCTGTTAACAGCAAAGGATGCAAGAAGAAATAATTCTTACGGTATTATGGATGGGATTTCCGATTGGAAATCCCATTTTTTTATTTTTGTGCTTGAATTTTTTCGGAATGAAAGGCTATAATTAGAAGTGGAACGGAAAAATGAATATTTTCGGGATAAGTCGTTTGTATTAGTCTTCACCCAAAATTTCAGACTATGAGAAAGGCATGGTTAATGAAATGGAAAAGTATCAGATTGGAGATTATGTGTTGTATGGGGTATCCGGAGCATGTAAAGTGACGGAAATCGGAACATTATCCTTTGGCGGACCGGACAAGATTTATTATTCATTGAAGCCGGTTTATGATGAACGGAGCACAATTTACGTGCCGGTGTTAAAGGAAGACGAAATTTCGAGAAAAGTTGTAAGTAGGGAAAAGGCGGAAGAAATTGTAGGTACATTGAAGGGAATAAAGCCGGCGGAAGTGATACCGGAGAAGGAAACGTGGGATGCTACATTAAAATCCGGTAACCAGGAAGAAGTTGCAAGGATGATTGTAGGTCTTCGCACCCTCCGGCGTGAAAATCGGAAAAATCACAAAGGGCTTAATATTGCAGAGGAACGTCTTTTGCGGGATGCAGAACGCGTATTCTTCAGTGAAATGGCCACGGCATTTGAAATGTCAATGGAAGAAGTGGTACAAAATCTTAGTATATCCCTTGATCGGGAAGAATGATAAAAAAAGAGAAGCAAGGGGCTTCTCTTTTTGATTTAATTGGCGGATAAGGTTGGAAGATGAAGGCATTTGTGTTAAAATGGTATGCAGAATTTGGATTCGGACGGAGAAAAAAATGAAAAATAAAACTACCCGTATAAAAGAATTGATAGAGGTGTTGAACAGAGCTTCCGAGGCGTATTATGCTAAGGATGAGGAAATGATGTCCAACTTAGAATATGATGCGTTATATGATGAACTTGTCCGTTTGGAAGAAGAAACCGGGCTTGTATTTTCTAATAGTCCAACGGTAAATGTAGGCTATGCCGCAGTGGATGAATTGCCCAAGGAGGCGCATGAAAAGCCGATGCTTTCTCTCGGAAAAACGAAGGACAGGGAAGAATTAAGAGCGTGGCTTAAGGGGCAAAAAGCCCTGCTTTCCTGGAAACTGGATGGGCTTACCGTGGTTTTGACATACCAAAACGGGGAACTGGTGAAAGGTGTAACCAGAGGCAACGGGGAAGTCGGTGAAGTAATCACCGGAAATGTAAAAGCCTTTACCAATGTGCCGTTAAAAATTCCCTTTGAAGGTGATTTGGTGCTGCGGGGAGAAGCGGTTATTTCCTATTCTGATTTTGAAAAGATAAACAATGATATTCAGGATGATGCGTTAAAATACAAAAATCCCAGAAACCTCTGCAGCGGTTCTGTAAGACAGCTTTCCAGCGAAATAACAGCAAAAAGGAAGGTTCAATTTTATGCATTTGCTCTTGTAAAGGCAGAGGGGATTGATTTTCATAATTCCGTGGAGAAGCAATTTACTTTTTTAAAAGAGCAGGGCTTTGCTGTTGTTGATTATAAAGCGGTGACGGAAGATACGATTGTATCCGCGGTTGCATCCTTTGCGGAACAGATTAGAGAATATGATATTCCCTCGGACGGCTTGGTGTTAACGCTGGATGATATTGCCTATGGGGAATCCCTGGGTATGACAGCAAAATTTCCCCGTAATGCCATTGCATTTAAATGGGCCGATGAAATCCGGGAGACCACCCTTCTTTCCATGGAATGGAGTCCCTCAAGAACCGGGTTGATAAATCCGGTGGCTATTTTTGCACCGGTTGAATTGGAGGGAACGACGGTAAGTCGCGCCAGCGTTCACAACCTTAGTATTTTAAAGGAGCTGAAACTGGGTATTGGCGATACCATCAGGGTATATAAAGCGAATATGATTATTCCGCAGATTGCGGAAAATCTAACCGGTTCCGGCAATTTAGAGATTCCGGATTGTTGTCCGGTTTGCAAAGGAGCAACGACGATTCGGAAGATTAATGATACCGAAGCGCTTTTTTGTATGAATGCGGAGTGCGAGGCAAAGAAGATTAAGGCATTTTCTCATTTTGTATCTCGGGATGCCATGAACATCGAAGGTATGAGCGAAGCTACTTTGGAGAAATTTATCGCCAAAGGGTTTATTCATGATTTTTCCGATATTTATCATTTGGAGCGTTATCGGAATGAGATTGTTTCCATGGAAGGATTCGGCGAAAAATCCTATGTTAATCTCATGGAAAGCATCAATAAGACCAGAAACTGTGCGCTTCCGTCATTTATCAATGCATTGGGTATTGCCAATGTGGGATTGGCTACATCCAAACTGTTATGCAAATTTTACGGATATTCTTTGGAAAAACTGATGGACGCGGAGGCGATGCAGGTCAGTCAGATTGAAGGAATCGGTGATGTGATAGCCGGCGGTTTTTGCAATTATATGCAGGATAAAAAGAATCGTGATTTGTTGCAAAAATTAGCAAAGGA
>SVFE01000103.1 GCA_015057055.1 Lachnospiraceae bacterium | reverse complement strand
GATAAAGGTCTCGGGATAGGCAAAGTAATTGAACACAAAGCGGTAAGTGGTACCGAGAAGGGCCCAAATACCGGTGTCGGAGTAATCGCCTACGGAAGAGAGTCCATTGTAGGAGTCAGAGGTCCAGATGCCGAAGGCCTTCTGAAAGACTTTCCAAGTTAAATAATACAAAACGGCAGCGGCGAGGAAGGATAAAATGTAGCGAAGGAGATTTTTTGCCGTATCCTTAAACGCCGGATTGTCTGTAGCTTTCAGAAGAAAATGAAGCATTACCAGAGTAACGGCTACGGAAAGATAGGCCTGGTAAATGCCCATGGATACAAAGAGGGAGAGGCTTCCTAAAATCAGGAAGGAAATCCGTTTCTTTTCCATCAGCCATACGCTAAGCACGGCAAAAAACAGTGCCATGGAAAAACAGTCCACGGTGGGTAGAAAGGTTGCATTTCCTGCCACCACGGTGATATTGCATACCATAACGGCGCCGGTCAGGGCAATGTAAAACGGATGGCGAATGCGCAGATAATCCGCAAGAAAGAAGGCGGAAAGCCCGGTCCAAATCATTGCAAGGACAGAGATAAGGAAGGGCGATACCATGCCGCCGCGAAACATCACGATAAAGGGCTGCAGAAAACGTCCGATGGCAATCTGCCATGCAGCGTCGTTTTGGTAAATCATCAGAAGGGAATCCCCGGAGTACATGGTATTAAAAAAACGATACCCTCCCGCAAGGATATAGAATACCGCCGTAACGGCGAATGTATATAAGAATAATTTGGATTTTGTTTCAAAGTGCTTTTGCATTGCGCGTATTCCTCTCTGTGTATATAGTCTGGGTTTATTATATCGGAACGCGGCAGGAGTTGCAAGGCAGCCGGAGTTGCAAGGCGACAGAACGTCCGAAAGGGATGGGAAAATTTTTAAATCAGAAATTTTGAATCAGAAATTCAATGACAAATTTGAAAAAAGGTATATAATGTTATGTGGAAGTAATTGTATGTCGCTTTTTGTTTGTTACATATAAAGAAAGGAAGGTGCCTTATGTTCCCTATAATCGATAAGAAAGAAACCGGGATTAATTTGCGCAGAATGTTGGATGCACGTGACATTTCGGCCAGAGATGTGCAGGAATATCTGAATCTTGGCTGCGTGCAAAGCGTGTATCGTTGGTTTGACGGTACCAGTATGCCTACCATCGACAATCTGTACGCGCTGAGCGAACTTTTGCAGGTTCCCATTGATGAAATCGTGCAGGGCAACCGGGCGCCGATTTCGAGAAAACGCGGAACCTGTGATTATATGCTCCAGCAGCCGGAATGTGCGATTGAACGCATGGTTTCTTATTACGAGCAGACAACCGGTAAGAAAGTGGCGTAAGAGGTTTTACGGCAAAATAGTTTTGAACGACAAGTTCAATGACAAATGAAGCATCCTTCCTTAGAATAGTTTGTAGAGACAGACATTCAAGGGAGGATATTTTTATGAGCGAGAAAATGTTAGTAACACAGGCATTGGATGAAAGAGACCTTTTGGTAAAAAAGATCGCCGATAAGATTGCCAAGGCAAGCTTTGTAGATACCATTAAACCCAATGAGGACAAGGTATTTGTGATGCGAACCTCCAGGGAAGAATATGCCAAGGAAGCGGAATCGGCTTACCAGCAGATTATGGATCTGATTGAGCGCTTCCAAAAACTTGATGCAGCCATCGTGGCTTCCAATGCAAAGACGGAAATCACCACATCCTACGGAACATTTACCGTAGCCGGCGCGATTTCCTTAAGGAGCAGACTCAGGGGCCTTGGCTCTTACGGGGAAGATGCAGATTTTGAAGGCAGACTTCGCAATAAATTTACCTATGAATACAACGACCGTATTCAGTTCCGCGACAAAAAGAACAGCCAGCTGCAGGCTACCGCGGAAGAAATGCGCCTCAGCATCCTGGGAAAAGACAGCAAAACCAAAGACGAAAAGCCGTTGGGCGTTGTAGAAGCCTACGTGAAGGAGAATACAACGGAGCTGGTGGACCCGCTGGATGTGAAGAAGAAAATCGAGCAGCTGACGGAGAAGCGTGGCACACTTTTGACGGAGCTGGATACCCAGATCAAAGTGTCCAATGCGACCACTTTTATTGAAGTGGCGTAGGGTATATTGCCTGCATTACGAAAACCTTAAATCCGGCTTCCCTGTAACAGGGTTACGTTACGATATATCTTACCAAGATGGTTTGAATTTTGGGATGCTGACTTAGAAAGTCGGTTCAATAATGATTATAGATCATTGGGAATTTTAACTGTTTTGAGTTTTGATTTAATCGTTAAAAATAAATTGTCAAAGATTTTGTTCTTTACTCGTTTTGCGTTAAACGGAAACTTTCTTGGAGACATAGAGATATGTTGAAATCCATGAAAAAGGTTAAGGCGGTAAGTCGGTTAGCCAAAGGTGAACCTCATGGCTGTAATGTGGGCGATATTTTATAATTATTCGAGATAAGTTTGAGAATAAAGATTAATAATGGCCGCGGCGTACGCTGCGGTTTTATTTTTCAAAAGAAGGCGTT
>SVFE01000049.1 GCA_015057055.1 Lachnospiraceae bacterium | reverse complement strand
TTCGGGCTCACTGGCATTATTTTATGGAAATTATCTATTTAAAAGAGGGGATTGCCCTTGTGGAATGCGACGGAGAGGATTATGTTTTGGAAAAAGGCGATATGATTATGTTTCATCCGGAAGCGGTGCATGCCATCTATGCTACGGAAAAGCAACCGCCGATTTATGATGTGCTGAAGTTTGATGTGGGAAGGTTATATACCGAAAACAGTTATGCTCCCAAGCTTCGTGTGATTTTAAAAAGTGCGAAAAACAGGAAAGAAGCTCCGATTTTTTTGCGGGATGAGGAGATTCGTAAGTGGAATTTCGGAGAAATCATACGGGAATGCCAAAAAGAAATCAAGGAACGGGAATACGGCTATGACATTATCGTTCATAACAAAATCTGCCTCTTGTTGATGCAGATTATACGGATTTGGAGGAGCAAGGGGTTTGATACGGATATGGCGGCCCAAAAAGAGGAGGAGGCGGGTTCTATCTACGGAATTACCGAATACATAGATGCCCACATCGGAGAAAACCTGAAGGTGGAAGAGTTGGCAAAGTTATGCAATATGAGTTACTCTTATTTTGCAAAGTGCTTTCGGAAATATTACGGCCGTTCCTGCAAGGAATATATCGAGTTTATCCGAATCTGTAAGGCAGAGGATTTGCTTCGGTTTACGGATTTTGATATGACTCAAATCAGTCAGGAGACGGGTTTTTCCGACAGCAGTCATTTTATCAAGGCTTTCCGTGCGCGGAAGGGGATTACGCCAAAGCAGTATAGGCTGAGGAATGCGTTGTAGCGGCCTTTTGACAGGCAGTGAGTATAGAACTATAATATGAAGGATTAGAGGAAGAAAGAGGTAGTTAAAATGAAGAAACAACCCATTTGTTTGCACATGGATATACAGGTTATTCTGAAAGGCTTTTTCCTGTTTTTTTGTGCGGGATTTCTGATAAAAATAAAAACCGGCGATTTTTTTGTGGAGTTTGATTCCCGGATTCCGTATTTGAACGGTGTGTTACATCACAGCGTATTTATATTTCTTTTGGATAAAGTAAATCAGTATTCTGCGGATGTATGTCTCCTGCTTCTTATTCTGGGGACGCTGCTTTTGTTGATTTCCTGCGTATGCGATTATTATCGCTACAATATGGCATACCGTCTCTATCTGGCAGGAATGGTTACCCTGTCGTTGGACGGAATCCTTTTCCTCGGAATGAATATTTTGTTTGGATTCGGAAAACTGGCTATGGAACAGGGGGATTATTTTTTCCTGATGATTTTGGCAATGGTTATTGCCACAACCGTTTTTAATCTGGTTTTGTACATAAAACGGAAAGAGGAGATGGAGAAAAGTAATAAAGTTCTTGTGGGCCTTGTTGTTGTACTGGTGGCAGCAGCCTTTGCAGGTTCCGGGATTTATTTTTGGAAAAATGTAGGCGCCGATTTTATGGTGTGCAATGAAGTGAACCGCTATCTGGAAGGACACCCGGAAGAGGTGAATGAAGAGATTGCTTATCAAATGGGAAATGTGGCAAGCCGAGGAGCCTTTTATACGGATGGAGCTATCTATTATACCGGCGGAGGCGGCAGAACGATTTACCGGCTGAATGAAGAGGGCGAAGTCGAGGTATTTTACTCGGTGCCGGGAGGTGTCCGTTTCTGTCAGGGAATTTTTGGATATGACGGTTACCTTTACGTGGAATGTGATAATTTTATGGGAACATCTTTGTGTTCCATCGTACAGATCTCTATTGCGGATCGGACGGCGAATGTGATTTATAGTTCGGAAGATAGATTCTATTTTGGTGTTGCAGACGGAAAACTTCTCTATGAGACGCGGTCCGCGGATACGTCCGATGAGGATTTCGTCCGGGAGATTTACTGCCTTGATTTGTCCGCCTCCTATGATGTAAATGATGCGGTTCTCTATGATATCAATGTAGACGGTCATATCTTGGACTGGGAATTGTGGATACAAAAATATCTGTACGGATATACGGATTTTTTTCCGCAGCTTGTGGAGTACACCCAGTTTATGGATGGCAAAGTATATTATCTGTATGACTTTTTGCGTTCTGAGATGGAATATGGTGGCAAGGATCCGGACAAATTTTCTTACAATGCCAATTGCACGTTGGTAAGAATGCCCGGCGAGGATACACACATCTTAGAAGGTGTAACGAGCTTTTCGGTATTTGACGGAAGCATTTATTTTACAAGAGAGACAGAGAACGGATATGAGGTTTGCTCCTGCGATAAGGACGGCGGTAATGTCACGCCGATAGCGTTTGTACCGGTTGCTTTTATCGAGGATAATCGCGGTTACACGGTGGGACTTAGCATGGGCGACGGATTTGCATTATGTGTGGTATATGCCAGTCATGACGGAGAATATGGTTACTTCATTGATATTGAAAACGGAACCGTTACGGAAGTGGAGTTTTAGTCCCATCTTCCGCATTAACCTTTTAAGAAAAAGCCTTGAAAATTCAAGGCTTTTTTTCTTTTGTCTGTATGAAATTTTTTTGTTACACTTTGTTACACCGCTTTGGGCTTGAAAACTTTGGCAAATCGTGTCTATCAATTCTTAAAGAATGTGAAAGACCAAAACCCAGATTTTAAATATCTATTTGTTCCAGAGTTGCACAAAAGCAAGCGTTGGCATTTTCATGGTATTGGTGTAAATTGTGACAAGTTGGAATTTGAAAATAGTGGCATTGTCAAAAATGGGAAAGAAATCTATAACATCAATAAGCGTAGTTTCAAATATGGTTTCACTACTGCCACCAAAATAGAAAGCACCGAAAAAGTGAGCAACTACATCACAATTAAGAAACATTAAAATTGTTTGTTCATGTTAAAAAGAATGATATAATGGTAGTCAAAGTCTAATTTGACTTTCGTGAAGGTGAATTCCAACTATCGTTAATACATATATATTTGTGGACATAGTATGTCTCATATAGAAAAATAGGGCATTTGCTCGCTTTGTGTCCTGTTTTTTTAAGAATATTTATTGTAGACTGTCAATGAAAGGAGAGAGCATAGAAATGAATCAACAAAAAATTGGTGCATTCCTAAAAGAACTTAGAAACACAAAAAATCTTACACAAGAGCAATTAGGTGAATATTTAGGTGTTTCACGCAGAACAGTTTCACGTTGGGAAACAGGTAGTAATTTGCCAGATTTAGATATTCTTATTGAAATTGCGGATTATTATAATGTTGATTTGCGTGAGTTGCTTGACGGAGAAAGGAAAAGCGAGAAAATGAATAAAGAATTAGAAGAAACTGTGTTAAAAGTCGCAGATTACAGCAATGAAGAAAAAAAGAGAATGACAAGAGTAATGCATTGGTTATTTATAACAGGAATTGTATCTTTTATAATATTCTTCATTCTATTATTTATTGAACCAGATGATGGTACATTTGTTTATGGATTTGCACAGGGAGCAACACTAGGAATTCCATTTGCGATGGTTGTCGTTGGTGCAATTATGACTAGTAAATATGCTGTTAAAATTCGTGCTTTCAAGAAGAGAGTATTGAATCGCATAACAAAAAGATAAGAAAGGATACTGAGATGAAAAGTAATAAGATGACTATTATATGGAGTATAAGTCTATTAATTCTTTCTGTTGCAACTTTAATTATTGTAGGAGCAAAAATTGTAGGCATTGAGTTGCCTGATACAATGATAAGAGTATTAGGAATTGCGGAATTAATTACTCTACCGATTTTTGTGTTCGCTTCTGTAAAAAAGTTTTTAAAAAATAATAAAAGTGTGTGACGGAAAATCTATTGTAAAGAAATGTGGAAGTTTTGTTACACTTTTGTTACACTTGAAGATGATGTGCTGAAAAGCCCCTTTCTATCGTGTTTTTTAGGTACAAATTCATTCAAGTAAAAGAATAAAATTGAGTGCCGCTGCGGAGAAACTGCTCTGCGGCGGTTTTTCATTTTATAGTTTGACAAAGGAACAATATTAAAGTATGATTAGTTATACAAATCATACTTTTAAAGGAGAACAAAAATGAACGCACCGGATGGAAAATACGCCTGGACGGCCACCGTCGGCGAAAAAGGACAGATTGTGATTCCAAAGCAGGCCCGTGATATTTTCGGAATTAAACCGGGAGATACGGTACTGCTCCTTGGCGATATTGAAAGGGGTCTTGCGATTCCGAGAGGGAATGCCTTTGCGGGGCTTTTTAACAGTACCTTTCAGGAAAGTGAGGATAAGGAAAAATGAAAAAAATAGCTTTCTTTTGCATTCCGGCTCACGGCCATACCAATCCCATGCTTCCGGTGGCAGCAGAACTTGTCCGCAGAGGACATGCGGTAAAATTTTATTCCTTCGGGGATTTTAAAACCAAAATCGAAGCTACCGGCGCGGAATTTGTTTTCTGTGATGGGTATTTGCCAAAGCTTTCCAAAGAGGAAGAAGAGGGGCTAAAAAAGGTGTCAACCACGGAGATGAGCATTCAGGATATTCGGATTACCCTTGCCATGAATGATTTTTTGGAAGAAGAATTCCGTTCATTTAAACCGGACGTGGTTTATACGGATTCGGTCTGCTTTTGGGGAAAATTAAACGCTTGGAAATTTAACGTTCCGATGGTGGTTTCCACCAGTACCTTTGCGTTTAACCAGTTGTCCTCAAAGTATATGAAAAATTCTCCGGCGGAAATGGCGGATATGATTTTCGGGCTTCCCAGAATCAGCAAGGAATTAAAAACGCTGGAGCCTTACGGATATAAGGTAAATGGTGTATTGTCCCTGGTGCAGAGCGACAATCATACCGATTCGGTGGTTTATACTTCTAAATATTTCCAGCCCTATGCGGAGAGTTTTTCCGACCATTATGCATTTGTCGGACCCTCTGTTTTTTCTGAGGCGAAACCGGAGAAAAAGAAGGAGCGTCCCCTGGTTTATATTTCCATGGGAACGGTGATTAACGATAGACCGGACTTTTATCAGAAATGCATACAGGCATTGAAAGCCATGGATGCGGACGTTATTATTTCCTGCGGAAATACGGTAAAAAAAGAGGACCTGGGGGAACTTCCGGAAAACATTCAGGTTTATCCTTATGTGAATCAGTTGGAAGTGTTGCAAAAGGCAGATGTATTTATCACCCACTGCGGTATGAACAGTGTTTCGGAAAGCTTGTTTATGGCCACGCCCATGGTGTTGTATCCCCAGACCGGGGAGCAGCAGGCGGTTGCCGTAAGGACGGCGGAAATCGGCGCCGGCGTACTTTTAAAGGATGACTCGGCCGCGGGAATTCAAAAGGCGGTAGAGGAAATTTTGCACAGTGCAGAATACGCAACAGCAGCCGAAAAGTGCAGCGAGGATTTTCGCGCCTGCGGCGGTGTTTCTGCAGCGGTGGATTTTATCGAAAACGCGCCCCATACATCAAACGGGGAAGATGTGGTGGCCAAGTTAAATCAGGCCAATGGGAAATTCCAGTTTTTCTATTGGATGTTGGTGATTGCGGTCATTACGCTGATTAGCATTTTCCTGAAATGGAAATTTGTCTGGGTCATCGGTGTGGCAGCCGGTATTCTTTCTACCCCGGTGATGAATTTTGTGCAAAAGAAGAATTACGAAGCCATTGTTAGTAAGAAAAAAAGTACGGAATAGAAATGCGACGAAGGACATTTGAAAAAAGTGCCAAATAAGAACATTGAATTAAACAAGGATAAAGTAAAGTTACGAAAATCGCACCCGCCCCGGACAAAACCGAGGCGGGCGTTTTTCATTGGAGAATTATTTCGGAAGAATTAAATTGTACCGGTGACTTTAATTGTGGTTACACCGGGCGTTACGGTCCACTGGCCGGTGGTAGGATTCTGACTAAAGGTTGCAGCCGGTACGGTAATCTGACCGGGCGTTGTCTGGAACAATCCGGTAAGCTGGCTGTAGGTGTAGTTAGTATCGGGCCATACCGCGCCGTTATAGGTTACGGTAATGTCGTTTAAGATAGGATTAAAGGTGTCAGTAATTGCCACGTTATCCGTAACATCAGCAACTTCACCGCCCATGTTCTGGATTACGAAGGTATAGGTTAATTCTCCGTTTTCTACAACGGCCTGAGGACTCAGTGATTTTGTGATGGTAAGGTTAACGCCCTGGGCATTGGTGACGGTCTCCGTAATGATAATGTCGCTGAGCACGCCGGTGCCGTCTACCGTAGCCGTGTTAGTGATTGCAGCGCCGGTACCAAGGGGGGCATACTGGTTGGCGGTAGCCTCATAAACAATGGTGGTATTGCCGCCGGCGGGCACAGAAATGCCGGAAAAAATCAGTTCATTATCCACAGCTACCGTAGGAGCTGCCTGCAAAATACCGTTAATGTAGTATTTTACGGAGCCGGGAACGTAAGTTAACGGGAGCAGGGAACCGGTACCAAAAGAGTAGGCTCCCAGATTATCCGTAACGGTAAGGTTTGTAAATGCGGACGTACCGGAGTTTACGATGCTGATGACGTAAGTTACGGTATCGCCCATATCATAGGTGTCGGAAACCGCGGTTTTGGTAGCGCTGAGCACTTCCAAAATTTCGCCGGTTACAATGTTGGAGTCGGTGACCACATCGTTGTAGGACAGGGTCGCCTGGTTATAAAAAGTAGCCATTTTGTTTGCCTTCTTTCTGATTGGGATATATGTTACTATATGCAGAATCGGTCCGGTGGTTCATTTTTCGGGAAAAAATTATATGCTGCGGAAGGCAGAAAAATGCATTTTTTTGAAAAGTATGATATGATTATGAGAAATGTAAATGAAGAAACAAGATGCAGAAACGGGGGTTATGTAAGATGAACATATTGATTTTGAACGGAAGTCCGAAAGGGAAAAACAGTATCACCCTGCAGACGATGTTATATATCCGGAAGATGTTTCCCGGTCACAATTACAGAGTGTTGCATGTGGGGCAGAAAATCAGAGGCTTTGAGAGGGATTTTTCCAAAGCAAAGACCATGCTTGAGACGGCGGATCTTATTGTTTTTGCCTATCCGGTTTACACCTTTATCGCGCCCAGCCAGATGCACCGTTTTATAGAACTTATGAAGGAGTCCGGCGTGCGGGTTGCGGGAAAATTTGTGACCCAGGTGACGACTTCCAAGCATTTTTATGACGTAACGGCGCATCGCTATATTCAGGATAACTGTCAGGATATGAAGATGAAGTTTATCAAAGGCCTGTCTGCTGATATGGATGATTTGCTTACGGAGAAGGGACAGAAAGAGGCGGTAAACTTTTTCGAATATGTGCTTCGCTGCGTGGAGAAGGATTATTATGAACCGATTCCTGCTGCGCCCAGGAAATACAAGCCGGTCGAAGTCAGCTTAGTAACCGAGGAGGATGATGCATTTGTGCCGGATTCGGAAAAAACGGGAGATGTGGTGGTGGTTGCCGATCTTGGGGAAGAAGATGAGCAGTTATCCAATATGATTGCACGTTTCCGGGCGGTTTCCAAACGAAAAGTACGGCTGGTAAATTTGCGGGAATATCCCTTCCGCGGCGGATGCCTTGGTTGTTTTCACTGTGCAACGGACGGGGAATGTATTTACATCGACGGCTTTGATAAATTTTTGCGGGAGAAAATACAAACCGCAGAAGCGATAGTTTATGCGTTTACTATCCGGGATCATTCCATGGGAGCTCTGTTTAAGATGTATGATGACAGACAATTTTGTAACGGTCATCGCACCGTGACGATGGGAATGCCCATGGCGTATATTATCAGCGGTGATTATCGGAAAGAGCCGAATTTGCAGATGATTATAGAGGGCCGGAGCGAGGTCGGCGGAAATTTCCTCGCCGGTGTAGCTACGGATGAGAAAGACCCGGATGCTGCCATTGATAAGATGGCAGACAATTTGGATTATGCGCTCCGTAAAAAGATAGTAATGCCCCAGAACTTCTACGGTGTGGGCGGAATGAAGATTTTCCGGGATCTTATTTATCTGATGCAGGGAATGATGAAAGCGGACCATGCGTTTTACAAAGCGCACGGACAGTATGATTTCCCCCAGAAGCAAAAAGGTACGGTGCTGAAGATGTACCTGGTGGGAGCCCTTTTGGATTCTCCGAAGGTGAAAGAAAAAATGGGAGACAAAATGACGGAAGGAATGCTGGCTCCCTACAAAAAAGTTTTGGACCGCATAGTATTGACAGATGGTAGAAAATAGATGTACTTTAAAAGGTGACAGAATTATAGGAAAGGTAACGGATATATTACTATGAAACATAATTATAAAGACATTGAAGAAAAATGGCAGAACCGTTGGGAAGAGGCCAAAATATTTGAAGCAAAGGACGGTAGCGACAAGCCGAAGTTTTACGGACTTGTAGAGTTTCCTTACCCCAGCGGAGCCGGTATGCACGTAGGTCATATCAAGGCTTATTCCAGCATGGAAGTTATTTCCAGAAAGCGTCGTATGGAGGGATACAATGTATTGTTCCCCATCGGTTATGATGCCTTCGGTCTTCCGACGGAAAACTATGCCATCAAGACATCGACCCATCCCCGTATTATTACGGACAACAACATTGCGAAGTTTTCCAACCAGTTAAAGAAAGTGGGATTTTCCTTTGACTGGAGCAGAACCGTAGATACTACAGAAGAGGGATTCTATAAATGGACTCAGTGGATTTTCCTTAAAATGTATGAAAAAGGTTTGGTATACAGAGACAAAGCATGGGTAAATTACTGCCCTTCCTGTAAAGTAGTACTGTCCAACGAAGACAGCCAGGGCGGCAAATGTGATATCTGTCACAGCGACGTGGTGCAGAAATCGAAAGTCGTTTGGTACCTTCGCATTACCGAGTATGCAGATAAGCTTTTGAAGGGACTGGATGATGTAACATATCCGGAAAATATTAAGCAGCAGCAGGTGAACTGGATTGGTAAATCCACCGGTGCATTTGTTGATTTTGCCGTGGAAGGAATCGAGGACAAATTGCGCATTTATACCACCCGTCCTGATACCTTGTTTGGTGTAACCTTTATGGTTATTGCTCCGGAACATCCTCTCATTGACAAGTATGCAGACCGTCTTTCCAATATGGATGCCATCGAAGCATACCGCATGGAATGTAATAAGAAAACAGAGTTCGAAAGAACCCAGTTGGTAAAAGATAAGACCGGTGTGAAACTGGACGGTTTGGAAGCTATCAATCCCATTAACGGCAAGAAAATTCCGATTTTCATTGCAGACTACGTAATGATGGGTTACGGTACCGGTGCCATCATGGCCGTACCTGCCCATGACCAGAGAGACTATGATTTTGCCAAAGCATTCGGCGTAGATATTATTGAAGTAATTAAAGGCGGAGACATTTCGGAGCAGGCTTATACCGGCGATGGTGAAATGGTAAATTCCGATTTCTTAAACGGCATCAGCAACAAAAAAGATGCCATTGCAAAAATGCTGGAAGAACTTTCCAAGATGGGCATCGGAGAAGCCGGTGTGCAGTTTAAGATGAAGGACTGGGCATTTAACCGTCAGCGTTATTGGGGCGAGCCGATTCCTATCGTACATTGTGATGATTGCGGAATTGTGCCTCTTCCTTATGAAGAATTGCCTCTTCGTCTGCCGGAAGTTGAGAATTTCGAGCCCGGAGAAGGCGGCGAATCTCCCCTTGCAAAGATTGATTCTTTCGTAAATTGCAAGTGCCCCAAGTGCGGAAAAGATGCAAAGAGAGAGACCGATACCATGCCGCAGTGGGCCGGTTCCTCCTGGTATTACTTAAGATACATTGATCCCCACAACACAGAAGCATTTGCGGATATGGATAAACTTAATTACTGGATGCCGGTAGACTGGTACAACGGCGGTATGGAGCATGTAACCAGACATATGATTTACTCCAGATTCTGGCATCAGTTCTTATATGATTTGGGCTTGGTAAACACACCGGAGCCTTATGCAAAGCGTTCTGCCCAGGGACTTATTTTGGGACCGGATGGAGAAAAGATGAGTAAATCCAGAGGTAATGTAATCGACCCTCTTGATATTGTGGAAGAGTATGGTGCGGATACCCTCAGAACCTATGTATTGTTTATGGGTGATTACGGTGTGGCAACGCCTTGGAACGACAGCTCCATGAAGGGATGTAAGCGTTTCCTTGAGAGAGTATGTGCCCTCACGGATATTGCAACAGACGCAGCTTCTCCGGAAGGCTTTGAGAGCAAATTCCATAAGACCATCAAGAAGGTAACCAACGATATTGAAGATATGAAGTTCAATACAGCCATTGCAAGCCTTATGACATTGTTAAATGACATTACGGCAGCAGGGGCAATTTCCAAGGAAGACCTTGGAATTTTTGCAAAACTTCTTTGCCCGTTTGCACCCCATGTGGCAGAAGAAATCTGGGAAGTACTTGGCAAGGAAGGCTTTATTTCCATGGCAAAGTGGCCGGAATACGATGAAGCAAAGACCATTGATGCCAGCGTTGAAATCGGTGTGCAGGTAAACGGTAAATTAAAGGGAACCATTGTAATTCCTACCGGTTGCGAAAGGATAAAGTGCTGGAAATTGCCAAAGCAGACGAAAAGGTAAAAGCATCAATTGACGGAAAAGCATTGGTAAAAGAAATTTATGTACCCAATAAAATTGTCAATTTTGTTGTAAAATAACGACCGGGAAGAAGGGACATCAGGTGGACAGCAGTTACAATAATTACAGAATAGGGTATTCAGGGCGGAAAAATATTATGGTTGTAGATGATAATGCGCTTCTGCTCAGAAACATGCATGTTCTTTTAAAAGATCAATACAATGTAATACTTGTTAAAAATGGAATGGAAGCAATCAACAAGGTGATGGAAAAAAAGCCGGATTTGATTTTGCTTGATTATGAAATGCCGGATATGTCCGGGGCGGAGGTGTATCGCTTTTTTCGGGCAGATGAAAAGACAAAAGATATTCCCATCGTCTTTTTGACCAGTGTCGCCGATGCGCAGGTGGTTTCGGAATTATTGAGCCTCAAGCCGGAAGCATATTTGCTGAAGCCTACGGAAAAAGGAAAATTGTTTTCTACCATTGAAGATGTTTTACAAAGAAGAAAGTAAGAAAAATATAGGGGGGAAGGCTTTTTCGAAATGAAGAAGTGGAGTTTTAAACAAAAGCTACAGTATCAGTTTGATAATATCATGTCCAAAGGTACGGTTGCGCTGATTGGTCTGCTGTTCTTGCTGACGATATGTGTTTCCTGCGTGACCGGACTTGTGGCAATGCTTTTTGGCGGCAACGGCGGAATTGGTGAACTCGTGTGGGTGAGTTTTATGCATGTTTTGGATCCGGGAACATTGACAACGGACCAGACAACCAACATTCCTTATGTTGTCATAATGACGGTTGCAACACTGATTGGTCTTATTGTAACCAGTATTTTGATAGGTATTATTTCAGCCGGATTTGAAGACAAACTGGAACGGCTTCGAAAAGGAACATCCGTTGTATTAGAGCAAGGACATACGGTTATTCTCGGATTCAACGACAATATTTATACGCTGATAAATGAGTTAATCGGTGCCAATGAAAACCAGAAAGACGGTTGTATCGTTGTTGTAGGTGAGCAGGAAAAGGAAGAAATGGAAGATGCCATCGCGGCGCGGTTTCCGGATACAAAAACAACGCGGATTATCTGCCGCAGCGGATCACCCTGCGAACCGCATATACTGGAGCGTTGTGCCATTGAAAACAGCAAATCCGTTATCGTGAATGAATACCACGATCCGTTGTCCATCAAGATGATTATGGCGGTAACCTCTTATCTGCGGGGTAAGGAATTGATGTATCCGGGGCTTTTTATTACCGTTGCAATCAATGAAGCGCAGAATGTGGAGGCGGCCAGAATTGCAGGGGAAGGAAGGGCGGAAGTAATTTTTGCCAATGATGCAATTTCACGAATTATTGCCCATACCTGCCGCCAGTCCGGATTGTCCAAGGTTTTGGTGGAATTGTTTGACTATGACGGGGACGAGTTGTATTTTGAAGATGTACCGCAGCTCTATGGAAAAACCTTCAAAGAGACTTTAAATTACTTTGACAAGGCGGTGGTATTCGGTATCCGAAATGACAGCGGAACCTATCTGAATCCGCCCATGGATACGGTGATTACCAAAGAAGATAAACTGATATTGTTTGAAGATGATGACGGTTCCTTTGAAATAAGAAGTAAAGAAGCGGAATTTGATGAAAGTGTTATTGTAAAGGAAATTCCGGAGTGTAAGAGAAACGAAACGGATGACCTGTTGGTACTGGGATGCAATCCGATGCTTCCTGCTGTTTTGCGGGAGTACGATTGTTATGTGGATGATGGTACTAAGGTTGTTGTGGTAACGGAGGAAGAATTTGATTTATCCGGAGAATCTTTCCGCCACATTAATCCGGAGATTCGGGTTGAGCCTCTTATTAATCGTGCGCGGATGGAAGAGTTGCTGGAAGAGGAACTGGATAATGTTTTGATTCTCAGCGATATGAAGATGGAAGCGGAAGAGGCAGATGCCAAGACGTTGCTTTATCTGATTTATCTGTGGGATGTATTAAAACAGAAAGATATCCGGGTATCCATTACCAGTGAGATGCGAAGAACGGTAAATCAAAGACTGGCAACCCAGTCGAGAGTGGATGATTTTGTTATCGGTTCCAATATCGTCAATCTGTTGATGACACAAATTGCAGAAAACAGGGAACTGACGGCTTTGTTTGAAGATATTTTGGATGAAGACGGCTCCGAATTGTACATGAAACCCATCGAAAATTACGTGGAGTGTGGCAAGGAAGTTGATTTTTACACCTTGACGGAAAGTGCCTCCCGGCAGGGACACATTGCTGTAGGTTACAAAATGGTTGCTGACGGCAGCGGTGAAATTATTACCAATCCGCTGAAATCAGACAAGGTAGTTTTCGCGGAAGGGGATTTGCTGATTGTAATTGCCGAGGATTAGCGAAAAATGTCGGTGCCGATGCCGATGCAGATGCAGACGGTTACAAAACCTGTCGTCCACCGTATTTACGGATTTTCAGGATATGGCAGGAGCCTTGGCCGAATACGGATTCTAAGGTGGTCCGGTATTCTTCCACAGCGTCGTTTCTGACGAACGCCTGAATGGTACCGGCAAAGCCACCACCATGAACGCGGCATACGCCCGCGTTCTTTTTATTTAACAAAATTTCACTGACTGCGAGAGCCAGAGAGACATTTTGTGCGGATAGGTTTTGCGGTGTATATACGTTTTGCAGGAAGCAGAAGGAAGAGTGTCCCGACTCTTTGACGGTGTTTAAAAAGGCTTCGAAATCATGGTTTTTCAGTGCATTTACTTCTTCTTCCACGCGGCGGTTTTCTTCGGTAAAATGAAGGGCACGAAGGACAGCGCGGTCGCCGGCCAGATTTCGTAAATCTTGCATATTGGCCACAATTTCTTCGGCTCTGACTTCTCGCAGGACTTCTTTACCGAAGTAAGAAGCAATTTGTTTCATCTCGGCAGGGATGGCGGCATAATCCGGCGTCAGATCGGCATGGGAACCTTTGGTGTCCACGATGCAGAGGCTGAAAGAAACGTCCGATAAATCAAATTCAATTGTTTGGAGAACGGGGTTGGCCGGATCTTCAAAATCAATGTAGACGAGGCTTCCTACCGAGCAGGCCATTTGATCCATCAGGCCGCAGGGTTTGCCAAAATAAACGTTTTCTGCATACTGACCGATTTGCGCTATTTCTACAGGAGAAACAGAGCCTTCGTTAAATAAAGAGGATACGATGGTACCGATCAGGGATTCAAAGGCAGCCGAGGAAGAAAGTCCGGCGCCGATTAGTACGTCGCTGGTAACGTAGGCCTGAAAACCCCCAAGGCAGTATCCCCGTTCCCGGAAAGACGCAAGGACGCCTTTGATAAGTCCGGCGGTGGTGCCTTCATCGTTTTTTTCTTTGGAAAGGTGTTCCAAAGAAATGCAAATTAAATCGCTGTCACCGGAGATAACTTTTACTTCGGGAGTGTCCAAAAGTCCCACGACGGCAATGGCATCCAGATTAATGGAGGCAGCAAGCACTTTGCCGTGCTGATGGTCTGTGTGGTTTCCGCCGATTTCACTTCGCCCTGGGGCACTAAATACGGCAACTTTACTTTCCGGCGCAGCGCCGAATTTTTCCGTATAGACAGAAAGTGCCCGGGAATATCGTTTTTGCTGATAGTCCAAAAGGGAAGAATCAATATAGATTTCCTGCAATAACGTTTGAAAATCAGTGGTTTGCAAGAAGGT
>SVFE01000048.1 GCA_015057055.1 Lachnospiraceae bacterium | reverse complement strand
GATGGATAACGGTTCCATCCTCATTTGCCTCTCCGGAAGAGGAGATAAGGATATGGATTACATTATTGAAAATTACGGAATCCAATAAGAATATAAAAATGATGACCGGTCACCATTTCGGTGGCCGGTTTTTTTGCACCAAAATGACGGATTATATGCTGCTTACATTGATTTCAAATAGCTTGCGTTATATAATGCAATTACAGAAAAAAAGAGAGGAAAACGGAAGTGATATATACATTAACATGCAACCCTTCCCTGGATTATATCGTATCAGTACAGGAGTTTTCGTTAGGAAAAACAAACCGGACGAGAGAGGAACAGATGCTGGCCGGTGGCAAGGGAATCAATGTTTCCACAGTATTGCATAATTTAGGCGTTGACAATACGGCGCTGGGATTTGTTGCCGGATTTACCGGAGAGGAAATACAGCGGAAGACAAAAGAAAGCGGAATAAAATGCGACTTTATTAAGTTGGAGAAGGGATGTTCCAGAATAAATGTAAAATTAAATGATTTTGAAGGTACGGAAATTAACGGGATGGGACCGGTGATTGATGCATCTGCCGTAGAGCGTTTGACGGAGCGGCTTAGGAAATTAAAATCCAAAGATGTGTTGATTATGGCAGGAAGTATTCCCGGGAGCATGAAAGAAAATTTTTACCGGGATATTATGCAGGAATTGAACGGCAAAGGAATTGAGTTTGTTGTGGATGCCACAAAGAATTTGTTACTTGATGCTTTGGAATTTCATCCGTTTTTAATTAAGCCGAACAACCATGAGTTGGGGGAAATTTTCGGCGAGGAGTTAACCACACGGAAACAGGTGATTCCCTATGCAAAAAAAATGCAGGAACGGGGGGCTAGGAATGTTTTGGTTTCCATGGGCGCCGGGGGGGCTGTTTTGGCGACTGAAAATGGTGAAATATACGGGATGGAAGTGCTAAAAGGAGAGGTCGTAAATGCAGTAGGTGCCGGAGATTCCATGGTGGCCGGATTTGTAGCAGGATACCTGGAGAGCAAAGATTATAAACATGCATTCAAGATGGGACTATCTGCGGGAAGCGCCAGTGCGTATTCAAAGTTTTTGGCAACAGGAGAAGAAATTAAAAAAGTTTACGATGCAATCGCGGAACCAGAGAAATTGCAGTAAAGCCGGTTAATGGGATGAAGACAAAAAGGAAAAAGTTAGGACAGATATATACAGGGAAAGAGATTGCGGAGTTTATGACGCAGCTCACGATTTTGCAAGATACGGCCGATGGAGAGAAAAAACGTTTTTTGGATCCGGCTGTGGGACTTGGTGCATTCGCCAATCTGGCCGGGAAGAATCCCGGGGTTTTGGTAACAGCCTGCGAGATTGACGAGGGCACGGCAGAGGCTTATTTGCAGCAGGCAGATTATAGCCCGGAGCTGGTACGAGGAGATTATCTGAAGGCTTCTTTTGAAGAGAAATTTGACTACATCATCTGTAATCCGCCCTACAACAAATTTCAAGAAATTGAAAACAGGAAGAAACTTACGGAAGAATTTGAGAAGCGCTACGGTCTGCGTTTATCCGGTTATTCCAACCAGTGCATTTACTTTTTGATAAAAAGTATGAATGAACTGAAGGAAGGCGGAAGATGCTGCTACATTATTCCGTATGAATTTTTGAATACAGGATACGGGAAGGTGGTAAAGGAGTATCTTTTGCAGAGTCGCATGCTGAAAAGCATCATAAAATTTGCCCACGGTTGGAATCTGTTTGATGAGGCAATTACCACATCCTGTATTCTTCTTCTGGAGAACCGACGGCAGGAGGCGGTTACGTTCATCAGTGTAACGGAGGAAGCCGAATGGAGAGAAAAACGTTTTTCCGCTTGCAGACAATATGCCTATGAAGAACTGGATCCGAAGGAAAAATGGAGCCGGCTTTTTTTGGATAGTCCCGGAGAAAATAAGTATCGAAATCTTGTGAAGATATCCACTTTTTGCACGGTGGCAAGAGGGCTTGCAACCGGTAATAACGAATACTTTGTAATGAGTCAGCAGCAGGCAGAGAAATTGGGCATAAGTAAAAAAGCACTGGTTCCCTGTATTGCGAAGTCTCGTCATGTTACGGACGCGGTGATTACGAAGCGGACCTTTCAAGATCTTTGTAAACAGGGAAAGAAGGTGTATCTGTTTGACGGAGAGAAGGCTTCCTCACCGGCGGATTTTGCTTATATCCGCTACGGCGAGGAAATCGGTGTCCACAAAGGATACCTGAACCGCCACCGAACCCCCTGGTACCGTTTGGAGAGGAAGGAAGCGGCGCCGATTTTAATGACGGTATTTTGCAGGGAAGGCGTAAAAGTTGTAAGAAATGAGATGGGGATTAAGACGCTGACCACGTTTCACGGATTGTATCTGCATGATACATCGGAGGAATTTGCCAATCTGGTATTTTGCTATTTTCTAACGCCCCTGGCTCAGGAATTGCTGCATCGTTCCCGCAGGGAATACGGAATCGGTTTGGATAAGTTTGAACCGGGGGACATTAAAAATGCCATGATGCTGGATTTGCGAATTATCAGCGAAGAGGATAAAAAGAGAATTGCTGAAATTTACCGAAAAATTAGACAAAAACAGGGCGGAAATTTCGTCGCAGAAATCGAAACTATCTTTCGAAAGTATGTTATAATAGAGGGTAAATAACTGGGGTGTAAGGGCATAGACGTGTTGGATTTTAAAAAGACAATTACAATTGTATATGCGATTATTGTGCTTTGCTTTATGGGGGTTGTATGTCATGCGTGGATTACCGCCGATAAGGAAAATACGGTGCAGTTGTTAACAGAAGATACCATCGATATTTCAGAGGGCTGGACAGATCAAAACGGAGCAGCGGTAAATATCGAAGCGTTGCAGGACTTTGCTGCAGACCGGGAAGAACGTATTTTCTTTACCTTGCCGGAAGAAATCGATGAGCATGATACCATGGTATTTTTTGCTCATCACATTTTTTATTCCGTATTTTTGGACGGAGAAATGATTTACGAAGAGGAAAATCCGGAGCATATACTCTACAACAAAGGACCGGGACATTGCTGGTGCTTTATTAACCTACGGGAAGAATATGCAGGAAAGCAGGTGGAAATTCGGTTCACCTGTGCTTATCCCGAAAAGGAATGTTACATATCAAACTGTGTCATCGGAGCAGAAAGAGGCATCTTGCTGCAATTGATTCAGGAACGTTTATTTGCGCTGGTTGCAAGCCTTTTTCTTATGTTCCTGGGAATTATATTTGTGATTGCGGACTTTCCCATCAATATTCGGAATGAAAAAAACCATGAATTATTATATCTGGGTCTGATTGCGATTTGCGTATCGGTATGGACAATTGCGGAAATGCAGTTGATTCAACTTTTTACCGGCAACAGCAGGATTGCCCATTCGATTTCTTATATGGCACTGATGCTTATGTCCATGCCCACGGTGCTTTATGCAGACGAAGCGATGCAAAACAAAAACAAAATCGTGACAAAGGTTATCTGCGGTCTTTCCATCGTGCAGTATATTGTTTGTTTTGCATTGAATGTGACGGGCATAGCGGACTTTAAAGAAACACTGTGGAGTAGCCATATTTTTATCGGAATTTCGGGGATTTACATCCTGATTGCAATTGTGCGTTCTCTTTGTAAACAAGACAGAAACAGCAACTGGTCCTTTAAATTGCTGCGTTTGGTGGGAATCACCACCTTTGTGCTTTCGGCGTTTATTGACCTGGTGCGCTATTATCTGTTTTACGGCAGTGACAGTGCGATGTTTGTCCGGGTAGGTCTTTTGATTTTTGTTCTTTGCTACGGCTGTGCGAGCCTGGAAAAAACCATTGATATGGTGAAGATGGGTGCCAAAGCGGATTTAATAAAGAAATTGGCTTATCAGGACGGTTTGACCGGCGTGGGAAACCGTACCGCATTTCAGGAGAGATTAGAGGCCATCGAGGAACGGGTGAAAAACGGAGAAGCGTTAAAAGCCGGAATTGTTGTTTTTGACGTGAATGACCTTAAAAGAACCAATGATAAATTTGGTCACCAAGCCGGTGATAATATGATTGTGGATGGTGCCAATATCATAAGCATGGCATTTGCTTCTGTGGGAAATGTATATCGAATCGGCGGAGATGAATTCGCAGCGGTAATTTTAGGTGATGATGTAAAAGGAAATACCCAGCGCGCGATTGATGCATTTGAATATCGGATGAAAGAATTTCGGGATCAGTCTGAGGCAGAGTATTCGCTCAGCATTGCGAAGGGATGTGCTTTTTATGACAGTGCTACGGACGGCGCAACGCTGGAAGATACATACAAATGTGCGGATGATAGTATGTACAGAAATAAAAAGCAGATGAAGGAAAAATGCTGAGAAAAATACGAAAGAAAGGTAGTTAGGAGGAAATGCCAATGAAGAAAAAAGGCGGATTAAGATTAAAACTATGCGGAGTCATTATTCCTGTGGTACTGGTTATCATTGTTGTATTTTTCGTTCTTTCTCGGAATATGGTATTAAAACTATCCCAGGAGAAAATGCATGCACAGTCGCAGGGGTATGCGGGTGAAATCAGCGCATGGACCGATTCGATTTTTATGGAACTGAATGCATATCAGGATGCCATTGAAAGCGGTATTTTTGCAAATGATGAGGAAATACTTGCCTATATGAGAACGACGGAAGGGCGGAACGAAAATTGTCCTTACGGCTTATACATGGGCGATGACAGCGGAATTTACCTGGATGGTTCCGGCTGGGTACCCGGAGATGACTGGGTGTTGGTAGAACGGGACTGGTATGTAGACGGAAAAGATAACGATTCCTTCGCTTTTGGAGAGCCTTATTATGATTCCATGACCGGAGATATGTGCGTTAGTGCTTCTGTGCGCGTGGATTATCCGGAAGCGGTTCGCGTGTTGGCATCGGATGTATATATCAATCATGTTGTGGAGGTTGTGGGAGAAATTGCATCCAAGGGTGAAATCGGTGCGTTTCTTGTAACCGAAGGCAGCAAGATGATTATCGGACATCCGGACGCGACCTATCTGGCCCAGACTTTGGACGGAGAAGGATTTGACTCCCTGTATGCCAATATATCTGTTGCGATATCCGAGGGTCGCGAAGGAATTATTGCCCTGGATGGCGATGCAGGACGCTATTACGTTACATTAAACAGAGTTGAAAATACGGAGTGGGTGCTGGTTACTTATATAACGGAACGAGAAATGCTTTCGGATTTGCATTGGATGGAATGTTTTATTCTGATTGTTACGGTAGTGGCTACAGTGATAATTTTGATCGGTGTAATTTCTATTACAAGCAAGGTGGTTAAACCGGTGGAACGCGTAACGGGAGTTATTGCCCAAATAGCGGAAGGTGATTTTTCACAGGATTTGGAAGTTTCCGGAAATGATGAAATCGCTGTTATGACGAGGAACATGCAGGGCTTTATCTGTAAGATGCGTGAGACGATTACGGATATAAACAATACGGCTGAATGGCTGGGCAAGCAGTCCGTTGAAAATGAGCAGGTATCGGAAAGTCTGATGGAATCCTCCAGAAATCAGGCCGGAGCCATGGATGAGTTAAAGAGAAATGCTGGTTCTTTGTCTTTGGCAGCGGATGATGTGGTAGAGCAGATGAATTATCTTGCTGATTTGATAAGGCAGACCCATGAGGACGGCAATGCGGCCAGAAGTCTGATGCAGGAAAGCGTGGACATGACGGAAAGCGGCAGATCCAATATGGAGCAGATTAGTGCAGGAATGAGCGGAATCCATGGTTCCATCAATACCCTGTCGGCGCAGATTGCTAAAGTTGATTCGGCGATGGAACAGATTGGAGAGATGGTTAACATCATCATGAACATTGCAGAAGAAACCAGCCTTCTTTCTTTGAATGCGTCCATAGAAGCAGCCAGAGCGGGAGAATCCGGAAGAGGATTTGCGGTAGTTGCGGAGCAAATCGGACGACTTGCGACAAACAGCAGTATGGCAGCAGATGATATTGCGAAATTGACGGAAGAAATTCGGATGACGGTAGAGGTTGCGATTTCTGATATGGCAAGCAGCGTATCGGAGGTTGAAAAAAATGTGGGAACCGTGGAGGATGCTCAGAGAGCATTTGCCGGTTTGTACGGAAAAGTAGAAGAAACCAGCCGTCAGGTGGAGGAAATGATTTCCTTAATCGGAAGAGTGGATGAAGTAGCCGAAAAACTTGACAGTATTACGGAGAAACAACATATTACGGCCAATAACATTGTGGAATCTGCAATTGCAATGAATTCCAGTACGGAAGGAATGACAGCCAGCAGTAATTTCGTGGCACAGAGCGCAGAAGAGTTGAAGCGAGAATCGGAAGAGCTTATCGAGAAAATCAGTAAGTTTAAAGTATAGTGAAAATTTATTACGAGAAGAGCGGGCGTTGCTGAGGCGGTGCCCGCAATTCTGATTTGAGGAGAAAGAACTATGAATGTGGGGATTTTAGGGACCGGCGGAATTGTAAAATCAATCGCACCGACGCTTGCAAAGATGGAAGGAATGTATTGCTATGCCATTGCATCCAGAACCCGGGAACGCGGAAAAGAAGCGGCGGCAGAATTCGGTTTTGAGAAGGGTTATGGTAGTTACGAGGAACTGCTGGCAGATGAAGCAGTGGAGCTTGTTTATATAGCAACGCCCCATTCCCGGCATTTTGAAGATATGAAACTTTGCCTTCGTTACGGGAAACCGGTACTTTGTGAAAAGGCATTTACGCTGAATGCAAAGCAGGCAAAGGAAATAAAGGCGTTGGCGGAAAAGGAAAAAATCTATGTGGCAGAAGCCATATGGCCTCGGTATATGCCCTCCAGGAGCATAATTCAGGATATTGTGGACAGTGGGATTGTAGGAGAGATAAAGACTCTGACCGCGAATTTGTCCTATCCGATTGCTCATGTGGAAAGACTGGTTGCTCCGGCTTTGGCGGGGGGAGCTCTTTTGGATATCGGTGTATACGGACTGAATTTTGCTTTCATGCACTTTGGAACGGAAATAGCCCGTATCGATTCTTCGGTGCAGTTTACCGAAACCGGGGTGGACGGAAGTGAAAATATAACGATTCATTATAAAGACGGGCGGATGGCGGTGCTTACCCACAGCATTTACGGTCGTTCCGACAGGGCCGGGATTTTTTACGGCGAAAAGGGATATATTGTGGTAGAAAACATCAATAACCCATCGGCAGTATCTGTCTATGATACGGAAGACCGGCTGATAAAGAAAGTAGAAATGCCGGCGCAGATTAGCGGATATGAATATCAGTTTGCGGAAGCGCTGGAGAGGATAAAAAAAGGAGAGTGGCAAAGCGTATCCATGCCCCTTGATGACAGCATTTTTGTGATGGAGCAGATGGACAGATTGCGGAAGGATTGGGGATTAACATATCCCCAGGAAAAGATATAACCGTTGCATAACATTTTCTTTCCCGGGAATAATTTGAAGTAGATTTCAAATATAGGGAGGAATAACAAAATGGAATGTAATGATACAGAAAAATTATTGCGGGAATGTGATGCAGGCGCCAAAATGGGAGTGACATCCATTGATGAAATTTTGGAGAGTGTATGCGATGAAAAATTAAAGGGACTGCTTCAGGAGAGCAAGGAACATCACGCAGAACTCGGGAATGAAATTCATGAGCAGCTCCGGCTTCACAATACGGAAGAAAAGGACCCGAATATTATGGCCAAGGGAATGTCCTGGATGAAGACCAACATGAAACTTACCATGGATTGCAGTGATGCTACGGTGGCGGATTTGCTGACAGATGGCTGTGATATGGGAACGAAGTCGCTGCACAAGTACTTGAACCAGTATAAGGCGGCAGATGAAAAGTCGAGAAGATTATGCCAAAAATTGATTGATATTGAAGAGACTCTGCGAAAAGATTTACGAGATTATTTGTAGGAAAACTGAAAATAAAACGAAAAAAGAAAATGGCAACGGGGCGTTATAACACCTTGTTGCCATTTACGTTTAATGAAAATTTGGTTGAGAGCATCTCTGCAGCGCTGCGGCTCATCAGCATTCGCTGCAGGAAAATATCGAAATATTCATACATGGTACAGAAGTTTTCGTCGATGGTAAGATGAAGCGTGATTTCTTTTTGGTCGACATCCGTCACCAGACGGTTTTCGGTAACTGCGTAATTGACCCGGTCATGAATATCAAAGGCTTCTTCCTCGTCACAAACCCGGCTGCGTCTTACATCGGTCTTGTCTGCGATAATCAGAGCTGCGGACACGATGTCTTTGGCCCCACCGGTGGTTTCGTCGTGGTGAGAGATGGCAGAGACTACGGTCAGTCTGTCTTCGACGGAGAGGGATGTTTCTTTCAAGATATCATTGGCGAGGAGCCCGCCGTATTCGGCATGGCATTTGCGGTTAATGCAGTTGCCGATATCGTGCATAAAGCCGGCCGTTTTGGCAAGATAAATTTCCCGCCGGGAATATCGAAGGGAGGATAATATTTCACCTGCCCGGTGGGCAACGAGGCCGGTATGGGCAACGGAATGGTCGGTATAGCCCAAAACGCGAAGATTTTCATTGCCTTTCTTTATCAGACCGAGAACTTCCGGGTGATGTTTGATTTCTTCGTAAATTTTCTCGTACATTAGGATTTCCTTTCTTTTTCTAATAAGGGAACGGATATTTTTTCGTTAAAGAAATTGATGAGGGGGCCCATAAAAAAGGCGGTAATAATAGTGCCGATGCCCACGATGGTGGAGATGGTTGCCAAGGTGCCGCCGGCAAGGAAAAATACCAAAACCCCAAGGATAACGCAAACGATATCGGTAATAATTCTGCAGTACTGGAATTTAGTAAGTTTCCATTTTTCTGCCAGGATAATCGCGATGGCATCGTAGGTGGATACCCCTAAATCCGCAGTCATATAAAGGGATATGGCAAAGCAGATAATAAGAATTGCCAATGCCATAAGAAGCAGACGCAGAAGAAGGGAAGGAGCCGGAAGGATGCGTCCCAGACTTCCCAGGGTAAAGTCGGCGATATAGCCGAGCAAAAACAGATTAATAAAGGTGGCAATGCCGATTTTGCTTCGGTCGAACACGAGGCTGAAAATCAGCAGAATTCCGTTGACAATTACATACAAGGTTCCGAAGGATATTGGAATGAGCAAATCAAGCCCGCCCATAAGAGCCTGGAAGGGGTCAACGCCAAGCGCCGCGAATTTGAATATTCCGATGCTGAAAGCCAAAATTATGGTGCCGATTAGGGACATAAGAATGCGTTTGGTTTTCTGATTCATAGATTTTCTCCGCTTTTTTATGAAAACAAAAGTAATTTTGCCCAAAGAATGATTAAAAAAACTTCTTATTAGGTATATTATCATAGAAAAAACAATAAAAAAAGAAAATGTATTGTAAAAAAAATTGTGATTCGTTATTATTACAAGTGAAAATTGATGATGAGGAAATCAGGAGGAGTAGTGAAGTAATGAGAAAAACGAAGGTAATATGTACCATCGGGCCTGCATGTGAAAACGAAGAGACCTTGACTAAAATGTGTGAAGCGGGAATGAATGTCGCAAGACTGAACTTTTCCCACGGTTCCCATAAGGAACACCAGAAGAAGATTGATTTGGTAAAAAGCATCCGTGAAAAGCTGGATTTGCCCATTGCCATTATGCTTGATACAAAAGGACCGGAGTACCGGATTAAGACATTTGAAAACGGAAAAATCCGTGTTAACGACGGCGATACGTTTACCTTTACTACGGATGATATCGTAGGAAATCAGGAAAAAGTTGCAGTAAATTACAGCCACCTGATTGAAGAACTTAAAGTAGGCGATACCATCATGGTAAATAACGGACTGGTTGTATTTGAAGTAAAAGAGTTAAAGAACACCGAAGCAATTTGTACGGTTATCAACGGAGGCGAGCTCTCCAACCGTAAAAGTATGAATTTCCCCAATAAGGTAATGCGTCACGATTTCTTAAGCGAACAGGACAAAGAAGATTTGCTCTTCGGAATTAAGAACGGCGTAGATTTTGTTGCAGCTTCTTTCGTATCCACCAAAAAAGATGTGGAAGACTTGCGTAATTTCCTGGATGAAAACGGTGGTGAGGATATTGATATCATCGCGAAAATCGAGAACCGCGCCGGCGTGGACAACGTAGAAGAAATCTGTGAAATTGCCAATGGTGTCATGATTGCCAGAGGTGACCTTGGCGTGGAAATTCCTTTCATCGAAGTACCGTCCACCCAGAAATATTTGATTAACAAATGCCGTTTGCTGGGAACCTGTGTAATCACGGCAACGGAAATGTTGGAGTCAATGATTTACAATCCCCGACCTACCAGAGCAGAGATTTCTGACGTTGCAAATGCAGTTTATGACGGTACCAGTGCAGTCATGCTCTCCGGTGAAACCGCATCCGGTAAACATCCGGTAGAAGCTGTGCGTAACATGGTGGAAATTGCGGAATATACGGAAACCCGGATTCATTATAAAAAACGTTTTAAAAATACGGAATTTGAAATTCAAAACACACTGGATGCAGTTTCTCATTCTACGGCATCCATGGCAATTGATGTTAAGGCTAAATGTATTGTGGTCAGCTCCATCAGCGGACGGACGGTTCGTATGGTTACCCGGTTCCGCTGTCCGGTTGATATCGTGGGAATGACAACCTCCAAGAAAGTATGGAGAAAACTGAATCTTTGCTGGGGCGTTACTCCGGTAATGTGCGAAGAGTTTACCTCCATTGAAGTTATGCTTTACAACGCTATGCAGGAGGCAAAGAGAATATTCTCTTTGGAAAAAGGAGATAATGTGGTGCTTACCGGCGGACAGATTAATGGACAGTCCGGAAATACCAATCTCATTAAATTGGAACAGGTGAACTAACAGAAGAAAGAAGGGGTTACGATTATGGAGAATTTTAATTTCTACAGTCCTACCGAATTTGTATTCGGAAAAGGACGGGAAAACGAATGCGGACAGTTGGTAAAGAAGTATGGCGGCACGAAGGTGCTGATTCACTACGGACAGGGCTCGGTGGTAAAATCCGGTCTTTTGGATCGGGTTAAGGCATCGCTGGAAAAAGAGGGAGTTGCATATGCAGAACTGGGCGGCGTACAGCCCAATCCCAGGGACACCAAGGTGTATGAAGGAATTGAAATATGCAAAAAAGAAAATGTGGATTTTATCCTTTCTGTGGGCGGAGGCTCCTGCATTGACAGTTCCAAAGCGATTGCAGCCGGGGTGTGCTATGACGGCGACTTCTGGGATTTGTACAGCAAAAAAGCCACGGTGCAGAAAGCGCTTCCCATCGGAACGGTGCTCACCATTGCAGCAGCCGGCAGCGAAGGAAGCGGCGGCTCGGTGATTACCAAAGAAGAGGGAATGCTCAAGCGTGATACCGGTTCGGATTTGATTCGTCCTAAATTCTCCGTGCTTAATCCCGAGCTTACCTGTACGCTTCCGGCTTATCAGACGGGATGCGGTGCGACAGATATTATGGCACATGTATTTGAACGGTATTTTACCAATACAAAAGAAGTTGAAATTACGGACAGACTGTGCGAAGCTGTGCTTTTAACCATGATTAAAGAGACTCCGAGAGTGATTGCGGATCCTTCGAACTATGAGGCGAGAGCAAATATTATGTGGGCCGGAATGGTGGCGCATAACGATATTGTGGGAGTAGGAAGAAGCCAAGATTGGAACAGCCACGGTATCGAGCACGAACTTTCCGGATTGTATGATTGTGCTCACGGAGCAGGACTTGCAGTGGTTATGCCTGCTTGGATGGAGTTTGTTTATAAGCATGACGTGATGCGTTTTGCCCAAATGGCAGTGCGTATTTTCGGCAAAGAAATGGATTTTGAAAATCCGGAGAATACGGCCAAAGAAGGAATTCGTGCATTCCGGAAATTTTTATCCGAAATCGGTATGCCGATTAACTTTGCGCAGCTTGGTGCCAAAAAAGAGGATATCCCTACCTTAGTAAAAAAGATGGATGTGCAGGGAAAAACCGGCGGTTTTGTTCCGCTTGCGCCGGAAGATGTGGCTAAAATTTTGGAAATTGCAGCGGATGCAACCGTATAAAACAGTATATGATATTTGAGAGAGTCTGCCGGCGGGCAGGCTCTTTTTTGTCGTTTCAAAGAAGGAAGAGGATTTTATTAAACAATACGGCCGAAAGAAAATGAATTGTGGCGGGTAAGAAAGATTTGTGGTAAAATAGAAAATGAAAAATTTTGTGTGAAAAAGTGGGAAAAAAGGAAGGAGGACGGGCATGGTATATCATATCGGATATGAAGTAACTGCAAGTGTTGCGCTGCTGTTTTTGTATTTTTTCGTTTGGAAAATAGCGGATAATAAATCAGAGAGTACCAACCGATTTCGTAGTATGGTATTTTGGGCGTTTTGCGCCAGTGTGTTGGATGTAATTACGGCGATAACCATCAGTTACGGAAATGCAGTTCCTGTATGGCTGAATATTTTGTTGAATAATGTTTATTATTATTCCGTGGCGGTGTTGGCGTACCGGTTGATTTACTATGTTTCTTTTTATGCTTTTTATGCGGAGCAGAGAAAGAAAATCACTTCTCCGTTTCGCGTTATGCTTGTAGTATATGCCCTGGTAATAGTGGCAAATGCGTTCCTCGGATTTATTGCAGATTTCGATGTATCGGGTGAATATGTCCACGGGCCGGCGTATTTTTCCATTACTCTGGTGCCTCTGTTTTTTGTGGTTGCGGCGACGCTTATGGTATTTTTCGCCAAAAAAGAGATGACTAAAAGGCAGAAAACAGCGATGATTTGCTTCTTTTTTATTGATGCTGCCGGCGGACTGGTTCAGATTTTTCTGGTTCCGGATGTGTTGCTGAGCATGTTTGCAATCATGGTTGGTGTGTTTTTCATTTTCTTCCTTTTGGAAACGCCGGATTATCATCGCCTTACTAAAGTGATGGAAGAACTGGAGCGGACAAAGGCGGAGGCGGAAAAGGCCAACATTGCTAAAACAGAATTTCTGTATAAGATATCTCATGAAATTAAGGCACCCATCAGCATTATCATGGGCTACAATGAGATGGTTATGAATGAAACCAGGGAAGATAAAGCGGCGTCTTATGCAGCGAATATTCAGGCGGCCGGAAGAACGATTTCCACGTTGATAAATGATATTTTAGATTTTATCCGTCTGGATGAAGGGAATATGAAATTAGAAGAAGCCCCCTATTCGGTAGAGGGGATGTTCCAGGATATGGTGAATTATTCCCGCTATAATACGGAAAAGAAGAATCTGGATTTACGGATTTCTATCGAAGAAACCATTCCCAAAAAACTGATTGGTGACGAAACCAGAATCGGCCAGGTGCTGAATAATCTGATTTCAAATGCCGTGAAATATACCGGCGCGGGGTATGTTCAGCTGACCATTGGATGGGAACCGTTGGAAAGTGACAGAGGTGTGCTTAAAGTTGCTGTACAGGACAGCGGCCCCGGCATTTCCGAGGAAGATATTAAGAAGATTAAGCAGTCCGAGTATTTCATGGGAAGCCGTCAGGAAAATCCATCCCAAGGGCTTGGACTTGGACTGACTATGGTTTCCAAACTTCTGTATTATATGGGCAGTGAATTGGTGGTGGAAAGCCATCGGGAAAAAGGAAGTTGCTTCTCTTTTGAAATCACGCAGCAGATTGCGGATAAAACCCCTATCGGTAACGTGAGTTGGGGCGGAGAAAACGACGGGGAACCGTTTGTGGAACAAAACGCGGCATTTGTGGCACCCCGGGCAAAAGTTCTTGTTGTAGATGATAATATGATGAGCCAGGAACTGGTTAAGGCTATCCTGAAGACAACCAGGGTACAGGTGGATACTGCCCTCAACGGCAAAGAGGCAATTCAGGCATTAAAGCGACGAAAATACAATATTGTTCTCATGGATATTGCTATGCCGGTGTTAGACGGAGCAGAGGCTATGAAGCGCATACGGGAAGAAAATTTATGTAATGATACTTCGGTGATTGCATTTACGGCACAGTCTGTTCTCGGAGAGCGGGAACAATATCTGGCAATGGGCTTCGAGGATGTGATTGAAAAACCGGTTTTGGGAAGTCAGCTTTTGCAAATGATAAAAGATTATTTGCCGGATGAAGTCTTTACGGATGAGAGAGAAGTTTTGATTAAACGGCTCTGTAGTAAACTTGGCTTTTTGGATGTACGTACCGCATTAAAATATTGTGATAACAGAGAAGATCTTTTCATGGACATGCTTCGGGTGTATTTGCAAAATGACCGGAGAAAAGAGTTGCAGGAAAATTATGAGCGCGAAGATTGGGATGCATATACAGCTCTGGTTCGTGAACTTAAAAGCACATCTCTTTCCATCGGTGCAAACGGACTTTCTGAT
>SVFE01000047.1 GCA_015057055.1 Lachnospiraceae bacterium | reverse complement strand
GCTTCCTTCGTCAAATTTTAAATTTTTGAAACCCATACTTTTTCTCCTATGCTGCCAATTCGTTTATTCGTTCCTATCGGTATTACAACCGCCAATACAAGTAATTTTCTTTTGCGTCATATACCTTACGATTCAATATTCCCTTTAAATCAAGCAACACTTTTTTATCCGCGTCTGCTTTGAAAAATCCGTCAATATCTGCCTCAGAAAGTCCCATAAACTCTTCGTGACAAACTGCAATAATCACCGCATCCATATCCTTCATATCATCCATCTCTTTAAACGAGATACCGTAAAGGCGGAGCGCTTCTTCTTTATCTGCCGCCGGATCTACCACCATCGGGGTAATTCCGTACTCTTTCAACTCATTGTATATATCAATAATTTTAGTATTACGGGTATCCGGACAATTCTCTTTAAATGTAAATCCCAAAATTCCGACTTTCGCATTTTTTACATTACAATCTGCTTTAATAAGATTTTTTACCAGACTTTCCGCTACATATTTACCCATATCATCATTAATCCGTCTGCCGGACAAAATAATCTGGGAATGATAACCGAGCTGTTCTGCCTTATAGGTAAGATAATAAGGATCTACACCAATACAGTGTCCTCCTACGAGACCGGGATAAAACTTCAGGAAATTCCACTTTGTCCCTGCCGCCTTCAACACCGCCTGGGTATCAATTCCCATCCGGTTAAAAATAATCGAAAGTTCATTCATAAACGCTATATTGATATCCCGCTGGCTGTTTTCGATTACCTTTGCTGCCTCTGCAACTTTAATGGATTCTGCCTTGTAAACACCGGCCTCCACAACCAGCTCATACACCTTTGCCACTTCCTCTAAGGTCTCTTCATCCATACCGGACACAATCTTTGTAATCGTTTCCAGACGATGCACCTTATCTCCGGGGTTGATTCGCTCCGGAGAATAACCGATTTTGAAATCTTCTCCGCATTTGAGGCCGGATTCTTTTTCCAAAATCGGAACGCAAATATCCTCAGTCACACCGGGATAAACCGTTGACTCAAATACAACAATCGAACCTTTTGTCAGATTTCTTCCCAAAATACGGCTGGCGCCTTCTACCGGTGTAAGATCCGGCGTATGGTCATCATTTACCGGAGTCGGAACTGCCACAATGTGAAACTTCGCTTCTTTTAATTTGCTTTCATCCGAAGTAAACTCTACCGTGGTATTTTTTATCACTTCATTTCCCACCTCTTTGGTAGGGTCAATTCCGGACTGATACAGTTTGATTTTTTCTGCGTTCAAATCAAATCCCACAACGCCGACTTTTTTTGCAAAAGCTACCGCGATGGGCATTCCCACATACCCCAGTCCCACCAATGAAATTTTTTCTTCTCCTGCCACAATTTTTTCATACAAGTTCATCTTTTTATCTCCTTTATCATATAGATTTCTATTCATCCTCTCCGAGCAACCGGTCCAGGTCAACATCAGAAAGATACAAAAGAATGGTACCGTCAATAATCCGAATGGAATTCTCTGCCGGCCACTGTTCCATTCCGGCAAATTCTTCCGTATTCACCAATTCCTTCTTTCGTTCAAAAGAAGCGCAGTGATATGACGTTCCCATATACCAATTCATTAAATTAACGTACTCCGTATCCTGGGAAATAAATATATTGGATACGACTCCCGACATCATAGGCGCCCGGTCCACATACTCCGGTATCTGGTAACAGGACCCGATAATACAAACTTCCATATCTTCCGAATAGCCTGGCGTCATTTCCATCCTGGTTACCAGTCGGTTCAACAACATCTCCACCTTGGTGTTGGCATTTTCCATACTGGCATATGCACGATTTGCCACGATGGAAAAATTACAACAAATCAGAAGCATCAGGATAATTCCCGCGGTTTTAAGCAAGTGTTTTTTATTCTCCGCTTCGCTTTCTTTCTCGCCCCATTCCGAAAAAAGAAGCACCGGCGCAAGATAAAGCATCGCAATTCCGTAACTCATGGGGATCGAGTTATAAGATACACCACCGGACATAAATTCAAAAATGTGCACGGCAAAGGGAATGCAAAGCAACAAAACAAACAGTACAACAATGCGCCCCGGCTCCTTCCACAATTTTCTTTTGGTTAGGAGTCCCAGAAGCATTCCTGCCAAATAAACAAACATAAGAACATTACTGATGTTATAAAAATTTGCCTCCCAGCGGACAAGAAAGAATCTGGCAAAATTAATACAACAGTCTGTTAATGCGGTAGTAATAACCGAAACATCAAACGTACCAACAGATTGTAATCCCATATAATTTGTCGAACCATATTCCGAAAACCGCCACACCAGATGAATCGTGATATAATACGGCACCACAGCCGTCACACCCATTCCCAGAAACCGCAAAAATTCCCGCCAAAACTGCTTTAATGAAACACCGGGCGTAATCAACCGGGTATAGAGCCATAACAAAATCAGCATAATTGCCGTAGTCAAAAATCCCTGATAAAATCCCAAGGATACATATAAGGCCAATGCACCGAAAACAAATCCCTTTATACCGTTTTGCTTTGCGCAAAACCATACCGACAGCACCGCCAAAAACATGCCGAAGAAATATCCGTCTGCGGTATACATATATCCGAAAATTCCGGTCACTACCGGGTTGGCCACCATAATCCATGCAATTAAGATTTCCCCGATTCTTTTTCTGATATCAAAAAGAGAAACCACCGCTACTGCTGCCAGACCCGTAAATACAATGCTTGCAAGGCCGATTAACCAGGTCAGTTCATAATTTCCCCGAACGATTTCCACCGCCGGCAAGAAGATCCTTCCCAGCGCCATTACCCAGCTAACACTTATGGTATGCAGGTAATTGGCCGAATCCGCACATAGCATAATATTTGTCAACCGAAAGGCGTGAGTGAGCAGTCCGATGACTAATGTGATAAGAAATACTCTCTTTCCGCGAAATTGCCATTCTTCACGCCATTGTTTCGCTATTTCCTTCATTTACCAATATCCTTTCTATTTGCTCCCGATATACTAAAACCACTTTTTTACGGTCAAATTCTTTTTCCATTTTTTTTCTGCCTTCGACTCCCATAGCTGTTTTCTCAGCATAATCCAACCGGCAGAAACGCTCCATGCAATCCAGCAACGCCGTTTTGTCTCCTGGCGGAAATACAAATCCGGATAATCCTTCATTTACCGTTTCCCTGCATCCCGGGATGTCCGATACCAGCAGGGGACGGCCGGCCGCTGCCGCTTCCAGACATACATTGGATAATCCCTCGTGATAGGACGGTTGTACCACACACCCGGCTTTTTGCAAAAACATGCGGACATCCGTTTGCCAACCATGGTATTTTATTACCCCTCGGGTTTCCAAATCTTTTAGTTTCTCTTCATAGGTTTCTTCACAAAATCCCACAACGTCAAAACACGCCTGGGGACATCTCATTTTTAACTGCTCTGCCGCATAGAAAAATTCTTCGGCACCTTTTTCTTTCATGATTCTTGCAATATACAAAAAACGATTGGCGTTTTCTTCCGGATAAGGAAGCACCCGGAATTTTTCCAGATTAATTCCGGACCCCGGTACTAAAATCATTTTCTTTCCCCGAATCCCGTACTTATGAAAAACCGACTCGATTTCTTTATTTTGCACAAACACAACTTCGGCATTTTTTAAACTCTTGCGATAGAGGAACGCACTAAGCAGCCGCAAAATTCCATTCCCCTGAAACGCACTTCCCAGCCCTGTAATATTGGCAAAAAAAGGAATTCCCAGACGGTGGCAAGCCATTCCGGCATAGATGTTTGGTTTAATGGTATAAGTGATTACCAAATCCGGCTTTATTCTTTCCAGTAACCGCCTGTATTGCTGTATCAGTTTTCCTTCTTGCAACGGATTTTTTCCACGCCGTGAAAGAAAGGTTTCTTCCAAAAAAATGCCGCGGGCTTTCCAAGTTTCATACAAAGCGTAATCCTCATCATTCATCGGAGTTACAATAACCACACGGTATTGTTCTGCCATTTGACAAATAAGTTCCTGTCTGAAATTGTACAAACTTCCAAAACTGTTGGATACAAATACCAGTGTTTTCACCGATAGCTACCGTCCTTCTTTTAAACTCACAAAAAGCTGTTCATAGGCGGATATAATAGTCTCCCAGCGATATGCTTCCGTAATCCGTAGCTTCGCTTTGCGTCCCATAGCACTGTATTCTTCCAGGGTAAGTCTTTCCGCTTTCGTCAAAGTCTCTTTTAAGGCCCCCGTTTCCTTGCTCCAATAAAGCGCAGCATCTTCCGCCACCTCTTTATTAAATCCCACATCCAGCAAAATATTGCATTCCGTTGCAGCTAATGCTTCCAAAAGAGAAGGATTGGTACCGCCCACTTCATGACCGTGCAGATAAGCAAATGCTTTTTTTCGTATGCATTGAAGCAGTTTTTCATCGTACACCGTTCCGACAAACTTAATCCGTTCGTCATTGTGAAAGCCCGTCTCTTTTTCCAATTGCTGATAAAATTTATTCTTTTCTACATTGGTTACAATAACCAAATCCTTTTTGGTATCAGAGGTCATAAACTCTTTCAGCATCGTCTGATAATTATTGTCCGGCACAAAACGGCCGACAATAAGGTAATATCCGTTCTCACTGATTTGGTGCTTTTCTTTCCAGGATTCAAACTTCTGCGACTCACAATCTCCTTCCGGAATTTTCGCCCCGTATGCCAAAAACGCAGTCTCTTTGATTTTCCCCTGATAGGTTTTCTGAATATATGCCTCTATCGATTTTGAATCACAAATGATTAAATCTGCATTGGTTACCAAGCATTTCTCACAATACTTTAAAAAACCTTTCGCCGGTCCGCTCCATTTTGCTCTTTTCCACTCCAATCCATCCGGATTAACACATACAGTCACATTCATGGCCCGCAACTTCTTGGCGTATCTGCGCATCAGCGGTCCGATTCTGCAGCCCAAAACATACACGATTGTCTGACTGTCCGGATTTTCTTTTTTCCATCTCACAATCTGCCCGAGCACTCTCGCAACATGAAAGATGCGTCCGGCCGGTCCCGGAAGAGATACCTTCACGTTGAAACAATCTGCGCCGCAATATTCAAAATGTTTTTCGTCGTTATCCATGCAGGAAACATGATATTTGAGTTCTTCATTTTGCTTCCCCTGCACCAATTTTTCAGCAAAGGTTTCAAATCCGCCGTATCTTGCCGGAATCCCCTTGCTCGCCACCAAAAATACATCAATCATCGGTTTCCTCCGATTCCCGCTTTTTCTCTTCTACCGGCACAGTCTCTGTCGTAAATCCTTCCGTACTGGACTTCATAAACAAAACTTTAATTGTCATAACAACAATGCGAAAATCCAAAGCAATAGAGTAATTCTCTATATACATCAGGTCCAGTTTTATCTTGTCGTATGCTGTAGTATTATACTTTCCGTATACCTGTGCATACCCGGTAAGTCCGCCCTTTACTTTGGTTCGGTACTTAAATTCCGGTATCAATTTCGTATATTTCTCCACATGCTCTACCCGTTCCGGTCTGGGACCCACGAGACTCATGTCTCCCTTCAAAACATTGTATAGCTGCGGCAACTCGTCAATTCTCGTCTTCCGGATAAATCGTCCTACTTTCGTAATACGATCATCGTTTTGCGTTGCGGGTCTGGCCTTGCCGTCTGCTTCCGCATCTACAATCATGCTGCGGAATTTGTATATCATAAACGGGCGGTCATTTAACGTAATTCTTTCCTGAATAAAGAAAACCGGACCGCCATCCTCTAATTTAATACAGATTGCCGTAATCAGCATAATCGGAGAAGTCAAAATCAACATCAGAAAAGAGATTACAACATCAATTGTGCGCTTCATTACCTTCTGCTCAAAAGACAGCCCGATATTATTCGACATCAAAAGAGGAGAATCAAACAAATGATGTTCTCTGGCACTTCGTATCATAATATCTGAAAGTTTCGGGGTTTGGTATACTCGAACACCTTCGCCATAACAATATTTGATAATATCATTTCGCAAATCCGAAGATACGTCATACACCAAAATGGAATCGTACTGCCGAATCTTTTCTTTGATTTTGTCAATCCCTTCGTTCACATGGATCAGTTCACCGATTACATATTTATCCTTTCTGGTATTTACTTTATCCATAAACATACGGACAGATTCATTTTCATATATGAGAAGCATATTCCATGCCGGGAACAAACTCACATACAGTTTATCAAACAAATGCACCAGAATAATCGACATAAGAATCTGCGCTGCCTGCAAAATCATCATTGCCAAAATAATTTCATCAATGGTATATATGGAGCTGATTGTTAAAACAATCTGAATTCCCATTAGAAAATTCACACACACCATTGCCAACACCTGAGATAAAACCGCATTTAGTGCAGTATAAAACCCAATCTCGAATCCGCCGAAAATCTGAATCAATAGTAGGGTTGCAATGGTATAAACGGCAATTTCCATGAAATTACCGGAACCGGTAAAGGGCTTTTCGTTCAGCATATTCAGATAGGAATACCATACATAGCCGAAAAGACCGCACATTACATCCAGCGTCAACAGCACTTCACTGAACTTAAATATTCTTTTATACTGTTCATAACTTTTATCTTTCATCTACTTGCGACCTCTTCTCTCTCAACAGCATGCCGTATGCCATCAAAAAGACCATACATATTACATAGGCAGGATGTCCCATCCATTCCGTAACCTGTCCGACCAAACACAGACCGGTCATAAGAAGCGGAAACAGGAAATAATTTTCCTCCCCTTTTCTTCTCCAATAGCACAGAATTGCATACACATAAGCGCTTATTACCATCAAGGTGTACACAATGCCGGCAAACAGTCCGTATTGATACAGTATGTGGAAATAGGTGCTGTGCGCATGATAACAAAAGTATCCGTTTTCCATCTCAATATGTCCCGGAAAATGACCGGTGAGATTTGTTCTTGCCAAATATGTTTTCCATATTTCCGTCCGGCCATTGGTAACATCCCTTTCGGTATCGATAACCACATCCGTTCCTTCTTCTGCTGCCTCCTCGGAAAAGTCCACATAAATCCCCCATTTACCAAGGGCCAGGGTCAAAAAGCTTTCCATGGTGGTATATTTGGGAGAGTCGACCGGATCCCCTTGCACGACTCTCGTTTCCGGATTATATTCCCACATAAAAAAGGTAGGCTCGTCCACATAAGCCGGAACATACCGAATCAGGCAGTAGGTACCGTAAAACAAACAGGCAATTGCAGCCAAAACAAGTGTAAACCTTGCAATTACAGCACTCTTTTTCTCCTTTAACATCTGCAACACAAACAATGTAAAAAATGCAAACAGCAGTCCCAAAATGGTTGTTCTGGTATAATTAAATATTGCCACCGAACAGGCAAATCCCATGGCAACATACCAAAGCAGAAGTACCGGTACTTTTATCCTGCGCCCGGCTGCTTTCTTCCACCAAAAATCAATTCTCTGATATATTGTCACAATCACAACAGCCAAATACATTCCCGCCATATTGGAATTGGAAAAATAAGCCAGATATCTTTCACAATCGTAGGGACGATGCATAATCATACGAATACTGACAAACACAAACGAAAGCAAAATCGCGTCCGTTAGTGCCCGCCATACGATTTTTTTAATCGCCGGCTTGTTACTCACATAATAAAATGCCGTATATCCCAACACAAAAAATGTGGCATAAAAATAATCTCTCTTAAACAAAGTAAGCAAAATAATAAATACAAACCAAAGCATTCCTAAAACCGACTGAAAAGAAAGAACGTTTTTCCAGGAGTTATTTTTGATTATGTCGCGAAGAATCGCAATCAAAACGATTCCCCAAATCAAAATCACTAATTTTCCCAAACGAATTACATCCACAAACTGATATTCGCAGGTATCTTCAATCCAATGCAGTTCATAGGCGTAATGCGTATAAACATAACACGCGGGAAGATACAAAAAAGACCAAATCGAAAGCCATTGCCGCACTTCCATAAGGGTCAAAACCAAGAGTCCAAAAGCAATGCAAAATAATCGGAACGACACCGCTTGTTCATAACTGTTCCCAGCATTCATAAATTTAATCCCGGAATATATCATCACAAAAAAGAAAGCCACTGAAAAAAGATACCTCCAGGCATCCGGGCTCTTCATCAAATCTTTTATTTTATTAACGGCTAATGACATATGATCGCTCCACTTATTTCGGCCATTCTATGACCATTTTATTCTATCCTATTATATACCAGACATGGGCTATTTGCAATTGTCGTCACTATAATTCTGCGCCTTTTGCAAAGGTAGCCCTCCTCCTGCAAACATGCTTCCCCGGATTGCAACATAAATAGGGATACACATCAGATAATCAAAGTGAGAACCGGAAAACAACGCATTATAAAGGGCGGTAAGCCCAATCACGAAGAAGATAATTTTTCCCGCCCTTGTAAGTGCCGTGTTGTCTTTTTTATATAATGCACCTGCGTACCCAAAAAATTTCACCAGGGCAGAATATAGCAAGAAAACATATCCCCATAGCAAGTACACCTCTCCCGCAAACCAGTAATTTCCGTAAAAATCCACTAAATGCCAAGTTGTGTTGCTAAGCCCTTTGCCATAGAGATTACAAACAAAGGTAATCGGTGATGCAATGTTTTCCCAAAATTGTTTTCCCCATAGAGACAATATCTCCTTTGTCCGATTTGTAACACTTGCAAGTCCGATTCGAAATATAATCTGACGTTTTTCCATAAGTGTCTTATCGGCCGCTTCCATCGCAGTGTCCAAAAGCCCGAGAAATGTCCGCCGGTCTCCTCCGGCAGCACGAAGTTCCTCTTCCGGTATCATTTGCCTGATTTCTTCCGGCCAACAATAGTAATCCTCCGCAACATTTTCAAACGTAACCCCCAGCATAAATCCGGTTTCAGCTCCCGTATACAATCCGTCTTGCTTTGAAATCGGTGATACGCTCAGCATTAAACCGCAAAACATCACCGCGCCGAAATACAGCCAGCCGCGAAGCAATTTTTTCCCGATTTTCTTATATCCAAAACTTCTTTTTATCAAAATCAAAAACCAACCTATTCCGGCAATACAAAATTCCGGAATATGCAAAAGTAATAATCCGATGAGCAAAACAGCTAACTTAATACCATTTCGTCTGCCTCTATTCGTTTGAAATAAACAGCCCCAAAATACCAGCAATAACGAAACAGCAAAGGCTACGGGCGACACGGTGGCTGCGCTTTGTAATACCGTCGGAAACGTCAGACATACCAGTGCTTCCCGAGAGCCGTTTTTCTTCCTTTCTCCCCCGGCAATTCCGGATTGTATCAAAAAAAATCGGATTCCGAAAAACAGGACGGCGGATTGAATTGCCGCCAAGCATGCATACGCCCCTGCCGCAAATTCTTTCCCCAAGGAAGAAATGTGCTGAAAAAAAAGCAAAAATACGGGATAAAGATATCCCGTATAATCACTCTTGGAATTGTTATAAAGCATCGCTACAAAATACTCTTCCGATGCATTTTCTCTCACGTAGGATGTGTGCAAAGCAAACCAGACGATTGCCAAAGCAATCTGTCCCAGCCCGAAAATCCGTTCAACCTCTGCATACCCGCGTTTTTTTTGTTGCATTTGCTCACCTGTTCCCGTATCGCTTTAATTAAAAAAATTGTATTTGATGATGCAATAGAATGCCCGAACCGCATCCTTAATTCCGATTTTCTTTCCCTCATCAAAGGATCTGGGGAAATAAGAAATCGGTATTTCATATATTTTACATTTTTTCTTCGCAATTTTTGCGGTTACTTCCGGTTCAAATCCAAAACGATTTTCTTTAATTTCAATTGATTGAATCACTTCTCTTTTGAACATTTTGTAGCAAGTTTCCATATCCGTCAGAGATAAATCGCAGCAGATATTTGACAAAAGTGTAAGCAACTTATTTCCCAAAGAATGGTAAAAACTTTCCACACGGTATTTGGTTCCTCTTGCATATCTGGAACCATATACAACATCAGCATCTTTGATACCGCTTACAAACGGTTCTACGAGTTTCTGGAAATCCTTGGGATCATATTCCAAATCCGCATCCTGCACAATTACCACATCCCCGGTTGCCACAGAGAAACCATGGCGAAGAGCAGCGCCTTTTCCCATGTTTTTCTTATGGAAAAGCACACGTTCTACTTTTTTGTAAAGTGATTCCTTAATCAGCTCTCTCGTTCCGTCCGTAGAGCAATCATCCACCAATATGATTTCCGTACTAAGACCGCAATCCCGCACCCGTTCAATAACACTTTCCAGTGTATTTACTTCGTTGTAACAAGGAATTACCACCGATACCTTAATTGTTTCTTTTGTTAACATCTCCACACTCTCCTTTTTATATATTGATTTTACGTTTCCTCTTTCTCAAATTGGACAATTTCTTTAATCACATATTGCGGATAATTATTCATACAAATATAAATTCGTCCCACATACTCGCCAATCAGACCAAGCATCAACATTACCATTCCGCCCAAAAACAGAATTGCAGCCATCATGGAGGAGTATCCCAGCACCCGGTCCGGCAAAACAAATTTCTGTATTATAATAACCAGTCCGTACACAAAACCGGCTAATGCCACAAATGCTCCCATACCGGTTGCAATACGAAGTGGCTTAACGGAAAATGAAGTAAATCCGTTCATCCATAACGCCAGCAACTTTTTCATCGTATAGCCGGAATCGCCGATTTCCCTGCTTCGATGGTTCACATCCACGTTCACGATATTTCTCGTGGTCCTGAGCACCAGACCGATTACATACGGATAGGCATTTTCATAACGGATCATGTCATTTACAACATGTCGCTTCACTGCAAAATAACTGGATACACTGAGTTCTTTCGGCTTGTCCAGCATAACCTCCGTCATTTTTTCATTCAGATAACTTCCGAAATTACGAAACGGGGAATGTTTTTTTGCCGAATATCTTGCATACGCCACATCCGCGCCTTCCTCCAATGCAACAAGAAGTTTGGGGGCCTCATCTGCCGGCGTTTGTCCGTCGTCATCCAGGCACACTACAACCTCTCCCGTTGTCTGCCGAATCCCTGCCATAAGAGCGGAATGTTGTCCATAGTTTCTCGAAAAATCAATCCCCACAATCCGCGCATCGCTCTCACACATTTTCCGAATCACCGAAAAAGTTCCGTCCGGAGAACAATCATTCACCAAAATGATTTCATATTCGTATTTTGTCAAATCCCGCATCGTATCGTGGATTTCTTCCACAACCGCAGCGATGGTTTTTTCCGAACGATAACACGGGATTACAAAACTGACCTTATTCATCGCTTCCTCCGTTTTCATTCATACATTTTTCCATGAATAAAACATTGCCGGTTTTGCCATCCGGCAAACATATCTCCTCTTCTTTTATAACATAAAATCCGTTTTTTTCATAGATACGAATTGCTTTTTCGTTATCTGCCAAAACCCGAAGGAAAATTTTTTTCATTTGAAGCTGATTGGCAGCATACCGCAGGGCTAACATAAGCGCCTCAGAGCCGTATCCTTTTCTTCCGTTTTGTTCTTCCCCAATAAAAATTCCAAACTCCGCCGTTTTCTTTTCCCGGTCAATATCCCGAAAATAAACACTACCGATTTCTTTTCCGCCTTCGTTTATTCCGATGATAAATTGTACCACAAATCCGGGAATCACCTTTGTTTCAATCCATGTTTCATGCATCTTTCGGGTTAACGGTTCCCGGAACAAAAAACGTTCCCGCACAAATTCACTGTTTCTCCATTTCAGTATTTGTTCCGTATCATCGGTAGTCATTTCCCGAAGATAAATCTTATTTCCTACTATTTTCTTCATCCGAATTTTCCTATTTTTCTATTCTTCCGTTGCTATCTGATATATAACAAACTCACCATGTTCCGTTGTCAAATGTTCCACGGCCTCCAGCCTGGATATTTCTTCCGGATACCGCTCATACAACATTTCCGGAGTCATACTGACACCTTCCTTCAAAACCAGGTATACATTTTCTCCTTCCCAAAGCGCCTGCAACGCCGACGTATATCCTTCTTTTTGCAGTTTTCGGAAAAGCAGAGGACTTTCGGTAAGCCATCCGCCCAGCACCAGATAATTTTCATATGCACTGTCATATTCTCGGACCGCATACTCCGTATAATTCACCGTAGCATACACATCCACCAAGAAAAACGAATCTTCCCTCTCCCGCATGTAGGAATACAGGATTCCTTCGGATTCATTTACAGCAATTTGATTTTCGTACTGCAGCAAAGAATCCTTCACAGAATAAACTGCTGCCCAGGAAAATAGCAACACCGCTATAGCACATAATGCAGTATGCACCATTTGTTTTCCGCTCCTTTTATAAGCAGCCACTTTCCAGATTGCCAACAAAAGGAATGTCTCCATGATAAAAATCGACATGGTAACCCGCTGGGGATACCGACCTGCATAAATCAAATACACCCAACACAGGGAACGCGCCATACCGCACAGAATAACCGGCAAACACATACGATACTGCTTTGTTAACACCACGTAAAGCAATATAATTCCGTACAGTCCCAAGGCCAAATATTGATAGGGCATATCCTCCTGCTGGTGTAATGCTCTTGCTTTGTAAGTAACCAACGCGTTATACAACCGGGCGCTTACCGATTCTTTTTCTGCTTCTTTGCAGGAAGCAAGCGCCTCCATCGCCTCGTGGGAATTGCTTTCTTCCAAAAGCAAATTGTAAGATTTATACATACGGACTTCTTCCTGCGAAAAACCAGCTGCTTCGTAATTATCCATCATTTCTTCTGTAGTATCAATACCGACATAATCATACAGCGTCGTCCGGGCATCGTTATATCCGGTATATACCGCCCAATCGCCCAAATGATATGCGGCATAATTTATCCCGAAAAACAGCAGAATTCCCAACGCAAAAAGTGCAACAGGCAAAGCAAGTTTTTTCAAAAAATCAATCCGTTCCTTCTTCTCCCTGTGCAACAACATAACCAGCCCGGCAATTGCCAAAAAGGGAAGCAATAAGAGAAAAACCTTTGTCCGGATCAGATAGCAAAGCCATAACAGTAAAATACCCGGCATGTAGTTTTTTATGTTTTTTCCCTTATTGTCCGAGGCTCCGGTAATGAGCAAAAAAATGCCGCATCCACCTACCAGAGCTGCGACCACCGTATAATGCGGTAAAAGATAGCCAGCAAAGAATATCGCAAAAAAAACCAAAATTTGGAAAAAGGTCACCAAAATCCTTTGTGCTACGCTTTCCGTTTCCTCATAATTCCGGTAAAGAACAAAAAAGAAACAAAGTGCATAACATAACGCAAAAAAAACACCCAACCACGGAATCTGCGGAACAATTCCGTATAAGAGCGCCAAAACCGTACTAAGCGGCATGCTCAGATAAACGCTCATGCCGCTTGTTTTTCCCGAAAAGGTTCCTGACAATATACTTTGAATCATCATATCATCATTCAGACAATACAACATATCAAAGGCAATGGAAAGGAACGCAAAAAATAAAATTGTCACTGCCGCACCGGCAATTCCGTTTTTTCTCTTCATCAACAATAAAATTCCTTTACTGCATCTATGATGTACGCATTTTCTTCCTCTGTCAGTCCATAATACATGGGAAGTCTTAAAAGTCGTTCGCTTTCTTTGGTGGTATATCTATCTTCTCCAAAGAAGCGGCCGTAATGTAAGCCGGCCGGCGAACTGTGCAACGGAACATAATGGGATACTGCCAAAATATCCTTTTCCTTCATATGCGCAATCAAAGCCGTTCTTTCCTGCAAGTCTGCCGTTTTGATAAAAAACATATGCGCATTATGATCGCACCCTTCCGGCACTACCGGCAACTCAATTTTCCCGGTCTTTGCAAGTGGCTGCAAATTCTTGTAATAGGTGTCATAAATATGAAGTCTTGCACGATTCATCTCCTGTGCCATTTCCAATTGGGCATACAAATATGCCGCATTCAAATCACTGGGAAGGAAAGATGAACCATAACTTCTCCAGGTATATTTATCCACTTCACCGCGATTAAATTTGCTCCGGTCGGTTCCCTTCTCCCGGATAATTTCGGCTTGTTCTATCAGATTTTTATCTCCTATCAGCAGCGCACCGCCTTCTCCCATGCTGTAGTTTTTTGTTTCATGAAAACTGTAACATCCGAAGTCACCGATTGTCCCCAGCGCCTTTCCATGATAAGCGGCCATTACTCCCTGTGCCGCATCCTCCACCACCTTCAAATTGTGTCTGCGGGCAATCTCCGTAATCTTATCCATTTCACAGGCGACACCGGCATAATGCACGGGTGCAATTACCTTCGTCTTCTCCGTAATTGCTTCTTCAATTTTATTTTCATCGATATTCATGGTATCCGGACGGATATCCGTAAATACAATTTTAGCACCTCTGAGA
>SVFE01000102.1 GCA_015057055.1 Lachnospiraceae bacterium | reverse complement strand
TCTCATTACGCTTTTTCCGTCAACCAAACAAAGCAGATTTTATCATTCCTTTTACATTAATCATGCCCCACCCTTGTCTATTCCAGGGTATATTTTGGTCAATTGCATTTTTGCGAAGCAACATCCGCATTTCTTCCGAGGTGATGGAGGGATTTGCCGCCAAAGTAAGTGCCATGCAGCCGGTTACAACGGCAGTGGCCATGGATGTTCCGCTTTTCCGTGTGTAATAATGACCTAATGAAAAAAGATTGTTGCAGGAAACAATATCCGTTCCTGGGGCAACAATATCAGGCTTGCGAAACGAACTGCTTCCGGGACCGCAAGACGAATATTCTTCGCAATTTTGCCCGTATTTACTTTTGTATTCTCCGTCATAACAGCCAACTGCAATAACCTCTTTTAAATCAGCAATTTGCGAAATACTTCCGGGCGCCGGCCCGTTATTTCCCGCCGCAGCAACCACAAGAATACCCTCCCTGCACATTTTTCTTACCATATCCAAAACCTGTTTTGATTTTTCCGGCAATGCAGTTTGGTTTAAAGACAATGAAATATTTACGATTTTAATATTATGTTTTTCTTTGTTTTGCAAAATCCATTCCATTGCCTTACACATTTGTTCCACTCTGCCGTTTCCGTTTTGGTCCAAAATTTTGACTGCAATAAGGGAACACTCAGGATAAATTCCTCTATAAATTCCGCGCTTGTTTTTTCCTTTCCCACCGATGATTCCCGCTATATGAGTACCATGCCCGTAATCATCGTAGGGACTTTTTATACCATTTACAAAATCACAAAATAATAGTTTTGCCGAGTCAAAATCCGGATGCAAAACAATTCCCGAATCCATTATAACTACAGAAAACGAAGATTTTTTATTTTGAAATTCCTCAAACAAATCAATATTTAACAGATTCCTGATGCGTTCCACGTCACGTTCCGCCTATGGTCATTCCTAATACTATATGTAAAACCAAGCAAAAAAGGAACCGACAGAATCGATTCCTTTCATTTAAGGCAAAACAATATCTGCGCCCTCTAAATGAGTCGGTAAAATCACTTCATCAATTTCATAATGTCCTTCAAAGACATAATCCTCAATATACAAAACCTCGGAAGGAATGGTAACAACAGGTTCCTCTCCCTTATAAGCGATTAAAACACCGTTTCCAACTATCAGGAAATCCGAAGTGGACTCATCGTTCAACCAATTGTTATACCAGGCTGTATGGGTCAGTGCATAGCGACCGACTCTGGTAACCGTAGACGGGATGGAAACATTCGTCAGCGCATCACAATGGTAAAATGCGCCGTAACCAATCGTGGTTACGCCTTCCGGAATAGTAACACAAACCAATCCGCTGCGGGCAAACGAAAGAACACCGATATGAGATAGACCGCTCTCCCAAGAAGTATACTCCTGCATGTCTGTCCGGTTGTAAAATGCATAATCGTCGATGGCTACGCCGTTTTCAGTTTCCGGAAGCGCCACACCGTTACAAACCGATAAATTAGCCACATCAACATAAGCCCTGTCAGAAACTATATAAGAATGATCAATTAACACTCCCTCCGCTTCCGGAGTTACATCATTTCCATCCTGCGCAGTTTCTTCCTCTTCCATTGCATTGTCTTCCTGCGTATCGTCTGTTACCTCGTCTTCATTCCATAAATTATCATAAGCAAGCTCGGTTCCTACCAAAAAGCCGTGTTCTAATGCATAATTTTCCGCATATGTACCGGAATCACACACAAAGAGAAGTGTGTTCGGGCAAAGATCAAAAGCAGAATCATGAATGGAAATCACCGAAATCGGAACAACAATCTGTTTTAATGAACTGCAATTTTCCAGTGCCTTCAGTCCGATTTCCCCAATGGGACTATACAAAGTTAAAAGTTCCAGACTATGACAATTGGTAAAAGAATAATCCGGAATTTCTTCCAAACCGCTGGACAATAGTACATTTCTTAAGTTATGACATCCCCAAAAAGAATATCGTAAGACATCCTCCACCGTATCCGGCATTTTATAATCGGATGCCTTGGCGCCGGGAAGATATTGATACAGCGTTGTGCGATTTATGTCATAAATTGCACCGTCTTCGCAAACAAAATTTTTATTTTCCGACGAAATAACAACGTTTTCAAGGGAAATACAATCCGCAAAAACACCACTGCCAAGGGATTCCAAATCTTTTCCCACCGAAAACTCCCGAAGCGACTCGCATCCGTAAAAGGCAGAATCTTCAATTGCCAAAATCCGGTCCGGTAAATGCACCGTTTCCAGCGCTGTACAGCCGGAAAAGGCACTATGTTCAATATAATTCACACTATCCGGAAATGACACGGAAGTAATTACGGTATTACCCGCAAAAGCCTCTCTCCCGATGGTTGTTATCCCGGAAGGAATAACAACCTCGGAATCCGTGCCTACATATTTTACTAACGTAGAATCCACTACATTAAATTCATTACCGTATTCTGCCCGGGAAGCTAAAAAGCCACCCAAAAGCACTGTCGCAAGCAATGCCAAAATCGGTAAAGAAAGTAAGAGAATATGCTTTCTGTTCATAAAACATCTCCATTTATTCGGCATCATTTATTGAGGCAAAATC
>SVFE01000046.1 GCA_015057055.1 Lachnospiraceae bacterium | reverse complement strand
CTCCCGCCGCCAGTGCTACCATAATCGAAGGAATTTCCTGACTAACGTAGGCAAAATCTTCCGAGCCGCCGCTTCCGCCGTTTCCGCTTCTCATTAACTCATCCGAAGTCAGAACCATATCCGGTCCCAAAAGATTCCGCATATACTCCCCTGTCTTCTCCGACATTTCTGCATCATTAACCAGCGTCGGACACCCCCGGTGAAACAACACCGTAGCCTCTCCTCCAAATGCTTTTGCAGTCTCACTTGAAATCTCCTCCAAGCGTTTTTTCACGTGCCTTCGCCTATTCTCATCAAATGCCCGCAGGCTCCCCTCCAACGCGACCTCTGCAGCAATAATATTTGCACCTTCACCGCCCTGGATTGTTCCGATGCTGCACACCGTTTTCTCTCCCGCCGGAAACTCATTTGCCGTCATAGCCTCCAACCCCGATACAATTTTCGCCGCGATACTGATGGCGTTGACTCCTTCCCAAGGCGTCGAGCCATGGCAGGCCTTTCCTTGCACCGTAATTCGGAAAAAATCGGCAGCCGGGGCACTGATTCCCGGCGAAGATACAATCACCGTACCTGTTTTCCAGGGAACATTGCAGGTGACATGAAGCATCATTGCACAATCTACCCTCGGCGACTCTAGAATACCCTCCGAAATCATATCTTTTGCTCCTTCTAATATTTCCTCCGCCGGTTGAAACATCAGCTTAACGATACCTCCCAGCTGGTTTTCCCGATCTTTTAAAAGCTTTGCAGCCCCCAGGAGCATGGTGGTATGCAAATCATGCCCACAGGCGTGCATATTTCCCTGCTTGCATGCACAGGACAGCTCCGTTTTTTCTCGAATGGGCAACGCATCCATATCCGCCCTCAGAAGGATACACCTTCCGCCCTTTTCATTTTCTTTTCCAACGCACACCGAAATCCCGGCCCGACCGCAACGCTTTGGCTCATACCCCATCGCAAGCAATCGCTGCTCCACGTACACTAATGTTTTTAGCAGCGAAAAGCCGGTTTCCGCGTGGGCATGCAAAAATCGGTAATCCTCTTCCATTTGCTTTTTTAATTGCATTGCATTATCCAAAGTATCCATTTTTTTTAGCATATTTACCCCCCGGCTTTCATTCAGATTTTGATTTATTTTCCCTATCAATAGAATGCACCAAAGAGCTTTTTTCTATTTTGTGTTTTTTTGGTTAATTTTTCCACCAACCCATTGACAAGGGGTTATACACTTTATAATATGGTTATGAATACTACGTTATGTTGGGTGTGGAGGTAATTATGAGTGAGTATGTATTAAGCTGTTGTTCTACAGCGGATTTGAGCAAGGAGCACCTTGCCAAGAGAAATATCAACTACATTTGTTTTCATTGTATGATTGACGGTGTGAGCTACAAGGATGACCTGGGCGAGTCTCTGGATATCAACGAATTTTATCAGAAGATGAAAGACGGGGCTGACACCAAGACCTCACAGATTAATGCGGAGGAATTTATTGAATATTTTACCCCTTTCCTGGATGCCGGACAGGACATTCTTCATGTCACATTATCCTCCGGAATTTCCGGGGTGTATAATTCCGCAATGCTTGCCAAGGAAGAACTTAGTGAAAAATACCCCGACCGCAAAATTCTTGTGGTGGATTCTTTGGCCGCATCTTCCGGTTACGGTTTGTTAATGGATAAGTTGGCGGACCTTCGAGACAAAGGCATGGCAATCGAGGATTTGGCCGCTTGGACCGAAAAGAACCGCTTACGTCTTCATCACTGGTTCTTTTCCACAGATTTAACCTTCTTCGTAAAAGGCGGACGAATCTCCAAGACCTCCGGTTTTATCGGCGGTGTTTTGAATATCTGTCCTCTGATGAATGTCAGCAACGAGGGAAAACTCATTCCCCGGGAAAAAATCCGTACCAAGAAGAAAGTCATTGCAGCCATTGAAGGAAAAATGCAGGAGTTTGCCGATGACGGCACCTCTTATGACGGCAAATGCTTCATTTCCATGTCTGCCTGCCCGGAGGACGCCCGCGCAGTTGCTGATTTGGTAGAAGAACATTTCCCGAAATTGAACGGTAAAGTAGAAATCTTCAATATCGGTACCACCATCGGAAGCCACACCGGCCCCGGCACCGTTGCTCTTTTCTTCTGGGGAAAAGAACGAGACAACTAAACAGCAAATAAAAAAATCCTTTCCGGCATCCATTTGTCAAAGCCGGAAAGGATTTTCTAATTTCAATTAGTAATTTTCCTTTTTGATTTCGAAGAAGCTCTGGGGATGGTTACATACCGGACAAACTTCCGGTGCCTTTTCACCAACAACCACATGTCCGCAGTTACGGCATTCCCATACCTGCACGCCGCTCTTTTCAAACACTTCCTTCATCTCTACATTTTTCAAAAGTGCGCGGTATCTTTCTTCGTGCATTTTTTCAATCGCTGCTACGCCGCGGAACTGTTTTGCCAAATCCATAAAGCCTTCTTCTTCGGCTTCTTTGGCCATTCTGTCATACATATCGGTCCATTCCATATTTTCGCCTTCTGCCGCATGAAGAAGATTTTCTTCGGTGGTGCCCAGTTCGCCCAACGCTTTGAACCAAAGCTTTGCATGTTCTTTTTCATTTTCCGCAGTTTTTAAAAATAACTCTGCAATCTGCTCGTAACCATTCTTCTTTGCAACGGAAGCAAAATACGTATATTTATTTCTTGCCTGGGATTCCCCTGCAAATGCTTCCCACAAATTTTTCTCTGTTTTTGTACCTGCATAAGGATTATTTTTTGCCATAACAACAACCTCCATATCTATTTTCTTGTATTATCCTATTTTTAAATAAAAAAAGCAAGAACGTTTTAAACCATTGAAGCAAATATTTCATATATTTCCGGGTAATCTTTTTTCAGTCGGAGCACCTTGAAATCGCGGTTTAAGAAGCAATGTTCCGACGTCCCGATAAAACACAACTCACCGGTCTTTTCATCCGTCATTTCGTACTCCAGCACTAACCGCAGTCCGTTAAAAGACTTGGCTCTCACCACAATGGCGACTTCATCGCCAAAGGTAGTTGTCCTCTTGTATTTTCCGTCCACCGACAACACCGGAGAAATAATTCCCTCCTTTTCAATGCGTTGATATCCCCAGCCCGTTGCATCCAAAAAAGCAACTCTGGCTTCTTCCATCCAACGGATATAATTGGAATGATGGGTAATTCCCATCTGGTCTGTTTCATAGTACTGTACTTTGTGAATGTATTTTTCCATTGTATTTATCCTCGTTTATTTTTTCGGTTTATCCTGCCATATGAATCCGGATGGCCTTCTTAAATCTCCGCGATTGCTTTTCGAATCGGAAGTACCATCCCGGGGGATACGGACAATTCATCCACCCCCATCTCCACCAGCTTTCCGGTTAGTTTTTCATCCGCTGCCAATTCGCCACATATGCCGACCCATTTCTTTTCTGCATGGGCGTTCTCAATAACCATCTGCAGCATCGCCAAAACCGCCGGATGATGGGCGTCGTAAAACGCATCCAATTTTTGGTTCTGCCTGTCAATCGCCAAGGTATACTGGGTCAGGTCGTTGGTTCCGATGCTGAAAAAATCCACTTCCTTTGCAAGTTCACGGCTAATCATAACCGCCGCCGGCGTCTCTATCATGATACCAATCTCCACGTCTTTATAGGCAATGCCCTCCGCCGACAATTCTCCCTTGGCTTCCTCCAGTAGTTTTTTCGCTTCCTGCACTTCCCAGAGGGATGCAATCATGGGAAACATCACGGAGATATTGCCGAAGGCGCTTGCCCTTAAGATTGCCCTAAGCTGGGTCTTAAAAATATCTTTTCTGGTAAGACAGATGCGAATTGCCCGCATACCCATTGCCGGGTTTTCCTCTTTTTCCAGTTCAAAATAATCTGCTTGCTTGTCTGCACCGATATCCAATGTGCGGATTACCAACTTCTTTCCGGCCAGGTTTTCCGCCACATATTTGTAGGTTTGAAACTGCTCCTGCTCGGTAGGAAACTCCGTTCGCTCCAGATACAGAAACTCTGTCCGAAACAATCCGACTCCCTCTGCATCATTGGTCAGGACGCTTGCCACATCGCTTTCATTTCCGATATTGGCATATAGCTCCACCCGCCGTCCGCCGGAAGTAACCGTCTCTTTTCCCTTCCACGCATCCAGCAGAAGTTTCCGCTCTTCTTCCTTTTTCATTTGGTCACGCATTTTCTGCAAAATCTCTTCTTCCGGATCGATATAAAGCATTCCCGTCGCGCCGTCCACCGCCGCCGTTTTTCCGTCCCAATCCCTGTTGATACTGATTTCCGTTATTGCCGGAATGTTCATGGACCGGGCCAGAATTGCCGTATGGGAATTCGCCGACCCCACGTGAGTGACAAATGCCAGAATCGCATCCTTGTCCATCTGTATGGTCTCGCTGGGCGTCAGTTCTTCTGCCAAAAGGATCACCTTATCCCCCTGCAGTTTATTTTCCTTCGCCGTGCCGGTCAGATGCATTAAAATCCGTTCGGAAATATCCCGGATATCCACGCTACGGGCCTTAAAATATTCATCTTCCATATCCTCAAACATTCTGGAAAAATTATCGCTTGTCATGGCAACCGCATATTCCGCATTGACGTTCTGCTCCATAATCATATTGGTAACGGAATTGTTATAATCTTCATCCTCCAACATCATTCGGTGCACTTCAAATATCTGTGCGTTAATCTCTCCCACTTCCTGCAGCGCTTTCTCATACAATTGCTGCAATTCTTCTGCTGCCTGCGCCCGCGCTTTTTTGTAGCGCTCATTTTCCCTTTCCGTATCTTCCACGCGGCTTCTCTTCACATCCACCGGGGCCTGTCCGTGTAGGCAAACGGTTCCGATTGCTGTGCCACCTACAATGGCTTTTCCCTGTACACACTCCATGTCTAAGCCTTTCTGTTATTACAAATTTTCTGTTATTACAAGTTTTCTCTCACAAATTTCTCTAACTCAGCAATGGCTTCCTCTTCATCCGGGCCCTCCGCTATAATCGTTATTTCCTGCCCGCAGGTAATCCCCATTGCCATAACCGCCATCAGCTTCGTAACCTCCGATTCACGTCCGCCTGCCGCAATCTTCACAACAGCATTAAACTCTTTGGCTTTCGCCGACAAAAGCCCTGCCGGCCTTGCATGAATCCCTACCGGATCCTGAATCACATACTGAAAACTTTTCATCTCATCATACCTCTCTATTTTAACTCATTTTATACAGGATTACGATTACTTTTCCCAAAAAAACATTTTTCATACCTCTTTTTACCAATTTGACAAATAAAAAAATCATAGTGGCATTTCCCATGCTGCTATGATTTTTTCTTTTACCCCTTATGAATTTGTAAATACTTCTCTTTCGTAGCCATGCCTCCGCGAATGTGACGCTCTAATTTGTTCACATCCAACACCTTCCGCGCCTCCTTTGCCAAGGTGGGATTGACCTGCATCAGACGCTCGGTGACGTCTTTATGTACCGTACTCTTGCTAATCCCGAATTCCTTCGCCGTCTGACGCACCGTAACGTTGTTTTCAATAATATAATTGGCAATGTTAATTGCCCGCTCCTCGATATATTCTTTCAAAGAAAAACCCCACAGAATACTTTTTTACATTCTATGAAGTATTCCGTAGGGTTATGACTCTCTTTCTATTCTTTTCCGTTCCAACAATAGGTGCAAAGCTTGCAGTGGTCCAAACCAACCGCATCCAGCATATCATCCAAACGATTAAAGCGAAGCGATGTAAAGGACAGGCGCTGTCTTATCACTTCCAACATATTCTTGTATTCTTCCGTATCCGGGTCGGCATACACATCCAGCCTTTCCTTCGGCACATCTTCCGTGCCTTCCAGTTCTGCGATGACCTGTCTGGCAATCAATTCCATATCCGATTTGGAACTGGAGAAATTCAAATATTTACAACCGTACAAAATCGGCGGACACGCCGGACGGATATGTACTTCCTTGGCACCGCGTTCAAACAAGAATTCCGTGGTCTCCCGAAGCTGCGTTCCCCTGACAATGGAATCGTCAATGAGCAGAAGACGATTATCCCGGATAATATCTTCAACCGCAATCAACTTCATTTTGGCAATTAAATTCCGCTTACTCTGGATTGTCGGCATAAAAGAACGGGACCAGGTGGGAGTATATTTAATAAACGGTCTGGCAAAGGGAACCTTGGATTCATTGGAATAGCCGATGGCATGGGCCATTCCGGAATCCGGAACACCCGCAACAATATCCACCTCTACGTCATCACGCTTCGCGATGCTTTGTCCGCAGCGGTAACGCATTTTTTCCACGCTTATTCCCTCATAAGAAGACGAGGGATATCCGTAATATACCCACATAAAGGTGCACATTTTCATATCTGTGCCGGGCAATACCAGCGTCTTAATTCCTTCCGGCTCCATCACCACAATTTCACCGGGGCCTAACTCTTTGTGCCGCTGATATCCCAGATTCAAAAATGAAGTATCCTCCATGCAGACACAATAAGCATCTTCTTTTTTACCGACAACAACCGGTGTTCTGCCCAACAAATCCCGCACTGCATAAATTCCCTTCGGCGTCAAGATGAGCATGCTTATGGAACCATCTATCATTTCCTGGGCATACCGAATTCCTTCGATAAAATTCTCTTTCTGATTAATGAGTGATGCCACCAGCTCAGTCTGGCTGATTTCGCCGTTACTCATCTCAAACAAATGAACGCTTCCCGTCAAAATATCATCGACCAATTCCTTGCTGTTATTGATTTTTCCAACCGTGGTTATAGCAAAGGTTCCGTGATGAGAACGCATCAACACCGGCTGTCCTTCGTAATCCGAAATACTTCCGATTCCGTAATTTCCTTTCATACTGTTTGCTTCCGACTCAAATTTTGTCCGGAAGGGAGAATTGGAAATGCTGTGAATCGAACGGTCAAATTTGCCGTCACCGTACACACAAAGACCTGCTCTGCGTGTTCCCAAATGGCAATGGTAATCCGTTCCGAAAAACAGATCAAATACACAGTCTTCCTTCGAAGTTACACCAAAAAAGCCTCCCATGATTACGCCTCCAACTATTAATTTTTATTTTAATCCGGGTAGTGTCCTGCACCAGGCAATATCTTCATCACTGTAGTGAAAACGATGCAGTTTCTCTTCATTGATTTCGCCGTCCTGCATACATCCCGCGTACATCCGGAACATGCCTCCCCGTTTAAAGGCACCCCGTAACAATTTTTTCTTTTGGAAATCATCTTCTATATTTACCAGATGCGCCGCAAATTTTCCTACCAGCACTTTTTCCTTGGTTGTCTTTTTGTTTCCAAGGTAGTACCGGCACATCGCCAAATCCGAGCAGTCAAAATCCAACTGGTAACGCTTTACAAACTCAAGCGTAATGTTCTCCTCGTAGTTAATGGATATTTTTAAGATATCCCACATTTCCTTGCCGGTGGGAAGACAGTCCTTCGGCACGGAAAAAGCAATACAATAAAGCAACTTGGTTGAGAAAAATACCTGCTTGGATGCAAATACCAATTCCGTAAGGTTTCGGATTGCCTGCTTGTTTTTATAGTAAAATTTGCGTCTGGTCTTCTGTAATTGACGAACGGCTCCGGTGATATATTCCTTATTTTCCTTTTGAATAATCTGCTCATAGACCGCAATGATTGCGTCTTCATTCGCCAGTTTAATAAACAGGGAGAACAATGCTTTATTCTTTAGCAGTTCTTCATAATGCTCCCCTGCACAATCATACGCCACAAGATAATAAACTGCAATATTTAATCTCTTGGTATCGCAATTTTTTATCAATTCCCCTGCTTCTGCCGCAGAAGGGGCGTATTCTTTACTGATATGGAAGGATGTAAAGGTCTGCAATTTTAACTCAGCCGGAATCCCCGCCTGCATAATTGCCCCTAATGCTTCCAAGGCATATGCTTTCTCTTCTGCCGGAAAATCCGCTCCGCCAAACCCCTTCTTCTCTTCATATACTCTGGAAAGTACGCTCCAAAGCTTTTTTTCGTATCCTTCGGACGCCAACTTTCCGCATAGTTCCAATAACTCCACGGATGATTTTTGCACCGAAATTTTACGAATCTGCGCTGTTCCCGGTATCTCTAAATTCTCATACCTCATAACTATACCCCCATTTGCCTTCTCTGCTATGCCATTTCCATATTATTCGTAACAAACTCTGCTTTTTTATAAAGCAATTCTTCAAATGCGGTAACCTCCATTGGCTTTGCATAATAAAAGCCCTGAATTAAATCGCAGCCAATCTCCTGTAAAAACTGAACCTGGGATTGCTTTTCAATTCCTTCCGCCACAATTTTCATATTCAAATGTTGCGCAAGTTCCACCGTATTCTTTACAATCCGGTTACTGCGTTCCAAATCTTCAGACTCCCGGAAAAACTCGCCGTCCAGTTTAATTACATCAAGAGGCAAATCCTTCAAGGAATTCAAGGAAGAATATCCGGAACCAAAGTCATCCATGGATACGGAAAATCCGGCCTGTTGCAACTGCTTAATAGTGTCAATCAGGACCTGCTTGTCCTCGAAAAAGGCACTTTCCGTCAGTTCAAGTTCGATGTATTCGTGCGGTACTCCGTAGAAATCCACGGTGGTAACAATATCACTTACCAACTCGGGGTCCATCAAGTGTACCCTGGAAATATTGACGGAAATCGGAACCAGATTTTTCCCTTCCTCCATCCACTTTTTCTGCTGGCTGCATACCGCACTAAGCATGTACTGGTCCAGCTTCATGATAAACCCGTTCTTTTCAAACAGCGGAATAAATTCTCCCGGCGCAATGAAACCAAGGGTCTTTGAATTCCAGCGAACGAGGGCTTCTGCCCCCACAATTTTCGTTCCGTCCGTCCGGTACTTGGGCTGCAGATACATTAAAAATTCCCGTTTGGAAAGAGCTTTCTCCATCTCATTTTCCAGTTCCTTCTCCTTACGGATCTGGTCCTTTTGCGAACTTCCTAAGATAAAAATGTTCTTATCCGGGGAAGTGATGCTGTCCTTTGCCATCTCTGCATAGTTGATGGCTCTGCAAATATCCTGTGCGTTTTCCTGTACCGGATAAATTCCGAATTTGAACTTCACATTGACATCCGCGAACAGTCCCTTCATTTTTTTGTCAATAATCTTAATTCGCTCTTTGATCTGCTTGTCCTCTTCGTATAAAAACAAAAGGAGGAAAATATCACTTTGGTCTCTGCATACCAACTCGCCTTTGCCACATTCACTCTGCAAAAATGCAGCCATTTCACAAAGAATCTGATTGGCCTTTTCTTCTCCGTAAAAGTCGTTAATAATTTTAAACTTATGAATGTCGGTTGCGATGAGTGCATAATTCCGGTTGCGGCGTTTTTTCAAAAGTTTCTTACCGTCAATGACAAAGCGGGTGCGATTAATAATGCCTGTCAATTCATCGAAATATGCCACTTTTTGTAATCGCTTATAGTCATCTGCCCGGGCAATTGCCTGCAGAATGGAAATCACCCACATAATCAAAAGCACCGCCACATAAATCAGAATCAGATATATCATCTGTTGCATGGTGCGTCCGGAAATCGTTATATTACGCATAAAAACAATGGTGTATTCTGCGCCGTCCGCAGTTACGATTTCTTTTTGGAAATATGCTTTCTCCGGAAATACAAACTCATAGGAAGACAGGGATTTTAACAGTTCAAAACCAATGGCATTCACTACTTCCAATCTGGTTCTGGTGGGCTCTTCCATGCTCCAGTTTGTTTTTTCCAAAACAAAACTGTCTTCCCTGAATAATCTTCGCATGATAGACAAAAATCGGTCATCATCAAAATAATTTTCACCGTCCCGGTAAATATCTTCCCGGGGAATCTGGGGATAGCGCAGTCCGGTGCCGGTAATCTCCATATTTTCAGAATCAAATATGTAAACGGCTTCGTAACCGCCCAGAGAAACTTCTTTGGATTCATTTAAATCCCGCGCCAGATTCTTAATTTCCGGCATAGTCAGTTCATCGGCTCCCATCCAATGCAAAAGATTGGTAAGTTCATGGTCGTACATTGCCATGTCCGCATCCAGATTTTTTTCCATTACACGCATGATAAAAAACGCGCCTTCCACAACGGTAAAAAGCACTGCCAACATCATCACTATGCCGAATACAGGATTTTGTTTTTTCTTAATCTTCATTTCCTTACTTCCCAAACAAAAAGAAAACAACATAGTTTTACCTGTCTATTTTATCATAGATTTGCAATTCGTAAAATATTTTATGATACTTTGATTTTTTTTCTGTTCTGTACTACTATATACTAATAAATAAAAATACTTCTTTTTACATTCGTATTACATAACTAAATTTAAGAGGTAGATTGGCATGAAGAAAAAAAATTTTGAAATTGATATGTGTAACGGCCCCCTGCTCCCTAAGCTTTTGCTGTTCTCCATCCCGCTTATTCTGTCCGGAGTCCTGCAACTTCTTTTTAATGCAGCGGACATGATTGTGGTCGGACAATACGCCGCAAATTCAGAGGATGCTCTTGCGGCCATTGGCGCCACGTCCTCTCTTATCAATTTTTTCGTTAATGTTATCATCGGAATATCGGTGGGTGCCAATGTTATGGTTGCCCGATATTTTGGTGCCAAAAAAGAAAGAGATATGCACGATACGGTGCATACCTCAATTGCTGTCTGTATTATTTTGGGAATTGTCGTAGGAATATTGGGCTTTCTTTTTTCCCGTCCCATTCTCCAAAAAATGGACACCCCGGACAATGTTTTGGACCTGGCAGTACTCTACATCCGTATCTATTTCATGGGACTGCCTGCCATGGTTTTGTTCAATTTCGGAAGTGCCATTCTGCGGGCTGTCGGCGATACATCAAGACCTCTCATTTACCTGACCGTTGCCGGTATCCTGAATACCCTTCTGAATCTTTTATTTGTCATCCGCTTCGATATGAGCGTGGACGGCGTTGCCTTAGCAACGGTTTTATCCCAAATTCTGTCTGCGTTTTTGGTTCTTCGGTGTTTAATGAAAACCGATGCTCCCTACCGTCTGATTTGGAAAGATTTATCCATCAACAAACACATTTTGAAAAAAATACTCTACATCGGTCTTCCGGCCGGCGTTCAGGGAATGATTTTTTCCGTTTCCAACATATTGATTCAATCCTCCGTGAACTATTTCGGATCCGTGGCTATGGCCGGCAATACGGCCTGCGCCAACCTGGAGGGATTTGTTTATACTGCAATGAATTCCATTCACCAAACTGCCTTAAGCTTTACCGGACAGAATTTCGGTGCCGGGAAATACAAACGAATAAACCGTGTACTTTTTTACAGCATGATTATCGTATTTCTCGTGGGATTCGTTATGGGCAATATTATGAACTATTTCGGTGAAGACTTATTACGCCTTTATTCTCCCCAAAATAACGTCATCCAATACGGGAAGATCCGAATGCAAATCATAATGACCACATATTTTCTTTGCGGATTTATGGACGTAATGGTAGGTTCTCTTCGCGGACTCGGGTTCGGAATCATGCCCATGCTGGTTTCCCTGATTGGAGCTTGCGGTCTCCGTATCCTGTGGGTATTTACGATATTTGAACAGTACCGTACCTTGGAATCTCTGTACTATTCCTATCCTGTTACCTGGGGAATCACGGTGCTGGCTCACGTTATCTGTTTTTGCATCGTAAGACGACGGTTCCCCAAGGAAGATCTGGTTTCCTCCCCTACCCTATAATCTGCGGAAGGGAATTACAGACCTTGTCGTGGATGACAATATCCGCATATTTATCCATATAGTGTTCCTCTTTGGTTAACAAAATTAGCTTATTTCCTTTGTAATTGCCGGTGCAGAATTTTACCATATTGTCATACATATTGGTTCCCAGCGCTAAGATAATCTCTGCTCCTTCACAGGCATTTACCGCTTCTGTCATTAAATTATTTGCGATATTTTCACCAAACAGACGTATACCCGGGCGCACTGCAGTACCGCATTCATCACAAAGCGGAACGGATTTTGAGGCCTGAATGTAATCCAAATCAAATTTTTTTCCGCAATGAGGACACCAGTTGTTATGAATATTGCCGTGAAGCTCTATAACGCCTTCTAAGCCCACTTTGTTGTGAAGGCCGTAAGTATTCTGGGTGATAATCTTTTTCACCTTTCCCTGGTCCTGTAAACGCTTTAAATCATAGTATAAAGATGCCGGTTCCAAATTGGCACTGATAATTTCATTTCGGTAGAACTCAAAAAACTTGTCCCGTCTGGCACTGTAAAATCCTACGGACATCATTTCATCCGGTGATTTGTGATAAATATCTTCCAAACGATAGCATTCTCTGGAGGACCAAATATTTTCCCCTCCACTTTCAATAATGGTACCAACGCCAAGTAAGACTACGATTTGCGAAGCTTCTCTCACCATATTTCGCACGCGTTCAATTAACTGTTCATTTCCCATAAATAACCTCCATTCTCCTACGGATTTATCCGGGTTCTTGCGTTTCTTCCTTCACTGTTTCCGCTTGTCATAAAATGCAAGTAGTACAACTGTAAATTGTTGCCGAATGCCGCCTGCAAATCGGAATAGTTTTCACGATATACCGATACATTGAAATTCTCGCAGCCCTGTCGTCCCTCAGCCATACCGCTGGTAATAAAGTGCTGCAACGCTGCTTCCGGATTGTTACCCATAAGAACACGGATATCCGGATAACGGTTAATATAATAATTGAAATCAAATACCGCAGAATAATCTACGCCACCAATCCGGTTCTGGCCGGTAACATAGACTTGCTGTGCGGACGTATTATCCGACAGAGGAATCGTGTAGAGCCGCATATTTGCTCCGTTGGTGGTATACCACACAACTTTATTTCCTACTACCGCCGGTTGACAATCTGACAAACATCCATTCATGGATTTTACATCACTGGTCCGTTGTCCCCTTCCGTCCACAAATGCATAGTGTACGACGCCGGTATCACTGTAGCCTTCTCTTGTTTCCCAGAGTACCAGAAACATATTAGAATTTATTTTAACCAAATAGGGGGTTACCGTACTCTCCATCACACCGTAGGCATAGCCCGTTAAATAACTGAACGAAACATTGGCAGATGAAAAACCGTTTTTCGGAATTGCTGCAACAAAAACATTCTGATTAGAAGAGGTTCCGTCTTGCGGGTTGGTATTTCCGGCCACCAAATAGTACTGCGCCGATGATTCAAAGCCGCCTAAAGAAAAGGAAGAAAGATACCCCGTTGCAGAGCCCACACTTCCTAAAAATGAGGCATTTGCGCAGGAAGACTGGAATCTACCGTTGGAAGCATTATTTCCGTAGCGGCTGACTACAATCCCATAGGGAGATACCAAACTATGGTCTGCAACAGCCAAAACACCGTCTGCTACGTCAATGTAGGTTGCTCCCGTATTTTCAATACAACCGTAAGTCATACCGGATAAACCACTTTGCACATCTACAACCTGGAATGTATCCATTCTGCATGATATAGTCATAGTCGCCTGTCTGGCTATTCCTGAAGCATCTGCATAGGTCTGATGTCCCATTCTGACATATAAATAGTTTCCGTATTCACAAATATCTGTACCGCACCCGTAAAAAGGAATCGTAGTATTACAATTCGTAACGGAGACATAGCCCAAACGAACCCAGTTTTTTGAATACTTTACGATACGAACGCATTCCAAAGCAGTACTTTGCGACGGATTGGGCTGGCCAAATACAAGATAGTTATAATTAGCACCGGAATAAAAGCCGCCAAACATAGATAATTCAAACGGCACCGTCATCTGTGATAGAAGCCGGCAGGAAGCATTATATTTCTCAACAAGAATAATATCTCCCATATTTTCCACACGGGAAAAAGTACCATCCCCGTTATTTGCAATATAGGAATCGGAAACATAACTGTTCTGTCCGTACTCATGATCATGAATATTATTTGTTACAATATTTGAACCCGCGTATTCTCCTGCAACTGCTGTAAGCGGACCGGATAAACAAAGTAATATAATTGCCAACGGCAATGCCACAAATTTTCTCCACATAACGTATGCCTCCTTTCTTACATTCTAACATAACACCGCAAACAAAGCAAAAGAAAAAAGCCTTACTATGTAAGGCTTTGCCAATGAAGCACGGGGGATTCGAACCCCCGACAACCTGATTAAAAGTCAGGTGCTCTACCGACTGAGCTAGTGCTCCATATATTTTTAATTTTTCCCTAAAAGAAAATGCCCAGAACCGGAATCGAACCAGTGACACGAGGATTTTCAGTCCTCTGCTCTACCAACTGAGCTATCTGGGCATTGAGTAGCGGGGACAGGATTTGAACCTATGACCTTCGGGTTATGAGCCCGACGAGCTTCCAGACTGCTCCACCCCGCGATATAATATGAAACGTATGCAAGCATTCCTTTGCTCTATCTCTTTTGAAAAAACTGGGCGGAGGTGGATTCGAACCACCGAAGGTAAAGACCAACAGATTTACAGTCTGCTCCCTTTGGCCACTCGGGAATCCGCCCATAACTATAGGTACTATAAAGTTTCTATAGTAGTGGGGCCTACAGGGCTCGAACCTGTGACCCTCTGCTTGTAAGGCAGATGCTCTCCCAGCTGAGCTAAGACCCCAAAACGACCCAGAACGGACTCGAACCGTCGACCTCCGCCGTGACAGGGCGGCGCTCTAACCAACTGAGCCACTGGGCCATATTCTTAATATAACCAATGTACCTTCAAAACCGAACACAGTATGTTTTCCATTTTTACCCTTATCAGGATAAGCCCTCGACCGATTAGTAACCATCCGCTGAATGCATTACTGCACTTACACTCTGGCCCTATCTACCTTGTCG
>SVFE01000003.1 GCA_015057055.1 Lachnospiraceae bacterium | reverse complement strand
CTTCTCAATCATAACATCTGCCGTCTTTCCTTTTTCGGAAAGGTTGATAAACAGACGCAAATGCTCGCTGAGTACCTTAGCAGCAAGGCTGACAGCCTCATCCGGACCCAAAGTTCCATTGGTGTATACATCCAATGTAAGTTTGTCGTAGTCAGTAATCTGACCTACACGGGTATTTTCTACGGTAAGGTTTACTCTTTCTACCGGTGTAAAGATGGAATCAACTGCGATACTTCCGATAGGACATTCATCCTTCTTGTTTTTATCTGCGCTGATGTATCCGCGTCCTTTGGAGATAATCAAATCCATATCGAAAGAACAATCTTTGCCACCGCTTAAGGTAGCGATTGTCTGATCCAGATTTACGATTTCTACATCGGGGTCTTCCATAACAATGTCGGAAGCCTTAATCACACCGGAACCCTCGAACTGAATGTGTGCTTTCTTGGGTTCATCACTATCGCTATTATCTTTAATAGCTAAGTTTTTGATATTCATGATAATTTCTGTTACGTCTTCTTTAACCCCCGGGATTGATGAGAACTCATGCAATACACCGTCAATCTTCACCTGACTAACAGCAGCTCCGGGTAATGAAGCCAACATAATACGACGCAGGGAGTTACCAAGAGTGATACCGTAACCTCTTTCCAAAGGTTCAATCACAAACCTGCCGTATTTCTTATCTTCGGAGATTTCTGCTACTTCGATGTTCGGACTGTCAAAATCAAATGCTAACATTAATACCCTCCTTCTTCCTTCTCGGAATAAATTGAACAATGTGCCAACAGTTACTAACCGCCAAAATTACTTGGAATACAACTCGACGATAAGCATTTCATTTACGGGAACATCAATCGCTTCTCTGTTAGGAAGTTCTTTTACAGTTCCTTTCTTTGCATCATAATCCACTTCAATCCATTCAGGTACAATTCTGGATTCTGTTACTTCAATGATATCCTTAAATCTCTGCAATCCTTTTGCTTTTTCTGTAAGTTCGATAACATCCCCTGCTTTTACAAGATAAGAAGGAATGTTTACTTTCTTACCGTTAACAAGAACGTGCTTGTGACCAACTACCTGTCTAGCTTCTTTTCTTGTTCTTGCAAATCCCATACGGAAAATAACACTGTCAAGTCTGCTTTCAAGAAGGACCATAAGGTTTTCACCAGTCATACCCTTCATTCTGTCGGCTTTCTTGTAGTAGTTACGGAAAGGTTTTTCCAATACACCGTAGATGAATTTTGCTTTCTGTTTTTCACGGAGCTGAAGTCCGTATTCACTAACTTTCTTGTTAGGGTTTCTAAGACTTCTGATAGATTCATTTACATGTCTATCCAATCTTTTGTTGATATTTCTTTTCTGGTCTTCCGCTTCTTTTTTCCATTCGTTGGTATGAGTATATTTCTCAACACCAAGGTAAGAAGGGTCGATGCCAAGTGCTCTACATCTTTTAAGTACAGGTACTCTATTAACTGCCATTCTACTCTACCTCCAATTGTAATTAGACACGACGTCTCTTAGGCGGACGACATCCGTTATGAGGAACCGGTGTCACGTCTTTGATACTTGTTACTGTCAAACCGCAAGCCTGTAATGCACGGATTGCTGCTTCACGTCCTGAGCCGGGACCTTTTACCATAACATCTACTGTCTTAAGCCCATGGATTAAAGCTGCCTTTGTTGCTGTTTCAGCTGCCATCTGTGCTGCATAAGGAGTAGATTTCTTTGAACCTCTGAATCCCAGACCACCTGCGGATGCCCATGAAAGAGCATTTCCTTCACTATCAGTCAATGTAACAATGGTATTGTTAAAAGATGCCTGAATATGTGCCTGTCCATGTTCAACGTTTTTCTTGACACGCTTCTTTGTTACTTTTCTTGATGCGTTTTTCTTTGCTACTGCCATTTTAAACTAACCTACTTTCTAAAAAATTCATTAATGGTTACAAACTTTTCACTGCGGTATCAGAATTTATTTCTTCTTACCTGCTACTGTCTTCTTAGGACCTTTTCTTGTTCTGGCATTGGTCTTTGTTTTCTGGCCACGAACGGGAAGTCCTTTTCTGTGACGGATACCACGATAGCATCCGATTTCCTGTAATCTCTTAATGTTGAGTGCAATTTCTCTACGAAGATCACCTTCTACAGTCATATCTCTGTCAATTACTGCACTGATTGCCTTAACTTCATCATCTGTCAAATCTCTACAACGTGTGTCGGGATTAACATTTGCCTCAGCCAAGATTTTTGTCGCACTTACTCTACCGATACCATAGATATAGGTAAGTCCGATTTCGACACGTTTGTCTCTAGGTAAATCAACACCTGCAATACGAGCCATTTTTTCATCCTCCATTTTTCTGGTGTGCCGGTTTTTCCCATCCGCAATGCTTTTCAAATTTTGCGGGATGCGGTACTGCAAAACCAGCCAATTAACAGTTACTAATTGATTGGGGTTATACAACAACCCAACCGGAATGTTCCGGTCTTGCCCGTCTTTCCATATATAACATATATAAATAGAAACACGGTATCAATCGCAAATGCACGGTATCACCAACTATACCTCACATTTATCGATTTGGCAGAACCCTCTGACGGGAGAGTGCTGCTCCAGCCGCTAACATTAATCACAAACAAATGACAGCGAATTAACCCTGTCTCTGTTTATGTTTGGGATTTTCACAGATAACCATGATTCTCCCTTTTCTCTTGATGATTTTGCATTTTTCGCAAATTGGTTTTACTGATGATCTAACTTTCACGTTAAACCCTCCTTTCAAAAAAGACCGTTTTAGATTATATCATGTTATATTTATAAATGCAAGCCTAATTTTTCTTGCATTTATGCACTTTTTTGACACCTCACAAATAACATTGAGGTTTATTTATCTCTCCAGATAATTCTTCCTTTGGATAAGTCGTAGGGGGAAAGTTCCAATGTCACTTTATCTCCCGGCAAAATTTTAATAAAGTTCTGTCTGAGTTTTCCGCTGATGTGTGCTAAAACTTCGTGACCGTTCTCCAACTGTACTTTAAACATTGTATTCGGCAATTTCTCCGTAACGGTTCCTTCAATTTCAATTACGTCTGCTTTTGACATGTTCTCACCCTTCCCTTTCTGCTTTATAGAGTGTAATCATTCTTTTTATTTCTTCATCCCGCACCGGTTGCTGCATCGTCAACCGCTCCGCCAATTCTTCATTTTTGTTCTTTTTAATCAGCTGAATGTGCTTTTTATTTTTTCTCTTCGGCTTCGCTAAGCTTCGCGCCTTACCGTCCGCCAAATATACATATTCTTCCTCTTCCCGTACAATCACAAAAACTTCTTTGCAATCGTGTCCGGCCTTGGAGGTTGCCAGCATCCCTATCATGCCTCTCTCCTTATATCAATGTGAGAATTTCGGGCTCACCATCGGTTATTAAAATGGTGTTTTCATAATGGGCGGAGGGAAGTCCGTCTTCCGCAACCACCGTCCAGTCATCATCCAGCCATTCCACATCCGCTCTTCCCATATTAATCATCGGCTCAATGGCAAATGTCATACCGGCCTGAATCTTGGGGCCCCGGCGAAGCTGTCTGAAGTTGGGAATCTGCGGATCCTCATGGAGCCGCGTACCGATACCGTGTCCTACCAGGTCTCTGACAATTCCGTAACCAAACTGAGAAATGTATGCATCAATGGCATTGGAAATATCGAACAATCGATTTCCCGGTTTTGCCATCTTAATCCCCTCAAAGAAACTGTTTCTCGTCTCATCAATGAGTTTTTGTGCTTCTGGGCTAATCTGTCCCACACCGTAGGTTCTTGCCGCATCCGAATGATACCCTTTGTAAATGAGCCCTGCATCCAGGCTGACGATATCACCTTCTTGCAAAATCCGGTTTTTATTGGGAATGCCGTGTACCACCTCGTCATTTACCGATACACATACCGATGCCGGGAAACCATTGTAATTAAGGAAGTTTGGTTCGCATCCGAAACTACGGATAACCTTTTCTCCCAACTCATCAATTTCCTTTGTGGAAACTCCGGGACGAATGAACTGCCCCATCTCTTCATGTACCAACGCAAGCAATCTCCCTGCTTCACGCATCAATTCAATTTCTCTGTTGGATTTAATTGTAATTGCCATGAATCCGCTCCGTTTCTTACTAGCACTCTCTGATTAACCAAGGATATCCGTGATTGATTTAAATACATCCATCATATCAATTGTTCCATCCACAGACTTAAGCACGCCCTTTGCGCTGTAGAAATCAATCAAAGGCTGTGTCTGTTTATGGTAAACATCCAAACGATTCTTTACGGTTTCTTCCTTATCATCGTCACGAAGAATCAACTCATTCTGACATTTATCGCAGATTCCTTCGGTCTTGGGAGGAACGTGTACCATATGGTAGGTAGCGCCGCAATTTACACAGGCACGTCTTCCGCCCATTCTACGGATGATATTTTCATCGGGTACTTCTACGTTAATCGCATAATCAATCTTTTCATTTAACTTGGACAATTCTGCGTCCAGAACTTCCGCCTGGGGAATGGTTCTGGGGAAACCATCCAAAACATATCCGTTCTTACAATCGTCCTGCGCAACACGGTCCAAAAGGATTCTAACCGTAAGTTCATCCGGAACCAACGCCCCCTGATCCATATAGGTTTTTGCTTCTTTTCCGAGTTCTGTGCCGTTTTTGATATTGGCACGGAAAATGTCACCTGTAGAGATATGAGGAATCTGATACTGTTCCGCAATCATTTTTGCCTGTGTTCCTTTGCCCGCACCGGGAGCACCTAACATAATAATCTTCATAATCGTTTTTCCTTCCTTGTATTTTTTAAAGCATACTGTGCTTTACTTATTCTTATGCATGTTCTTTCTCATATCCGCCCTGTTATCGGCCGGATTTTCCTGCATTTTATATATCCGTATCTTCCGGTAATCCTTACCAAAACATACCGGTACATAAAACACCGACTTTTAACTCAAAGGACACTACACCAGAATTTGGTGTAGTGTTCCTTAGTAAACGCCGCTTATTTAGGCATTTAAAAATCCTTTGTAGTTACGTTCAATCATCAATGTTTCAACCTGTTTCACCGTTTCTAATACAACGCTTACTACGATGATAAGGCTGGTTCCGCCGAAGGTTACGCTTGCGCCAAACACACCACTAAAGATAATGGGGATTACCGCTACGATAATCAGGCCGACAGCACCAATGAAAATGATATAATTGGAAACGTTTGTAAGGTATTCTGTTGTCGGTCTTCCGGGTCTGATGCCGGGAATAAATCCGCTTCGCTTTTTCATGTTATCTGCGACAAGCATCGGGTTAAAAGAAATTGATGTATAGAAGTATGAGAAGAAAATTACCAATACAACATACAACAACAAGCCCCATGTGTAGACCAACTCCTCCGGGTTAAACCAAGAACCGGGATCAAGACCTTTCAAAATCTGTGAGCCGATTCCTGTTCCGTTATTCTTTCCAAGCATGTAGGAAATAATAATCGGGAACTGCATTAACGAAGATGCGAAGATGATGGGAATAACACCTGACATATTGACCTTCATAGGAATATGTGCGTTACTTCCGCCGCCCATAAGGCGATTGCCCTGCATTTTCTTTGCGTACTGCACCGGAATCTTTCTAACGCCGCCGTTCAGCATTACAACCAAAACAACGGTAAGAATAATAACTGCAAGAATAATAACCGCTGCCAAAACAGCTTTACCTACATTTGCTGCAGAAGCAACAAACATATTGTATAATCCCTTCATATCGGCAGGCATACGGGAAATAATGTTAACGGCCAGAACTACGGAGATTCCGTTTCCGATACCCTTTTCATTGATTCTTTCACCTACCCACATCAGGAAAGCACTACCTGCTGTCAAAGCTGCAACAATTGTGATTATATTGATTGCCGTGTAATTACTTGCATCCAACAAACCATCGCCACCAAACTTGATTGCAACCGCCGCACCTTCGATTACCGCAAGGCCAACTGTTACGAATCGTGTGATGGAAGCAATTTTCTTTCTTCCGTCTTCTTCCTTATTCATTTCTTCCAACTTCGGAATTGCAATTGTAAGCAACTGCATAATGATGGAGGAAGTAATATACGGTGTAATGTTTAATGCAAAAATGGAACCGGACTCAAATGAACCACCGGTAAATGCGCCGAGGGTCTCCATCGCACCTCCCATCGCAGCGAACCACGACGGGAAATACTCTCTGTTAATACCGGGAATCGGCAACTGGGAACCAAGACGAATTACCATTACCATCGCGATGGTAAACAATAGTCTATTGCGGACTTCTTTGATTTTTAATGCATTAATGAAAGTCTTAAACATTAAATCACCTCTGCTGTTCCACCTAAAGCTTCGATCTTTTCTTTCGCAGTTGCACTGAATGCATTTGCTTTTACGTTAAGCTTTTTGGTAAGTTCACCGTTACCGAGAATCTTAACACCATCCTTGGGATTGGAAACAATGCCTTTTTCCATTAAAGCTTCCACTGTAACGGTAGCACCATCTTCAAATGCCTCAAGTTTGCTCACGTTGATAGCAACGATTTCCAATGTGTTTCTGTTCTTGAAACCTCTCTTGGGAATACGTCTGTATAAAGGCATCTGTCCACCTTCGAACCCAATTCTGGGTGCTCCGGAACGAGCCTTCTGGCCTTTGTGTCCTTTACCGGCTGTTTTACCGTTTCCTGAACCGTGGCCGCGACCTCTTCTAAAATTATCACTGTGTTTTGAACCTACTGCAGGCTGTAAATTGGATAATTCCATCTACCTACACCTCCTTATCGAAAATTTTATGCTTCTTCAACTTTTAACATATAGCCGATCTGCTGAATCTGCCCTCTGGTAGAAGCGTTGTCCGGCAACATAACTGACTTATGCAATTTTGTAAGACCCATAGCTTCTACTGTTTTTTTGTGCTTAGGTACAGCACCGATGGGAGATTTCACCAAAGTAATTTTTAACATTTTTTCTGCCATGATAGTGTCCTCCCTTAAGCTCTGATTTCACTTGCAGATTTACCACGTTTTCTGGCAACCTCTTCAGGAGACTGCACCTGGCTCAAACCTGCGATTGTAGCAAGAACAACGTTCTGCTTGTTGTTTGATCCCAAAGATTTTGTACGGATGTTCTTGATACCTGCAAGGTCACAAACCACACGGGCAGGACCACCTGCGATAACACCGGTACCTTCCGGAGCTCTCTTCAATAATACAGAAGCAGAACCGAATTTTCCGATTAAATCATGTGTAATACTTGCGTTTTCATCAAGAGAAACTGTCACAAGATTCTTAGTTGCATCTTCTTTTCCTTTGCGGATTGCTTCAGGAATTTCTGTTGCTTTTCCAAGACCTGCACCAACATGTCCGTTACCGTCACCAACAACTACAAGAGCGGTAAATCTCATGTTACGTCCACCTTTAACAACCTTCGTAACTCGCTTGATGGAAACAACTTTGTCACTTAATTCCAACTGACTTGCGTCAATGATTTCATGTCTCATCTGTTCTTATGCTTCCTTTCCTTAAAATTCTAAGCCAGCTTCTCTGGCTGCTTCAGCTAATGCTGCAACTTTACCCTGATATATATAGCCGCCTCTGTCAAAAACAACTGCTTTAATACCTTTTTCCATTGCACGCTTTGCAATAACCGTTCCCAAATATGCTGCTGCGTTAACGTCATTGGTCTTTTCTAATTCAGCCTTTACATCTTTTTCAAGAGTAGAAGCTGCAACTAAAGTATTTCCAACTGTATCGTCAATAATTTGAGCATACATATGATTATTACTTCTGAAAACTGCTAAACGCGGTCTTTCAGCTGTACCGCTAAAACGGTTACGAATTTTCATGTGCTTCTTAACACGAACTTTCTGTCTTGATTCTTTGCTAACCATTATTTACGCCCTCCTTATTTATTTCTTACCAGTCTTACCAACTTTACGTCTGATGGTTTCATCAACATACTTAATACCTTTGCCCTTGTAAGGTTCCGGTCTTCTCTTGTCTCTGATTTCAGCTGCGAATTGGCCAACTTTTTCTTTGTCGATACCTTTAACGATGATGAGGTTCTGTCCTTCAACAACAGTCTCAATTCCTTCCGGATCTTCCATCTCTACGGGATGAGAATATCCAAGAGAAAGGTTGAGTTTCTTACCCTGCTTAGCAGCACGGTAACCTACACCGTTAACTTCAAGTTTCTTTTCAAAACCATTGGTAACACCAACAACCATGTTGTTGATCAATGTTCTTGTCAAACCATGAAGGGATTTCATTCTCTTCAAATCATTCGGTCTGGTTACTGTAACTTCAGCACCTTCTACCTTGATTTCCATCTCTGAAGGCAACACTCTTTCCAATGTTCCCTTAGGACCTTTTACAGTCACTTTGTTATTTTCTGCAATATCAACAGTTACGCCTGCCGGTATCGCGATTGGCATTCTTCCTATACGTGACATGCCCGTACCTCCTATAAAATTTAAATTGTTCTAATGCTGATTACCAAACGAATGCTAATACTTCGCCGCCAACATTAAGTTTTCTTGCTTCTCTGTCAGTGATTACACCCTGATTTGTGGAAATGATTGCCACACCGAGACCTCCGAGTACTCTGGGGAGTTCATCTTTACCTGCGTAAACACGAAGTCCGGGTTTAGAGATTCTCTTGATTCCTGTGATAATCTTATCGTTCTTATCTACACCATATTTCAATGTGATGCGGATAGTTTTGAAGTTTCCGTCTTCTACAACTTCAAATTTCTTAATGTATCCTTCATCCAACAAAATCTGTGCGATGGACAGTTTCATTTTAGAAGAAGGAACATCAACTGTATCATGTTTTGCAGTATTTGCATTACGGATTCTTGTAAGCATATCTGCAATAGGATCGCTTATTGTCATCTTGCTCTTATCCTCCTTAATTTTCTATTCGAGTCAATGGTCTCGATATCTTACCAACTAGACTTCTTAACACCAGGTATCTGTCCCTTGTATGCAAGTTCACGGAAGCAAATTCTGCAGATTCCGTATTTTCTTAAATATGCATGAGGGCGACCGCAGATTCTACAACGTGTATATGCTCTTGTAGAGAACTTCGGTGTACGCTGCTGTTTAATCTTCATTGCTGTTTTAGCCATGAAATTACCTCCTTTTATTAAGACAAATGATACCGGTTATTATCTTGCAAACGGCATGTTGAATAACTTCAATAATTCACGTGCTTCTTCATCCGTCTTTGCAGTGGTTACGATGATTACATCCATACCTCTAACCTTATCTACCTTATCGTATTCGATTTCAGGGAAGATAATCTGTTCCTTAATACCGAGTGCATAGTTTCCTCTTCCGTCAAATGCGTTAGGATTAACGCCTCTGAAGTCACGAACTCGAGGCAATGCAAGATTTACCAATCTGTCAAGGAATTCGTACATCTTTTCACCGCGAAGTGTTGTTTTACATCCGATGCCAAGACCTTCTCTGATTTTGAAGTTTGCGATAGAGTTCTTTGCTTTTGTAATAACAGCTTTCTGACCTGTGATTGTCTCCATATCAGCAACTGCTGCTTCCAAAAGTTTCGCATTATCTTTTGCTTCACCAACACCCATGTTGATAACAATTTTATCAATCTTAGGGATCTCCATCACATTTTTATATCCGAACTTTTTCTGCATAGCGTCCATGATTTCATTCTTGTACATGTCTTTAAGTCTACTCAATGTTTTCGACCTCCTTCCCTAATCTTAATCAATTACATCACCGGTAGATTTTGCAAAACGAACTTTCTTGCCATCCACTTCTTTGAATCCAACTCTTGTCGGTGTTCCTTTGTGAACGTACATAACGTTTGAAATATCAACCGGAGCTTCTTTTTCTACAATACCACCATTCTGGTTTGCAACAGAAGGTTTGGTGTGTTTTTTTACAACGTTGATTCCTTCAACCAAAACTTTGCCGTTCTTCTTATCTACGGAAAGAACCTTACCTTCTTTACCTTTTCCTTTTGCCTTATCGCCGGCAATTACTCTAACTGTATCGCCTTTTTTAATCTTCATCATAGTAAGGCACCTCCTTATAATACTTCGGGAGCCAAAGAAACAATTTTCATAAACTGTTTTTCACGAAGCTCACGTGCTACCGGCCCAAAAATACGTGTTCCTTTTGGAGTCTTATCATCTTTAATGATAACAGCAGCATTTTCATCAAATTTAATGTAAGATCCGTCTTTACGACGAGCACCTTTTACGCTACGAACTACAACCGCTTTAACTACATCACCCTTTTTAACAACGCCGCCGGGTGTTGCATCTTTAACGCTGGCAACGATAACATCACCGATGTTTGCATATCTTCTTGTAGAACCACCTACAACGCGGATACAAAGAATTTCCTTAGCGCCTGTATTGTCAGCAACTTTAAGTCTGCTTTCTTGTTGTATCATGCTAATTCTCCTTCCAATAATCTCACTAACGTTTTTCTTGTATTATTATTTCGCTCTCTCAACGATTTCAGTAAGTCTCCATCTCTTATCCTTTGAAAGAGGTCTGGTTTCAACAACCTTTACAATATCTCCAACCTTAGCATCATTGTTTTCATCATGCGCTTTAAGCTTGTATGTTCTCTTAACAATTTTATTGTAAAGAGGATGCTTAACATGGTTTTCTACTGCAACAGTGATTGTTTTCTGCATTTTATCACTGATTACTTTACCTGTACGTGTTTTTCTTAAATTTCTTTCCACGATATTACTCCTTTCTCAATCTTAAGATTTCGTTTGCCTTAAGCTTTCTGCTTAGCATTGATAACGGTCTGAATTCTTGCAATGTTCTTACGAACTGCGGTAATTCTTGCTGTGTTATCTAACTGATTGGTGGCATTTTGAAATCTCAAATTGAAAAGTTCCTTTTTAGCAGCAACCAGTTCATCATTCAATTCCGCTGCTGATTTGTTATTCAGCTCTTCAACATACTTATTAGTTTTCATTCGCTACACCGCCTTCCAAGTCTGCTTTAGAAACAATTTTACATTTGCAGGGAAGCTTGTGAGTTGCAAGACGTAATGCTTCTCTTGCAGTTTCCTCAGGAACACCTGCGATTTCGAACATTACACGTCCGGGCTTAACAACTGCTACCCAATACTCTAAAGTTCCTTTACCGGAACCCATACGGGTTTCAGCAGGTTTTGTAGTAACCGGCTTATCCGGAAAAATTTTAATCCATACACGTCCGCCACGCTTGATGTAACGAGTCATAGCGATACGGGCTGCTTCAATCTGATTTGATCTGATCCAGCAAGGCTCTGTTGCAACGATACCGTACTCACCGTAAGTAATAACGTTACCTCTCTGTGCCTTACCTGTCATTGTTCCACGAAACTGTTTACGACGTTTCACTCTTTTAGGCATTAACATTATTTATCGCTCCCTTCCTTATTTCCTTTAGTCGGAAGTACCTCGCCTTTGTAGATCCACACCTTAACACCAAGTTTACCGAATGTGGTATCTGCTTCAGCAAATCCGTAATCAATATCTGCTCTGAGTGTCTGCAAAGGAATTGTTCCCTCGCTGTAGAACTCGGTACGCGCCATATCAGCACCGCCAAGACGGCCGGATACTGCAGCCTTGATACCAAGAGCACCGCTGATGCTGTTACCCTTGTTATCTTTCTTCATAGTTCTGGACATGCAGGACTTCATGGCACGACGGAAGGATACACGGTTTTCAAGCTGCTGTGCAATGTTTTCTGCAACGAGCTGTGCATCTGCATCCGGTTTCTTGATTTCCTGAACATCCAAACCGATGTCTTTCTTTCCGAGAAGCTTCTGAAGTTCTTTCTTGGTTGCTTCGATTCCGGCACCGCCTTTACCGATTACAACACCGGGCTTCTGTGTATAAACGATTACATCGATTTTTTCAACTTTTCTAAGGATTTCAATTTTGGAAATTCCTGCTGCATATAATTTCTTCTTCAGGAACTTTCTGATGTTGTAGTCTTCTACAAGGTAATCTGCAAATTTATCTTCTGCATACCACTTGGAATCCCAATCTTTAATTACACCGACTCTTAAGCCGTGAGGATTAACTTTCTGTCCCATACTTACTTAGCTCCTTTCTCATCAAGAACGATGGTGATGTGGCTTACTCTCTTTTCGATTCTGTAAGCTCTACCCTGTGCTCTTGGCTGAACTCTCTTCATTGTCGGTCCTTTGTTTGCATAACATTCTGCAATGTAAAGGTTTTCCGGATTCATTCCATTGTTGTTTTCTGCATTTGCAATAGCGGAATCCAACAACTTCTTAATAATGCTGGAAGCATATCTGGGATTGTACTCCAGAATAGCTTTCGCTGTGGTAACATCTTTGCCCCTGATCGCATCTAATACGAAGCAGGCTTTCTGTACAGAAACCCTAGCATAAGATAACTTTGCGGAGGGTCTTGTATCTTTGATTGCATTTCTCTCTCTCTTAATTTGAGATCTATGTCCTTTTGCCATAGTTTACGTCCTCCTATCTTATCTAACCTTTGATTTCTTATCATCTTTTCCGTGTCCACGGAATGTTCTGGTTGCTACGAACTCACCGAGTTTGTGTCCAACCATATCTTCTGTTACATATACAGGCACGTGCTTACGTCCGTCGTGAACTGCAATTGTGTGTCCCACAAATGAAGGGAAAATTGTAGAACGACGAGACCATGTTTTAACAGCCTGTTTGCTGCCTGATGCATTCATCTTATCGATTGCTTTCAATAAGCTTTCGTCTGCAAAAGGTCCTTTTTTTAATGATCTTGCCATGATATATCCTCCTTACCTGATTGTCGGTTTCTTATTTGATCGCTTTACCGTCACGTCTTCTTACAATCATCTTATTAGAATGTTTGTTTTTCTTTCTGGTCTTCAAACCAAGAGCGGGTTTACCCCAAGGTGTACAAGGACCGGGACGACCGATACCTGTCTTACCTTCACCACCACCGTGCGGATGGTCATTCGGGTTCATTACGGAACCGCGAACGGTAGGTCTGATACCCATGTGACGCTTACGACCTGCTTTACCGATATTGATAAGGCTGTGGTCACCGTTACCGATTACACCGATACTAGCACGGCATCCGATAGGAACCATTCTCATTTCGCCGGAAGGAAGACGAAGTGTTGCGTACTTACCTTCTTTTGCCATAAGCTGAGCGCTGTTTCCTGCGGAACGAACGAGCTGTCCGCCTTTACCGGGCAACATTTCAATGTTGTGTACCTGTGTACCAACAGGGATTTCAGAAAGAGGAAGGCAGTTACCAACCTTAATTTCTGCTGTAGCACCATTCATAACCTTCATTCCGTCGGTAAGACCTTCGGGAGCAAGGATGTATGCTTTCTCGCCGTCTGCGTAGCAGATCAATGCGATGTTTGCTGTTCTGTTGGGATCGTACTCGATACCGATTACTGTTGCAGGGATTCCATCTTTATTTCTCTTGAAATCCACGATTCTGTATTTCTGTCTGTTTCCGCCGCCATGATGACGTACCGTGATTTTACCCTGATTGTTACGGCCGGCATTCTTATTCTTGGATACGCAGAGGGATTTCTCCGGTGTTGTTTTTGTAATCTCTGCGAAATCGGAGCCTGTCATATTTCTTCTTGACGGTGTATATGGGTTATATGTTTTAATTCCCATGTCTTATTTCTCCTTTTCTATCACTATTTATTATCACACTTTGGTTGTGTCTAATTGAGCACTCTGTGCTCCTACATTTTACAGACCAGAGAAGATTTCGATATCTTTGCTGTCTTCTGTAAGCTGAACAATAGCCTTTTTGGTTTTTGCAGTCTTACCGAATGTCATACCGCGTCTCTTTGTCTTTCCATCCTGGTTCATTGTGTTAACCTTTGCAACTTTAACTCCGTCGAACATCTTCTCGATTGCTTCTTTAATCTGAGTTTTGTTTGCTTCGGGATGAACTAAAAATGTGTATTTCTTTTCGCCCATTCCAGCCATGCTCTTTTCTGTTACTAACGGCTGAAGGACAACGTCATAATACTGAATAGCTGCCATTATGCGTACACCTCCTCGATGGTTGCAACCGCTGCCTTTGTAAGAACAACAGTGCCTGCATTCATCACATCATATACGTTGATGGTGTTTGTCAATGCAGTTTTTGTGTTAGGAATATTTCTTGCAGAAAGAATTACGTTGTCGTTCTTTTCGTTCAAAACAACGAGTGCTTTTTCTGCTTTGATATTCTTAAGAACTTCAGCAAATTTCTTTGTCTTAACTTCATCCATCTTGAGTTCATCAACAACGATGAGTTTCTGTGCCTGAACTTTGCTTGTTAATGCAGACTGAAGTGCTGCTTTCTTTTCTTTCTTGTTCATCTTGAAAGAATAGTCTCTCGGTACGGGTGCGAATACAACTCCGCCACCTGTCCACTGAGGTGCTCTGATGGAACCCTGTCTTGCATGACCTGTTCCTTTCTGTCTCCAAGGCTTTCTTCCGCCGCCGGATACTTCCGCACGAGTTTTAGCCTTCTGTGTTCCCTGACGATTATTTGCAAGCTGCTGCACAACTGCCAAATGTACTAAGTGTTCGTTAATCTCCGCTCCGAAGATTGCATCGCTTAAGTCGATTGTGCCAACTTCTTTGCCTTCCATATTTACAACAGATACTTTTGCCATTGTAAGTAGTCCTCCTTTCAACCCGCTTAAGCTTCCGCTTTCGTGGTTTCTTTTATTGTTACTAACGCTTTCTTAGCTCCGGGTACTGCGCCCTTTACTAAAAGAAGATTCTTTTCAGCATCTACTCTTACTACTTCCAGATTCTTAACAGTTACTGTTACGCAACCCATGTGTCCGGGCATTTTCTTTCCCTTGAATACACGGCTGGGGCTGGAACAAGCACCGTTGGAACCTGCATGACGATGATACTTGGAGCCGTGCGCCATAGGTCCTCTGGACTGATTGTGTCTCTTGATGGCACCCTGGAATCCTTTACCTTTGGAAATTGCGGTTGCATCAACCTTGTCGCCGGTAGCGAAGATATCTGCTTTGATTTCCTGAGCCAATGCATATTCATCTGCATTTTCAAATTTGAACTCTCTCAAATATCTCTTAGCAGAAACGCCGGCTTTTTTGAAGTGACCCTGCTGAGCCTTGTTTACACCGTGACGGTGAACAACTTCTTTCTTGCCTGCTTTGTCTCTGTTGTTGATTTTTTCTTTCTTATCTTCAAAACCAACCTGTACTGCGCTGTAGCCGTCGTTTTCAACGGTCTTGATCTGAGTAACAACGCAAGGTCCTGCCTGAAGTACGGTTACAGGAACCAAAGAACCGTCTTCAGCGAAGATTTGAGTCATTCCGACTTTTGTTGCTAAAATTGCTTTCTTCATTCTTTTCCTCCTTCTTTTCTACTAAAGCGGTATAGTTCATCGGGTGTAAGGCTGTTTGCTGTGACCTGCCTTCTCCTTCACCATACATAAAGTTAGTAGAGGTTAAATTATTTCATTTTTACGTCTATGTTGACACCTGCCGGGATATCCATCTTCTGCAAAATCTCTGTCAGCTTCTGAGAAGGATTGTAGATGTCGATGAGTCTCTTATGAGTTCTCTGTTCGAACTGTTCTCTGGAGTCTTTGTACTTGTGTACCGCTCTCAGAATAGTAACAACTTCCTTTTTTGTAGGAAGAGGTACCGGTCCGCTAACTTCTCCACCATTCTTCTTCACTGTTTCAATGATTTTCTTTGCTGATGCATCAACCAACTGATGATCATAGGCTTTTAATGTGACTCTCATTTTCTGACTTGCCATAAAAAAAGTCGCCTCCTTTTCGTACTTTGATTTTTAAAGCACGACAAGCTGGTGACTGTACACTTTCCCGTGTGTGTCCTAAGGGATGACATCCCGTATGCTTTCACACACGTCGTTTCTACTGCATCGTAGACTGTTTCGTATTTGTACAGTGACTTGTCGTCATATTATCACGGAATAATCCGTCATTGACATTCGCTCCACGGAAAACCTGTTAAAGCTCTCGCCGTAACAGCAACCTCACGCTTCATAGCTATCATGCCACAGCAATGACTAGTATAACTGAATAAGTTTTTCTTTGCAAGTGTTTTTTTGAAAAAAATATATAAGATTTCAATTTCTTTTTGTGCACTATGACAATTAGTGCCCGGAACGCATCCGGGCACTACATTTTGTACTATATTATCCTGTTATTCCACATCTTTTACCGCTTCAAACTCAGCAATCATATCCTCGCTGGGCGCTTTGGTTGCAAGGCTGACAATAATAATGAAGAGAAGGCTCACCGGGAACCCTACTGCCAAGGAATATAAACCGGTTGCGCTACCCAGTGTAACCAATCCCGCTTCTGCCGAAATCATCGGAATGTAATCCCAAAGGATAACGGTAAGCGCACCGGAAACCAGGCCTGCAATCGCCCCCTGCAAATTCGTTCTCTTCCAAAACAGGGATGTGAGCACCAGCGGACCAAATGCTGCGCCAAGTCCGGCCCATGCATTGGATACCAAATCCATAATGGAAGAATCCGGATCCCAAGCAATCACATAAGCAATTACCGCAATCACTACGATGGTAACACGGCTCACTGCCATAACCGTTTTTTCATCTGCATCTTTTCTGAAAATTCCCTTATACAAATCCTCCGACATGGAAGACGCACTCACGAGAAGCTGGGAATCTGCAGTGGACATAATCGCTGCCAACACACCGCAAAGGAAGATACCGGCTACAAAAGGAGCATTCATCTCATCAATAAATACTTTTTTAATCATTTCAATAAATACTTTTTCTTTTCCGATTTCCATCATGGAATCGTAATTCATAAAAGCACGACCAACAACACCGATAACGCAAGCAAACACCAAGGACAAGGTAACCCAGGTAATGGCAACGGTCTTTGATTTGGTCATTTCCTTCTCATCCTTCACTGCCATGAAACGAACCAAAATGTGGGGCATACCAAAATATCCGAGCCCCCAGGCAAGTCCGGAGATAATACTAACCGCATTGTTTCCTGCCAGCATATTTAAAAAGCCGGGGGTACTTTCCTGTGTAATACCGTTGGCTTCCAAACCGGCCATAAGGCTCACTCCGTCAGCATTCATAAAAGAAACTGCAAGAATGGGCACTGCAAGAAGGGCAATCAGCATAAGAGACCCCTGGATAAAGTCCGTTACACATACTGCCATGAATCCGCCAAGGAATGTATATACCAGAATAACAAATGCGCCAATGGTAAGCGCCCAGATATAATCAATTCCGAAAATGGATTCAAACAGCTGTCCACCTGCCGCCAAAGCGGATGCACAATATACCGCAAAGAAAATCACTATTATAATAGAAGAAATCCCCATCAGAATTTTCTTTTTATCACGAAACCGATTCTCAAAGAACATAGGAAGCGTCAACGAATTATTCGCTTTGATGGTATATTTCCGAAGTCTGGACGCTACGATAAGCCAGTTTAAAATTGTTCCGATTAAGAGACCAAGCGCAACCCAGCCGTCACCGCAAAGACCGGTTACCATAATCGCACCAGGAAGCCCCATAAGGAGCCAGCCGCTCATATCGGAAGCCTGCGCAGAAAGCGCCGCTACAAAACCGCCCAGTTTACGTCCTCCCAAAAAGTAATCCGCCGTACTGGAATTCTTTTTGGAATACATAGCACCAATCGCAATCATCATCAGAAGATAAATTGCAAAGGCCGCTAAAATCCATCCTATTACTTCTGTCATTTTAGTATTTCCTTTCTTATCTTATTAATATGTAGAAATTAAGAAATGGCAAGTACAGCCCAACAAGGCACCCTTGCCAATCACTTTGAGTTATTATAATATATAGTTATTCCTGCGTCAAGAAAACAACGCAGACTAATTGCTTGAAAGGATAAAACTATGTGGCTTGCAAATCATTGGAACGACTACGAAGTAATCGATACCTCCGGCGGCGAAAAATTGGAGCGCTGGGGCGACTATCTTTTGGTGCGTCCTGACCCTCAGGTCATTTGGAACACCCCCAAAAAACATTCCGGCTGGAAAAAGAAAAACGGTCACTACCACCGTAGCAACAAGGGCGGTGGTGAATGGGAATTTTTCAACCTTCCGGATGAATGGACCATTCGTTATTCCCTGCCGAATGGCGTTCCTTACCCCAATTTACAATTTCACTTAAAACCATTTTCCTTTAAACATACCGGACTCTTTCCGGAGCAGGCCGTGAACTGGGATTGGTTTTCCTCACTGATTGCAAATGCCAATCGTCCGGTTAAAGTACTGAATCTTTTCGCTTACACCGGCGGTGCAACCATCTCGGCGGCAGCCGGCGGAGCCAGCGTCACCCACGTAGATGCCTCCAAAGGCATGGTAGCCTGGGCCAAAGAAAATGCAGCCTCCTCCGGCATCCCTTCCACTTCCGTACGCTGGCTTGTGGATGACTGCGTCAAATTTGTGGAACGTGAAATCCGCAGAGGCAACCACTATGACGGTATTATTATGGACCCCCCTTCCTACGGCCGGGGACCCAAAGGCGAAATCTGGAAAATTGAAGAATCTATTTTCCCCTTCGTACAGCTTTGTGAACAATTACTCTCGGAGGATCCGTTATTTTTCTTAATCAATTCTTACACCACCGGATTGCAGCCAGCCGTTTTGACCTACATGCTGGAAACCGTGGTAAAGAAAAACCATGGCGGCTTTGTGGAAGCTTCCGAAATCGGTCTTCCGGTTTCATCCAACGGACTTGTCCTTCCCTGCGGTGCCAGCGGACGATGGTACAAGTAAAAATGGCCCATACAAAAGAGGTACCAATAAACGTGATCTAACAAAACTAACAAAACGCGATACAAAAAAACAGCGTAGCAGCCCGCAAACTGCTACGCTTATTTTTGTTTTTGTTCAAGGCATCCTGAGCCTTATTCGCAGAAATTTATGACATTACATCATATCTTCCAACATTTCTACCATACCGATACCCAGCACACCTGCTACAATCATCATAATCAAAGAAATACCGATACCGATTGCCATCCAGATCAAATATGCCTTAAAGAAATTGGATTTTGATTTCTGTGTGGATCTGCTGAATGCCCATACAAACATCATAATAAAGTTCACGCAGGGAATGCACAAAATCAAGGTTGTAATCATCCAATCGCCAACCGACATAGGTCTTTCCAATTCTTCCTGCTGGTACTGCTGATATGCCGGTTGCTGATACTGATACTGCTGCTGGTATGCCGGCTGCTGATACTGATACTGCTGTTCCGTATTCATGTTATTGTTATCCATACTGTTCTCCCTCTGCGCCGCTGCTAAAAAGCAGACGAACGCATCCCTTTCTTATCTTTGTATTTTCCGAATTATCCTTCGTCCTTACCCTCTCATTTTATCACAACGGCCATATCTTTTTCAATAATATCTTATACCCCGGAAAAAGATTTGCCAAAAAATTATCATAGCGATATGCCATGGGAACCTCTGCCGGAAATACCACCGCCATCCGGTAGCAATAGACTGCCAGCGTCACCACCAATACCACGCCAAGAGTTAAATTTTTATGGGCAATACGTTCTCCTTTTATATAGCGGTAACGAACTGCGTGAATCCCCCATAACGCCCACAAATAAATCGCCGGATTATAGTTCCATGCCGCCGCAAATTGAAACGTTGCCAACTTTAGGGCAGCCCGGGTCATGCCGCAACCGGGGCAGGGCAGCCCGGTCAAGATAACCATGGGGCAAAAGTTGTGAAACCAGATTCTTGCCGCCAGCCAATAAAGACACAGCGACAAAATTACCCAGCGGATATCTTTCAAATCTTCCCATATCCGCCCCCATATTTTTTTCATCGCCTGCCTCCTGTTCCCTGGGCAATCAATCCTGCAACCGTCACGCCAATGAGTCCGCAAAGATGCATCGTTGGTGCCAAAAAGACAAATATTTCCACAAACATAATCAAAATTGTCGCGCCCAGCGCCGCAGTCACCAGCATAATCACGAAATCGCCAAAAATTAAAACCAGCACCCCAGCCAGCACCCCGGCCAGACCGGCATATAAAATTCCCTTTTGCAAAATATCTAAGGCCACATTGATATCCTGCATCAAAAGCGTAGTCTGTCCTTCCGTCAAGGATGCCACAGACGCCTCCGGCGCCATTCCGCTTAAAATATCAGAAATGCAATTCATCAGCAGAATCTTCGTTTGGGATAAGCCTCCGATTCCATCCTTTATCAATTCCACAGCCTGACTCCAAAAATAAGAGAAAACAACCACAAATCCGCCGGCCGCTCCGCCCACGTAAAGCCCTAATTTATAATATCGGTATCCGAGGCATCCCAGAAAAACCGCAAAAAGGATTGGAATTATATAAAACTGTTCCGCACCCCATTTACGCAGAAGCAGGGTACCAAGATAATACCCCACACCTCCGCAAAGGAAAAACTGTAACACTTTATATAATTTCAATCCTCGAAAACATAGTGCAATGCCGCCGGCCAGCAGCAAAAGATATATTCCGATAATGATACCCGTATTCCAATCCATTGTTTTCACCAATTCTCTCAAAATTCAGATATCATTATACCCTACTTTAATTCATACTTCAAACCATATTCTACAAATGAATTATTGAATTCTTCATCACCGATATATTTTACCTTCTTCAGGTACTGGTGTGTTTCAAACTGATTCCGGTCCACCTCGATGGTTGCCACCGCAATATTGGAACAGTGGTCTGATACTCTGGATAAATCACTAAGCAAATCGGACAAAATGATGCCGTGCTCGATTGTACATCTGCCGTCTTTGAGACGCGCAATATGGCGATGTCTGATTTTTTCAATCAGTCGGTCAATAACCTGCTCTAACGGTTCCACCTTCCGCGCCAATTCCGTATCATTATCCTTATAAGATTTCATTGTAATTTCCAAGATTTCCAAAATCGCACTCTTTAAAGTATCGATTTCCTGCATAGCATGTTCGGAGAACTTTGCTGCCTTATCCTGCATTTCCTTTGCTGCCAACACAATGCTTACCGCATGGTCACTAATCCGCTCCAAATCCCCGATGGTATGAAGTAACTTGGAAATCTGACGACTATCCGCTTCGGATAACTCTTTTGCAGAAAGTTTAACCAAAAAGGTTCCCAATTCATCTTCGTAGTAATCCAGCTTGTTTTCCATTTTCTTTACACGTTCTGCTTCTTCTTCCGAATACACATCCACCAATGCTATCGCTCTTTCTATGGTTTCCTTAGCCATTCCGGCCATTTCCTGTGTAATCACATTACATTCATAAATTGCTACGGAAGGGGTATTGAGCAAACGTTCGTCAATAAATGCATATCTTTCTTTTTCTTCTGTATCCTTGACAACAAACTTAGCCAGTTTTTCCAGCTGTTTAATAAAAGGAAACAGCAGAATAGTCGTAAATACGTTAAACAGTGTATGGCAAATCGCTACACCCGGCCGATCAATAAACGCATCGAGCAACGGCAACGTTAAAACATAATCAAAAATACAATATAGCACCAGGCAAACCGCCGTACCGATTAAGTTAAAAGCCATGTGCACAACAGCTACACGCTTTGCGTTTTTATTTACACCGATACTGGAAATTACCGCAGTTATACAGGTACCGATATTCTGACCCATAATAATGGGAAGTGCCACGCTGTAGCGAATCACACCGGTATCCGTCAGCGTCTGCAAAATACCGACAGAAGCGGACGAACTCTGAATAATTGCCGTCACCACAGTACCCATTAGAACACCGAAAAACGGATTTTCGAAGGCAAGCAGAACCTGCTGAAATTTTTCCGATTCTGAAAGCGGATTCACTGCATCCCCCATCATTTTCATACCATAAATCAGGATTGCAAACCCCACCAGAATGTTTCCGATATCTTTCTTCTTCTGATTTTTGGCAGTCATCAAAAGTAGGATACCCACCATTGCAAAAACCAGCGTGAAGTTTTCCGGCTTAATGAGTTTTACCCACATGTTGTCCGAATCAATTCCGCCAAGGGACAGAATCCAAGCCGTCGCCGTAGTTCCGATATTGGAACCCATAAGTACACCAATGGTCTGTCCCAGTTGCATAATGCCGGAGTTTACAAGACCTACCAACATAACCGTAACCGCTGATGAAGACTGTATTGCCGCTGTAATCAGTGCTCCCAGCATCAGGCTCTTAAAACGGTTTGAGGTCATTTTCTCCAAAATGCCCTGCAATTTTCCGCCTGCCATCTTTTCCAAACTTTCCGACAAAACATTCATTCCGTACAGAAAGAACGCCAAACCACCTACCAACATTAATACTGAAAAAATATCCATTTGTTCCTCCATTATCCGCAATTTTCAGCAATCGCCATCGGCATATTTCATTATTTTATGCAAAATATCTGCTTTTTCACTCTCTGCCCTTTATTATATCCGTTCATTCCCAAAATACAAGAGAAAAAGTTTTTGACCGGTGCTGCTTTTTCCACTATACTTGTTCGTAGAGCATTGAACACACTTCAGAAAGGACCCTGCCATGCATTTTCCGGCTTCTGCCCCCAAGAAAAGCAAAATAACCTCCATGACACAAATCGCGCTGTTTGTGGCTTTTATGGCTGTTTGCGCCTGGATAACCATCCCCGGCATAATACCTTTTACCCTGCAGATTTTCGCTGTCTTTCTTGCCTTGGATTTGCTGGGCAGCAAAAAAGGAACCCTTGCCATCCTGTTATATCTCTTTTTAGGCGGCATCGGGCTCCCTGTTTTTCATGGATTCCGCGGCGGTTTTTCTGTTTTCTTCGAAGCAACCGGCGGATATTTACTTGGTTTTATCATTCTTGGTCTGACCCACACAGCTTTGACAGCCTTTCTTCCCGAAAAAAAGGTGTTCCGCTATCTGGCGTCAATTTTAGGCCTTATGACCTGCTATTTATTCGGAAGTTTTTGGTTTTACCGGTTGTATTTGTCTGCCGGCACACCTCTATCCTACGCATCGGTACTGCAAATCAGTGTAATTCCCTTCCTGATTCCGGACCTTTGTAAGCTTTTCCTTGCGGTTTCTCTGGGGAACCGTATCCGCAAACTGGCTCCCGGCCTGTTTATGCAGTAACTCAGTCGTAAAGTGCTTCCTTTGATACATCCTTTTTACGGAGTCTCTTTTCCTTATAAAGAAGTGCATCTGCCCGTTCAAGTAAATCACTGATTTCCATTTCTGCCTTAATCTTTGCAAAAGACATTCCCACGGAAACACCCACCACATAAGGTTTTCCGGACTCCCGATTCAAATATTCCAAATCCTTCACAATTTGTTCACGGATAAGTTTTTCATCTTCCAAATTATCCGTAATTACCAGCGCAGCAAATTCATCCCCGCCGATTCTTCCGATAATTCCTTTTTCCTCAAAGGCATTTCGTAAAATATCACTGCTGGATACCAGCGCAAAATCACCCTCGTCATGTCCGTATCGGTCGTTAATAATCTTTAGGTTGTCCGTATCCGCATAGGCGGCCAGAACATATTTGCCTACATTTGTTTTATCTTTCAAAAGTTCATTCGCCGCTGTCATAAAACCGCGCCGGTTATACACACCGGTGAGTTCGTCCCGCTTGGAAATCGTATCCAGATGAATATTATTTTCTTTCAACAGCGCCATGCTTTCTTCCAACTGCTTTTGCGTTTCATTTTCACTCTCCAAAAGATGAATCATCTTTGCCGCATTGCTGGCAAGATAATCCAACCACTCATAACAATGAAAACGCTCATGCGGAATGTCGCAAAGAAGAAATCCGTACATGTTTTCATTTACGAATAAAGCTGCCGAAATCAGTGTTCCTCTTTCTTTCGCCGTGAAGCACCGACTGAATAATTCATCCAGTTTTACCGTTTGCTTTTTCTGTGGCAAAACCGTGGTTGAACTTCCGTTTTGCATCGCCACCAGTTTAAAGGTTTTCGGCATTTCAAAATGATCCCCCTGCAGGTTAATCATGGGGCTTTCATACAAAAATAAAAAGCTGCGACGAATACCAATCAGATGTAATTTTTCCAATACCGCCTGATAACTCTGATCCGAACCGTTGTCAAAGGCAAACATGGATTTCGTGATATAATTTGTAATATGCATGGTTTCCCGGGTCGAAAGTTTAATCCGATTAATACGCCTTGACATACTTTCCAGCATTTTCCGATAAAGAAATGCAATTTTGGAAGCCAATTGCACACGGCTTGCTTCCTCTTTCAATCCGTGGAAAAATATTTTTCCCGTACAATCATAGATTCTGGCCAATTTATTAATATCAATATCGTCCATAAACTCCTGAGAAATATAATCCTCAAACAGTTCAAAAAACAATTGGCAATCATCCAGTGTACAATTTTCTTTTTCGTATACGGCAGCCACGCTCTGCCAAAGTTTTTCATATTGTTCCGCCGCATCCTTGGCATTCTTTTTGGAAATTGCACCATCCACAATCCCTTCAAACAGGATTTCTCCAACTTCCATAATGGTAATTTCTTTGCGAAGCGCCCTGCCCAGGAGTTCTTCCACCGTATTTCCCTGATCGTTGGAACTTCCCACCGATTCCCGTACAATAAACTTTGTGGGCAAAGAAACATCCGCAGCCGCACCTTCCTGCAAAAACCGTTTTACCATCTGCATGGATTCAAATCCCAGCGTTTCAATTCCGGCCCGCACAGTTGCCAGCGGAGGGTTCAGGCCAATTGCCGTGGGAATATCATCAAATCCCATAAACGCAATATCACGCCCTACCACAAGTCCCAGCTCTTCCGCCGCTTCATAGCCGCCCATCGCCATCCAGTCGTTGGCAAATACAATGGCATCAATTTCCGAATCCTTGCTGAGCAAATCCAAAACATCACTTTTAGCATCCACGCTGAAATTGGAATAACGTATCAGTTCTTCCTCAATCTCCATGTCCGCTTCCAAAAGCGCATCTTTGTATGCAAGCAAACGTTCCTCACCATCATCGCTTCCCTTATCCCCGGTAACCATGGCAATCCGCTCACATTTCTGCCGTTCAATCAGATAACGGATTCCCTCTTTGATACCTTCCTTGTTGTCATAGCTAATGCAGGGCACACCATCTACTTTTTCCGAAACGGTAATCATGGGAATCCCCTCGAAAATAGACAAAAACTCCTCTTTAGAACCACGCTTTTTATCCGTAAAAGGACCGATAATTCCGAGGCATACGATAATCGCATCAATATTGTTTTTATTCACATAAGAAAACATGGTATTATGCTGGTATTCGTACTCGTATTGCCGGGAAGACCCTTCGCTGATTAAGCCGAAATATTTTCCCGGAATAATCACGAGATTACAATCCAATTCCTCAGCCGCCTCCATGGCCCCCTTGGCAAAAGAATTGTTATAATCATCTTCAATGTAACCCTGCAATAATCCAATGGTTAATCGCTTACTCTTCATAGTTTTATCCCCCGCTTCTTGAACCGCGTATAATTAGTTTAATATCCGATTTTATCTGCAACCTTCCTCCAAAAGGAAACGTACCAGCCGGTCACAGATTTTCAAAATTTCTTCCTGTTCCAATTCCGTCACTGCATCTGCCAATCGATCCATATCTTCCTGCACCGCAGGTGCATATCGATATTTTCTAAGGTGCTCCATATTTTCGTCCATAAAATCCAAGTCCATACTTTTCGCAGCACTGCTGACACCGGACAACAACCCGAGAATAACGGAAACATCTTCTACTGTTTCTTTATCCCCGCGCAAATGGGATTCCACGTTTTCTTCTAATTTTTCACGATAGGACAGCCATTCTTCCAAAAAAGAATCCGTAGCCGCCTTCAGCAAATCTACCTTTTCCTTTCTTGCAGCATCCTCCAAAAATTTGGCTGCACCGGCAAGATAAGTCGCCCCAATCAGCATTGCGGAAGACTTCATGGAATGCACACGAATCCGATACTGCTTTACTCCGTCCGCATTGTCCAATTCTCCTGCCATTTCGCGAAGAGCTTTTGCCTCTTCCGGAATCTTACGATAAAAATCCTGTACTGCCTGGCAAAGATTTTCTTTATCCGGAAAATACTTTGCCGCTACATCCCAGGAAATTCCCTCCACCGGAAGTAAATCCACAGACAACGCTTTTTCTTCTTTTTTATTCTCCGTTTCCGCATCCTGCTGAATCAATCCGGCGGGAAGGAAACGTTTAATTGTTTTTTCCAGTTCTGCCGGCATAATCGGTTTGGTCAGATACTCATCAAAGCCTTCTGCCATATATTTTTCTCGCGCGCCGGAAATAGCATTGGCAGTAAGCACAATGACCGGCGTATCTTTACAAAGATTTTCTTTTTGTTTTCGCATGTTATGAAACGTCTCGATTCCGTCCATCTCCGGCATCATGTGGTCCATAAATACCAAATCAAAATGCTTGGTTTTAATCAGTTCCAGACACTCCCTTCCGCTGTCCGCCTGTGTCACATGAACTCCGGTTTCCTTTAACAGGCCTTGGAACACCATGCGGTTCATGGCATTATCATCCACCACCAGAATTTCCGCATTGGAAGCGTGGAAACCGCTCTTATAATAATCATTAACGTCTTCATTTAATTTTGCCCACTCATCAATATTTCCGATAGGCGAAGCATCTACAACCGTTTGTTCCAGCACAAACGAAAATGTACTTCCCTTGCCGTATTCGCTTTGCATATCCAGGGTACTGCCCAGAATGTTGATTAGATTGAGAGTAATATTCATTCCCAGGCCGGTTCCTTCGATATGGCGATTTTTATCTTCCTCCAAACGCTCAAAGGCCACTGCAATTTTAGACAAATCTTCCTCTTTAATTCCGATTCCCGTATCCTTAACTTCAAAATATAATACGATATTGTCTTTCTTCTTTTTTCCGGAAACTGTAATGGTAACCGAACCTTCCTTGGTATATTTTACCGCATTGGAAATGAGATTTACCAGAATCTGACGTAATTTCACGTCATCACCGAACAGTTTAACCGGCAAATCCTCTTCCACATCCAAATTCATAACCAGACCTTTGTCTTTTGCCTTGCCGTTCATCATTCGGTATAAACCGTAAATCAAATCGGCAAAATCGTATTCCCCGTTATTCACTTCCATCTTTCCGGACTCAATTTTGGAAATATCCAAAATATCATTAATCATGCCGTGAAGCGTCTGGGCAGCTACACTGATATCCTTTGCATAATCACGGATTGCCGGTTCTTTACATTCCCGCAAAATCATCTCATTTACGCCAACAATAGAATTAATAGGGGTACGAATTTCGTGGCTCATATTGGCAAGAAACCGAGCCTTGGATTCTCCCGACGCAATGGCTCTTTGTTTCTCCCGTTCCATGAAAACAAGGTCCTTAACGGTTTTTGCCACAGCCATTGTCAAAAGAAACAACAGACCGCAGGCCAGAATCGAACCGATACTCCAGTTGGGGTTCAGATAATAAAGGACCATTTCAAAAACTGCGCAAAGCAAAAGTCCCAAAATACCCACAACAACCAACATATATTTTTTTGCACGCTTTTTAAGCAAATCCACCGTAATCGTCACTACCAGTATCAGAATCGTCACTCCGATGGCGATGTGAGTTTTCGAAAGGTTAAACCACATATCCTGACCGAAGACAAAAAGCATCACATTCTGGTATACAAAATTAACAGTCGTAAGAATACTTGCCGGCAGATAATACTTCTGATATCTTCCTTCTTGAATCGAATTTACGTATATCAGGAAAGGAAAGGGAATCGTCATCAGACTCCAAAATGTCAGGAATGAAAATACGCTCAAATTGGATACGATAAACTGCCGGAATACGCTTTCCGATAAAAGCCAGAGGCCGCAGATTAAAAGCACCCAGGCCAGGTATATCAACGGAATCTTCCGTTTGAGCAACGCTTGCGTAACAACACAAACAACAATACAGATTCCGGTAAGAAGAATCAGTACAACATCATAAACACCGGAACCGCCATTCTCCAGAATCAATTGACATAAAATACCATATTGTTCGCCAATGTACATCTCTTTAATCGTTCCGGAATAGGAAGTACCGGTAATCGTTTCAATACGCAATTCTTTTCCGGAATCCCCCTCTTCTAAGGGAACATAAACAAAAGCCGAAGCAGTTTCCGTTCCTACGGGACGGGTTTCATCCGTATTGTATTCCTGGCGCAACTCTCCACCCACATATATTTTTACCTGCTGCCAGATAAAGTGAATATAAATACACTGATTATCTTCAATCCCCTCCGGAAGCGTCGCCGTCATCACCACGAGTTCTCCCGGTGTGGATTTACAATCCTCCGCGTTCTCAACATATTCCGAAGTACCGTCGGCATAGGTACAATTCCATCCGGTCTCAAAAGCATAACAGTTCAGATTTTCTGCATTGCCGCGAAAAGCGGAAAAAGCCCTTTCTTCCGGACAAAAAAATTGTCCGAAAAGAAATACTCCCGCCATTAGCAACATAATTACCGTAAAAAAGAGTCGATACCACACCAAGCCTTCGCTATTCTTTTTCTTAATCTCCACCATACTCATACGAACTTTCTTCCCTTCGTATTTCAGTCATTTTTATTTCTTTCTCTTTTTGGATTTTTTATCAGCATACATCTTCTGATCTACCAGGTGAATACACTCGGATAGTTCCAATCCTCCGGAGACCTCAAATACCTGATATCCGATACTGAGGGATAGCACCCCCGCTTTTTTCTCTTCGTCATTTGCTTTATTGTACCTTTGGATAGAATTTTTAACCCGCTCAAAATAAGCTACCGCTTCCGCATCATTTTCTGTGGCTCCCAAAACCACATACTCATCACCGCCGTAACGGATTACAAAGAATTCTTTTTCTTCCGCCTGCAAAATCTCCGCCGCAGCCTTAATAATCACATCCCCGGTTTCATGACCGAATTTATCATTGATTCCCTTCAGCCCGTCAAGGTCCGAAAATGCAACCAGAAGTTTTTTCTTCTTCCGGAGACACTCTTGTTTTAATTCTTTAAAATACCGCTCCATTCCGAAACGATTATACGCACCCGTAAGAGAATCACGGACATACATCTCATCCAGTTCCCGCACTGCCATCTGCAGGAGATTCTGTTTTCTAATGTTTTCGATGGCATCTCCCATATTAATCAGCCAGTTGACATACAACGGATTACACAACGGAAACGCACTGTCCACAAAAACAAAATAACCAAAGTTTCTCTCCAAATAGTGGATAGGTGAAAAAATATACATTTTGGGTTTTTTACTCTTTTTAAACATTTCGTCAAACGCATATTTTGACCGGAAGGATGCCTTTTTAAAAAAAGCACCGTCCCGATAAGCCACCATTACATCTATTTTTTTAGAATAAGAAAGTCTCTCCCGAAGTGACATCGCTTCCTGTTTTACCAGGCCCTCCGCAAAAACTTTTTCCATAAAATCATCATTCACACAACAATAGAACTCCGTGGGTTCAATATTTAGAATGAACTTACGCAGTGCCTCCAGCCAATCTTCATAAACATCACCTTCCATGATGTTTTTTTCCACTTCAATCAGGCGATAAACCAGTTTCCTTTGAAAAACATCCTTCCTTTGCACCCCCCGCAGTTCAATACCGCTTTTGGCCATGCCCGGCTCACGACAACCGCAGCTTCTGCCCGGAACCATTTCGTCCTCCAGTAAAATCTGTTTCGAAACTTTTTTCCCCTCAAGCACATCCAAAATCATTTTACAAGCGGTATATCCCATTTTTTCAAAGCGGCAACGCACCGTAGTCAGTGCCGGCTCATTTTGCTGGCCTTCCGCCGTATAATCATAACCGGATATCATGATGTCCTCCGGAATGCGATATCCTTTTTGTTTCAACACCCCGCAAAGCGTCAGGGCCATAATATCATTGGCGCAAACAACCGCTTCCGGCAAAGGAAGCTTCGAGCTGATAATCTCCCGTGCGGCCTGTTCTCCTCCGCGAATGTAAAAATCCCCCTGGGTTATCCGGCCCTCTTCAATAGGAATTTTGTTTTCCGAAAGCACATCCAGATATGCCTGATATCTGGCATCCCCGTCCGGATTCCCTGCAACCCCTTTGACAAAGTGAATCTTTTTGCATTTATGTTCTTTTACAAAGTGCTCCACGATACGTCGCATGGAACGATAGGTATCCGTTCCCACATAATAATAGTCCGCCAGTTTCGCTCCGACGCACACCACCGGGCACTCCAGTTCACTGAGTAAATCCATCAAAATCGCCCGATTTTTCTCTATATGAAACGTATTGGCCATTACAATTACACCGTCAAACAAATCCAAATCCGGCAGATTGACGATGTTAATTTCCCCCAAATTATGTTTGTCCTTTTCGTAAGTCCCCGTAAACCACGCAAACACCGCAATGTTGCAACCGTGTTTTTTTCCGTATTCCTCAATTCCCTCCATTACTTGTGCTTGTCCGTCCGTATCCAGGGCCGTTGTCAGCACCGCAATATTTTTGAATTTTTCTGCCATAAGAAAACACCTTTCTGTATCCCGCAAATAACCTTCCCGACACATCGTTCGCATACACAGTAATTATATCATATTTCCATTGTTTTCTACACTTTTTTTGTCGAAAAATCCTTTATTTTCACAAGTTTTTCACCGCGATATATTAATTTCAGCGCAATATCCGTTCTGCCTTCCCACAGGTACCGCAAAAATATCCGGTCCCCCTCCCACAAGGGGAGCTCCAGCACCTTCTCCTTTTCCACCCAAGCAAGGGTTCCTTCCTCACATTCCGTAGGTTCTCCCGTATATTCTTCTACGGTAAACAGATGCATATACTCGCACTCCACGCCTTCCTGTACAAAGGTCACTAACCCCCGGTAAGTATACGCATTCACCGTAAGACCGGTCTCTTCCATGACCTCCCGCACCATACACTCCTCCGGAGTTTCGCCGAATTCAAACTTGCCGCCGACACCAATCCATTTTCCTTCATTGATATCATTTTCTTTCTTATTTCTGTGGAGCATCAGATACTTTCCGTCCCGCTCAATATAACAAAGTGTAGTTAATACCGTTTTCATACTTATCCTTTCCGTAGCAAATCAAAAAAGCCCGTTTATGATACCTTTATATTCCGCTAAGGTTTTACACTTCCTGATTTTTTTCAGTGCTTTTTCTGCCTCCCCGCATTCCGGCATTTCCAAAAAGAAGGCTCCGAGATACCCCCAGACCTCTTTCATTTTAAACAAAATATTGGTGTCTCCGCACAGAACTTCACAGTACCCGGCCAACAAATCGTCATGAAACCGTCGCAACACTTTTAAACTGATTCGTTCTTTCCCCCGGATTTCTCCCGCCAGCCCCGGATTTTTTATCATCCCGCGCCCCAGCATTACCGGAACGTCCCTTCCGATTTCGGCAACAAATGACTCGTATTGTGCCTTTGAATGAATATCTCCGTTGTAGCACAAGGGAAATACGACTTCTTCCTGCGCCCCTTTAAACAGCTCCACCCGGGGAACATTTCCGTACTGGTCCTTTTGCAGGCGGGGATGAATAATCAATTCTTCCATGGGAAATTCCCGATACAATTTCCACAACAATTCCCACTCTTCTTCCGATTCTATACCAATGCGGGTTTTTACTGAAATTTTCAGCCGGCATTTTTCAAATATCTCATCCAAAAAACGTCGAAGTTCCTCCGGATATCCAAGAAGGCCAGCCCCACGCTTTTTTGCAACCACCGTACCGGAGGGACACCCCAGATTCAAATTCACCGTGTCATAACCAAATGTCTGCAACTGCTGTGCAATTTCCAAAAACACATCGCTTCGATTGGTCAGAATCTGCGGTACCACCTGCATTCCGATATTGTGCTCCGGCAAAATCTCATTTTTGTCCTTCGTACCGATTCGCCGGTCCGCAAGAAAGGGCGTAAAATATTTATCCACGTCACAAAAATGTTTGTGGTATGCGTTCCGAAAAACATATCCCGTAACGCTTTGCATCGGCGCAAGATAAATCTGCATTGTATCACCTCATTTTTTACTTGAAGAAAATTAGTGAAATAGACTATAATGATTCCGAAATTAAATTTACTCGGAGGAATCATGACTATTTCAACCAAAAAAAGAAATTTTTATATTTGTATGCTGCTTATTTTGCTTGTACAAATTTTCTATTATTCAAACGTCATTTTGGGCCAAACATATTCTGATAGCAACAGCTATATAAATTGGGAACCGGAACTTTGCTTTCGTATGTTCCTTTATCCCTTAATCATTGATTTTTGGCAAATTATTTTTCCAGAATACTTCTCTTTAGGAATCGTCCTTACCCAAATTATTATATCCTACCTCTCATTGATTTTTTTATATAAAACTTTATGTATACTTGAAAAAGGCGAAACAAACCTTGCACTTGTAATATTACTTTTTTACGGGTGCAGCCCTGCCATTATTTCTTGGAACACGATAATCCTTTCTGAATCGCTTACGTTGTCATTAACAGTTTTTTTTATTTATTTTACGGTCCGCTGGCTTACTTATTTTGAAAATCGTAGTGCCATCGGAATTGTTGTCACTTGCTTTTTAGCCACCATGACAAAAACCGCTTTCTTTGTTTACGGAATCGCTATTATCTGTCTTGCCCTCTTGGTATTACTATGCAATAAAGAAAAGAAAAAACAAACGATTTTTTTACTCACTTTGTCAGTTCTATTACTGCTTTCATTCCTTATTCAATGCACCTACAATTATATTCATTGTGGTTTATTCTCCATGTCATATTTGTCCAGTCGGCATTCCCTTGTACATGCATTACGTACCGGATTATATTTAAATCATCCGGACAAGCAATTAGTCTCTGTCATCGACACGATTTATACCGATAACGACTACAGTCTTGGATATAATACAACTTCTGCAGTTATGGCACTCTTTGGAGAAAGTTGGAAAGAACAAAATATAGGCACTTCCTCTTTTGCCAAAGAATGTTTAATGACAGGACCATTTCAATATTTTTGCGATTTAGCACAGAATATGGTTTTTGCTTGTGTAAGAAAATTCGATCACGATTATTCTGCATTTACTTACACCTCTTCTTTCTCAAAAGCAGGAATAAATCTACTTGGTTTAATCTTTAATCCCGTCCGTATAGGTTACGGCATCATTCTCTCACTTTTCGGGATTTTTTTATCAATAAAACAATGGTTAAAACAACGAAAATGTCCTTTTATTCTCTTAGGCACATCTTGCGGTTTAATCTTAGTTCCGATTTCAACCATCGCAGGCGCTTACAGCGAATGGACACGCCTTATGATATATATGCTGCCTTTTGTTTATGTATTAGCCGTCATGCTACTACGTCCTGTATTGAATACCATTCTTTTTAAACTCAAAAAATAAACTGCACAAGGAGCATATAACAAACCGTGCCTCCTGCGATGGACAACAGCATTTTCCGTTTCCAAAAATGCAGCAAAATCGTAACACCGATTCCTATAATTTCAGCCAGTCCATAAGGTGCCGCGGTAAAGTTCACATTCTTCAGGCAATATACCACCAGCATACCAAAAATTGCCGCCGGCAATGCTTTTCCCAAATAAACGATATACTTCGGCGTCTCACGTTTTCCGGGAAAAATAAGAAACGGCAAAAATCTGGTAAGCATGGTTCCTAAGGCGCATATTCCGATTGTCATGATTTGTTCTGCAAGCGTCATAACGATGCACCTCCATCCTTAACTTCTGCCGGATAAGCAGTTTTTTCCAAGTGCTCGCGTAGCAAGGTCAAAAGCAGCAATATGCACAGCATTGCCGGTACCAAAAAGGAGTCCGCCCCGAAAATCCACCGACACACCGCCGTACACACAATTCCGAGCAAGGCCGTATAGGGCTTCTTTTCCTTCCAAAACTGCTCCAGAAAAATCACCACAAACATGGCGGTCATAACGAAATCAAGTCCTTCCGTATCAAATGTTAGGAAGGACCCTAAAATACCGCCAATGGTAGAACCGGACACCCAGTAAAACTGATTCAAAAGAGTAACAAAGAACATAAACCATCCCTTGTCCACGCCTTCCGGAATCTTAGCTGTATAATTGATGGAAAAACTCTCATCACACATACCGAAAATCAGATATGCCCTCTTCCACCCCATATCTTTGTATTTATCCAGCATGGAAATTCCGTAAAACAAATGCCGTGCCTGAATCATCAGGGTCACCACCAGCGTTTGCAACGGGGCAAAGGGTGACAGCATCAGCGAAACCGCCACAAATTCCAGGGAACCTCCAAAAATCACAAGACTCATAATCATGGGATAGACGAAAGAAAATCCCGAAACATTCATATAAATCCCATAAGCAAGTCCCAAAAACCAAAATCCTGCAAATATGGGAATCGTATAAGGAAACGCCGCTTTAAACGCATCCCGCCGCATTGTACTTTTTTGATTTTCTTTTTTGTCCACTAATCTTTTATTCTCCCGTTTCCTTTTTTCCGTCGATAAAGTACACTCGCAGCGCCGCTTTTTTATAATTTTTGCGCAGAAATTCATCCACGCTTGCAAACCGATAGGTCTGTTTGCTGTTGCGGTACAAATTGTAAATCAGCACGCCTTCCTCCGTTTTTTTCAAGGTGACATAATGACCGCCGCAGTTTTTGCCCCGGCGCCAAAAGTACATCAAAATAGCACAATCCGCCCTTTCCAGTTCTTTATCATACGTACTGTTTCGAGGCTTTTCCCAAATCGTAAGTCCCTGCAGGCGAAGAAATTTTGCCACACTTTTGGCGCGGACACCCCAGACCGCGCCAAATACAAGACCATTTTTTTCAAACCATTTTTTTACACTTTGTAAATCCGCATCATAGCCGAGAATCCATAAGGCATTACACACCGCCAGCACACCGCAGCCGCTTTTTCCGAGATTACTGCGGCCAAACGGTATCCCTTTAAACGGTTCCGTATCCTGCCCGTTCAGCGGATATACCGGCTCAACATATTTACTTTTTTCCGGCATCTTACACCTCTATTTCTTCTGCTTTCAAATGCAGCTTGGAATGCATAAAAACTTTATCTCCGACTTTCAATATCGTATTTCCGTCCGGCACCATGGTTCTCTTTCCGCGCTTAATCATAATGATAAGCGAATGTTTGGAAATATCGAGTTCTTTGATTCTGCAGCCCACCCAGGGGTTCTGGCTCTGAAGCACAATTTCCTTCAATCGAATAGGCAGTCCACCTTCCAGCGGTTCTGCCCCTATAACCACCACATCTTCCTCGCAAAGCACTACATCCCCTCTGGGAATTAAATATTCACCATCGCGCATAATTACGGAAAGTATCAGTCCTTCCGGCAAAAGCAATTCTTTTACTTGTTTGTTCTTCCATATACTGTTTTTCCCAACCACAATTTTAATAAAATTTAAGTCTTCTTCGTAGCCATATTCCTCTCGACGTTTGATAGAGGAATACTGACTGACAAATCCCGCCGATATAATACCGGTAGGGATTGCCACCATCCCCACACCCAGAAAGGAAATAATTATTCCAAATATTTTTCCCCATGTGGTAATCGGATAAATATCACCATACCCCACTGTCAAAAGCGTTGAAGTTGCCCACCAAATACCGGAAAAAGCATTGGAAAAAACTTCCGGTTGTGCTTCGTGTTCCAGACTGTACATGCACAAACTCGATCCAATCATCAAAACTACAATAATAAAAACAGAGGAAATCAACTGTTGCCGTTTTCCCTTGAGGACTTCCGTAATTACACTAAGGGAATCCTGATATGCGTTGATTCGAAAAAGCCTGAAAATTCGTATGATTCTGATTAATCGAAATGCCACAGCACCTCCCGGGAAAAATATCGGCAAATAATATGGCAGGAAGGAAAGAAGGTCGATTATGCCCCAGAAGGAAATCACATATTTTAAGATGGAATAAACTTCCGTCTCTTCCGGATAGGCATATTTTGCTGTAAACACACGCAAAATATAGTCAATGCAAAAGAAAGCCACCGTAATATTTTCTACCAGCAAAATTGCCGCACCATATCGGAGGCGCATATTTTCGTAGGTAAAAATTATACTCGCCGCTACATTCAGTACAATTGAAACAGCATTAACAATATCATATGCTCGGCTGGCATAATCCAAATCGCTGCCTACTTCAATAATCGAGCAAATCCGACTCCGTATATTTTTCGCTTTTTGCATTTCTTTTTCTTCCTTTCTTTTCCTTTGTGATTCTGAAAAGATTGTCCCCTCTATTTTAATCGTATTTTTACTGCATCGCAAGTGCAATCCACACACTGGCTCCAATTCCCGCAAAGGTTGCCAGCAGAGCCCCCAAAAGCGTATAACGAGACTTACTCACGTTTACCGCAAGAAAGTAAACACTCATGGTATAAAAAATGGTTTCCGTGGATGCCATCGCTAGGGAAACCAGAGTCCCGATATATGAATCCGTACCATAGGAAGCAAACAAATCAAGAGCAAGCCCCGTTGCCGCCGACGACGAAAACATCTTTACCAATAAAAACGGCACCACTTCTCCCGGAAGACAAATTATTTTCCCGAAAGGCGCGATGACTGCCGCCAAAAAATCCAAAAAACCGGACGCTCGAAGAATTCCTACCGCCACCATAAGTCCCACCAGGGTCGGTAATATGCCGGCAACCGTACGCATTCCGTCTTCCGCACCTTTGATAAACAGCGTATATACATCCTGTTTTTTCCAAAGTCCCGCTGCCACAACGCCCACAATCACCATGGGCAAGATCATACCGGAGATACGAATCAAATAATCCATCACGCATCTCCTCCTTCCTTGTAAAAGCGGTTCACCAACAAAATAAACACCACTGCCACAAGGGTCGAGCAAAGCGTTGCCAGAATCGCCGGTGCAATGATTCCGGTGGGATTTTCCGAGCCGTACTGGCTCCGGTAGGCGATGAGATTCACCGGTATCAGTTGCAAGGAAGAGATATTAAAAATCAGAAAATTACACATATCCTTCGTGGCAATCCCCTTCGGAAGCCCCCGTTTTTCCCGAAGTACATCCAATTCTTTCATTGCTTTGAGCCCGGCAGGCGTAGCCGCCCAGCCAAGTCCCAAAACATTGGCAATCACGTTGAGGGAAATGTATTCTTCTGCCTTACTCCCCGGCGGCACCCCGGGAAACAACTTTTGCATAGCCGGGGAAATGCCCCCGGATAATTTCTCTACAATTCCGGCTGCCCGGGCAATCTCCATCAGACCGGTCCACATACACATAACGCCCAGCATCGTGATGCATAATCCCACCGCATCTTCTGCCCCGGTCAACGCCGCATCCGATACCGCATCCATGCGCCCCGAAAAAAAAGCCCAAAGGATGCCCAGCAAAATCATGCCTCCCCAAAGATAATTCATCATGTCTATAAAAACTCCGAAGGTTCTTCCCTATCATTTTATGGTGCCTTCCGCCGCTTCATTCCGATAATTGTTTTTTCGGTATTTTCCGGGCGTCTCTCCCACCTTTTTACGGAACACCATAATGAAGTAACTCTCCGTTCCGAAGCAAAGATACTGAGCAATTTCACTGATGGAATATTCGGAATAAAGCAGCATATTTTTGGCCGCTGCAATACGTTTTTCCGTGATATACTCCGACAAAGCAATTCCCGCCTCTTTTTGAAATTGCCTGGAAACATAAGAGGGGCTCAACCCCAAATAATCCGCAATATCGGAAAGCAATATTTTGGTATGCAAATGATCGTACACATAATCCATACATCCGGACACAACTCTGGAATAACGATTCTTTCTGCGCAATTTTTTCATGGAAGCTACATAAGCATCTACCGTTTCTTTGTGAATCCTTTGAATCGCTTTTTCCGTTTTGCACTCATCCGCTGCCGTAATATAAATGTCGCTGAGATTGTACGCTTCCTCCATTTCCATTCCGCCCTGGATGCAGGCTCTTGTAATAAAAGCCACCGTAATCGCAAAATGATATTTCAGATTCTGCACGTTGTCCCTGCTAAGGCGCCCCATTTTCTCACCGCCCAAAGGCCGGAACTGACGTCGCACGCCCTCTTCATCCCCTTCCCGGATACAGGAGAAAAATTTCCGTTCCTCTTCGTAGGGCATGTGGGATATGCCATACTCCCTGTTAATGAATTCTTTATATGCCAATTTTTTCTTAATACTCATATTTCCCTCACCTTTTTCAAATACAACAATATTTTAACACAAACAACAATATTTTGATATTTCTTTTTTCAAAAATAATATATCTTAGAATTATCAACTCGGGGGCCGCAATTTCGCGGGTTAATTTTCAGAAAAGGAAGGTATTTATTTATGTTAAGAGAAAAAGGGTTTTTAAAAGGAATCAATTTGGGCGGCTGGCTTTCCCAGTGCGATTACAGCGACGACAGGCTGCGCCACTTTATTGAAGAAAAGGATTTTGCCACGGTTGCATCCTGGGGCGCAGACCATGTACGCATCCCCTTCGACTACAATATTTTGGAAAATGATGACGGCACTTACAAAGAGGAGGGATTTGCTTTAATTGACAATGCATTGGAGCTTTGTAAGAAATATTCCTTGCATACCGTTCTGGATTTGCATAAGACTGCCGGTTTTTCCTTTGATTACTACGGCGAATCCGAGTCCGGTTTTTTTGAAAACGAAAAACTGCAGGAACGCTTCTACGCCCTTTGGGAGCAAATGGCCAAGCGCTACGGTCATCTCCACGACCGTGTAGTTTTTGAACTTTTAAATGAGGTTACCGACAAAGATTTTATTGACGCATGGAACCGGATTTCCTATGAATGTATCCGCCGGATTCGTCAGCATGCACCGGACATCATTATTTTGGTCGGCAGTTATTGGAACAACAGTGCCAAATCCCTTCCTGACCTTGCTGCACCTTACGACGATAAGGTGGTTTATAATTTCCACTGCTACGACCCGCTGTTCTTCACCCACCAGGGAGCTTACTGGACCAATGACGTTGTACAGGAAGAACGCTATACCTTTGAGGAGGCCAACATCACGCCGGAATTCTTTGAAGAACTTTTCGCTCCGGCATTAAAAGCGGCTGCGGACAATCACACCGGCTTATACTGCGGCGAATACGGCGTTATTGATGTTGCCAATCCGGAGGATGCACTCAAATGGCTTCGCTGCATCAACAGTGTTTTTGAAAAATACAACATTGCCCGTAGCATTTGGACTTATAAGGAAATGGACTTTGGAATTGCCGATGCTCGCATGGACGGTGTCCGGGAAGAACTACTGAAATACATTTAACTGCCTTAAGTTTTTTGCGTTTTCATCCGATATTTACTAAGATAAGAAAACACAAACCAAGGAGGAAATCCCCATGAAAAAATTTATCGCCGAATTTATCGGCACAGCAGTTCTTGTTACTTTAGGATGCGGTACCGCAATGCTGGTAGGATGCGACGCCGCAAGCGGAAGCGGTTATCTTTTGACCGCACTGGCATTTGGCCTTGTTATTGTGGGCATGGCATATTGCGTAGGAAACATTTCCGGATGTCACATTAACCCGGCCGTATCACTGGGCGTTCTCATGAGCGGTCAAATCACAGCAAAAGACTTTGCAGGATATGTAATCAGCCAGTGCCTCGGTGCACTTGCCGGCGCAGGTATCCTTGCAGCCATCTTCGGTCTTGGTGGCGTTACGGATATGACCGGCGGTTTTGGTTCCAACGGCTTAGCAGGCGTTAACGGCAGCGTCGTTGCCGGACTTTTGGTAGAAGTTGTACTTACCTTTATCTTTGTAATGACCATTTTGGGTGTTACCAGCAAAAAAGCCGGTCACGGTTCCTTTGGCGGCTTAATCATCGGTCTTACCCTGACACTGGTACACATTCTCGGTATCGGGCTTACCGGCACCAGCGTAAATCCCGCCAGAAGCTTTGGTCCCGCCGTGGTTGCCGCAATCACGGGTAACACTGCTCCCATCGCATGTCTTTGGGTATTCATCGTTGGTCCTTTGCTGGGCGCAGCCCTTGCCGCACTGGTATACAAGTACCTGGAAAAATAACGATAAACAGCATATTATCGGAATAATCCGTCAATATTTTGCCCGTATATGGGATGCAAAACATTGACCAAATCCCGAAAAAATGAGATAATACAGCGTGTAACGACAGGAAACGACGTTACACGCTAATTTTTTGTTAAAAGGGAGGAGAACAAAACAATGAAGAGATTTGCACTTGCAGGTTTGCTTCTTACAATGTGTCTTGGCCTTACCGCATGCGGTAATCCCCTGAACCAATTGCCGGAAGCTACCGAAGAAAACATTTATGTTGCAGAAGATGAAAGCACAGGAAACGAAGCCGCAGACGCTATTATCGATTTCCTTACGGATGAAGATGAAGGCGGCATTGACGGTGACGTTACTTCTTTCACGGTTTACGACCGCGACGATGACGAGGATGACAAAGATGAGTCCGAGGTATCGGTAGAAATCGTTATCGAAACCGATGACTATGAGTACACCGGCTACTATGTTGTAACCATGAAATACGACAAGGAAGACGGCTGGGAAGTGGATGAATACGTAGAAGATGAAGACGAAGATTACATTTGCAAACCCTTGGAAGGGGTTTCCGTAGATGAATTCGAAGATTACATTGGTTATGAAGCAGAAGGTATGACCATGGAGGTGGGAGAACCGTATGAAGAAGACGGCATCTACTTCTGTGATGCTACTGCAGAATACGAATATTCCGATGAATATTGTACTTATATCACAGCGGCAGAAATCACTTTTGAGTTCTGCTTCAGCAACGGAAGCAAAACTGCATCCTGGGAAGTAGCTGACTATGTGGATAACAGCACAGCAATTCCTAACAGCGGTGTATCTGACACTGAATTGTATGATACCATTTACTGGAATTTGGATAGTTTCACTACCAATGACGGAACTTACTTCTATATTGCAAGTTCTTCTTACATGGGTGATATCACACCTCTTACCAACGATTTCTACGAAGAGAATGGTGTGTGGTACAATGAATTAACCGTAGAATTTGATTATATTGACAGTTACGGCTCATATGCTGACAGAAGCGGTACCTATACAGTACAATACTATCTGATGTACGAATTCACGCCCAGCGGTTATTGGGAACTCATTGACTACACCTTACCTACCGACTATGTTTTTGAATCTAATGTGGAAGGCTATATCGCTGAAGGCGATGATGCACAGGGCGTAGACGAAGATATCCTTTGGGATACCATTTACTGGGAATTGGATAGTTTCACTACCAATGACGGAACCTACTTCTATATTCTCAGCGATAACATGGGTGACATCGTTCCTTTGACCAATGAAGTATACGAAGAAAACGGCACCAGCTACAATGAATTGACGGTTCAGTTTGATTACATTGATGACTACGGAACATGTGCATACCGAGTAGAATATTATATGTTGTTCGCATACACGAGCTACGGTTGGGAACTTATTGATTATGAATTACCTACCGAATATGAATTGATCGAATACTAATCGAACACGAAAAGAAAGGGCAGAACCGATTTGGTTCTGCCCTGTTTGTTTTTCAACTCCTGCAAATTATCTGAGTTCGTAGCTGGTCGGTAATACACAATCATAGAAATACCAGTATCCTTCTCCGTAATATGCATCATAGTAATACTTAAAGGTTACTTCGTACTCTACCCAATAGCTTCCGTCATAATCAATAAACTCAAAATCAATGTTCATGGTATTGTAGAATTCACCGTCTTCTTCGTAGATTTCACTGTTGCTTGCGGAGAACTCTCCCATGTTGTCGCTGAGAATATAGAATTCACGACCGTCAATGTAGAACAAATCCATATCATAATAGATGGTCTCCCACAAAAGGTCTTCATCTTCGTCCGCACCGACAAGAGGTTTAAACAGACAATCTTCGTCATCATCAATAACAAACTCATCTACTTCCCAGCCGTCTTCCTTGTCGTATTCCATGGATACGATATAGTATCCGGTATACTCAAATTCGTCGGTTTCGATAACGATTTCTACAAAAACATCGGACTGGTCCTTGTCATCCTCATCATCGTCTCTGTCATATACGGAAAATTCAAGCACATCTCCGTCGATTCCGCCTTCATCTTCGTCGGTAAGTACATCGATGATTTCATCCGCTGCTTCATTTCCTGTCGTTTCTTCCTCTGTGTCATAGATGTTTTCTTCGGTAGCTTCCGGCAATTTGTTCAGGGGATTACCGCAAGCGGTAAGACCAAGACACATGCAGCAAAGCAAACCTGCAAGAATTACTTTTTTCTTCATTGTTTTCCTCCCTCATTTGTTTTACACTTCCGTGTTTTCCTTAAGCGTATATTTATACTGTTTATATTATCGTATTTTGTCATATTCTGTCAACTTTCCCCCAACAAAAACGGCAAATGCTCGCCGGATAAAATTTACTTATCCCACCTTGCATTTGCCGCTTACCTTGTTCTGTTTTTAACTATTTACTGTGGCGTATACATGCCGCTTAACTCGCCATAGCCGATTACATTACCCTCCGGAATCTCCTCCGTCACATTCAGAGTTTGCAAAAAATTTGCCATTCCCGGATAATTCCCCTGATCCATGGTTCCCGGAAGTTCCAACTCCATATCCTGCAGCGCAACCACATAAATCACATATTCATGCGTGGAACCGGCCGGCGGATACGGGCCCACATAGCCTTCGTCTTCTCCCGGTTCCAAAGAAGTTTCAGTCGTCGTATAACGCATATGCATCCAGCTTCCTGCTGACACATCCAGCATATATACAACGTATCCTTCCGCTCCTTCCACCGCTTCCCAAGAAAGCTGGGGCGAACACTCCTTCACCGCAATATCCCACACGCCGTCCAAAAGGTTTTCGCTGGTAACACTAATGCTCTGGTAATTTAATTCTGTTTCCGGCGTCTGCTCTACTGCCATAGCGCCGCCTCGGTGAGCGCGACCGCTTGTACTTTCTGTTTCCTCACCCGCATCTTCCTGCTCAGTTTCCTGCGTTACTTCCTGGCTTACTTCCGGATTGCTTTCTTCCCCGGAAACCTCACCTGCAGTACTTTGGCAAGCCGCAAGTCCCGCCATACAAATCAATAATGTCAATAATATTGCCTTTTTCATTCCTGTCCCTCCTGCTTTGAATCAAATTTCAAAATTCATTTTCTATCTGCATCATAGCACTTGGACGGCAATAACAAGAAGAAACATTTGCACAAATAACAGTAATATTTGCACAGATAATTAATTACGTATAAAAGCTGTCCCTGTATTTTGTCGGGGTAACCCCGGTATGCTTCTTAAACACTTTTCCAAAGTAATTGGCATCCTCAAAACCAACCCGCAGGGAAATTTCAGCAATACTGATTTCCGTATCCGCCAGCATGATTTGCGCCAAATTAATCCGCATCCTAGTCAGATAATTCATCGCCGTCATGGAGGTTTCTTTTACAAACAATTCATTTAACCGGTTTCGATTCACAAAGAACTTCCTAGTCAAATCCTCCTGGGTAATAGTTTCACTGATATGCTCACTCATATATCTTATGATTTCACCCACCACGGAATCTGCGCCTGTCTCCGTGGTTTCAGCACAAACCACCTTGGGACAATCCACCGGAATATAGCCGATAAAATACAGAAGTTCCATCAGAAAAGAACGGCTTCTGCAGGGCCAGTATCCGTCCGGCTGTTTTTTCAGTTGTTCCGTAATCTGTCCCGCGATTTTTTTGATTTTTTCAAAGGCAGGTAAGTCCAGCGCCGCCGCAAAATATGCCCCGTCTTCTGACTTTTCAAACATACTCACCAGCAAATAATCCTGATAAATCGTTTTCCCCCTGCTTTGCTCAAACTCTCCGCTGTGAAGCCTCGCAAGCGTAAATTCCTCACGAATTTCCGTAGGTTTAAAATACACCGTGGTAGTTAAAAGGTCTCTTTCATCCGTAAATTCTGCCTTCTCCTCCGTAAGCAAAAGCAGCGCCGGAGCAGTGAGAAGTTTCTGTCCTTTCCTGGTCTTCAAATTAACCGAGCCTTCCTCAACAAGCAAAATTTTATACAACCCATCGTCATTAATCTGCTTCGGAATTCCCGCAGATTTTTCCGCATGCAGGTGAACAATTCTCTCAACCGGATGTACAAAACTTCTGGTAAATAATTCCATAAAAATCCCTCCCTCTTTTGATAGTTTCATCATAACATGAAACCCTCTTTTAAGGAAAGAATTTTTAGCGTGTCGGAAATGTTTCGGAAAGTTGCTTTTTCAGTTCCTGATACCGCCGATCCGTCTCCTGTTGCAAAGCCTCCCTGACCTCCCGGTATTCCTCCTTCAGTAAATGCTTGGTTCTTCCCATCATGGATAGCCAGTCCGCCACCGGAATCTTTTTGCCCGCCTTCTCCGGGTCATAGGAAAGCCTGGTAATGCCGTTTTCTATTTCATACAAAGGAAAATAGCAGGAATTCACCGCAGCTTCAATGACTCGCCGCTCCGTCATCGGCTTGTCATTCCAATTTAGCGGGCAGGCGGAAATGGCTTTTACATAGGCCGTTCCGGTCGTTTTGGCATAATGCGCTGCCTTTGCTGCCTTTTTCATAAAATCCACCGGATGAGACTCCGCCACGGTGGCCGCATAAGGAATGCCTGTAGCTGCCATAATTTTCACCATATCCTTTTGGAAAAAGGTTTTTCCGTACTGGTTTTTCCCCACGTGGGAGGTGGAACTTTTCGCCCCCAGCGGCGTGGAATAGGACAGCTGATAGCCGGTATTCATATACCCGCCATTGTCGTATTCAAAGATAAGAAGACGATGGCCCCGAAGTGCCGTACCCAGCGCCGAGCCCATACCGATATCCATTCCGCCGTCCCCGCTGACCATGATAAAAATAATATCTCCTTTCGGGATTTCTCCCTTCTCCTGTTTCCGGTAGCAAATCTCCGCAATTCCGCTCAGCGTCGCCGCTCCGTTTTGAAAAAGATTGTGAAGGTAGGGTACGCGAAACGCTGTTCTGGGGTAAGCCGTTGTGACAATCATGGCGCAGCCGGTCTGAAACAAAAGCACCACCGGGTCCTCGATTCCCCGGAGCAAAAGGTTTAAATTGACCGGAATGCCGCAGCCCGGACAGGCCCCATGTCCCGGCGCAATCCGCCCCGGCATGGCAGTCACCGCATTCAGGTTTTGTCTTGCCCCGAGGCAGGTACTTTCCCTTGTAATGGGAGGAAACAGCGGGCCTTCCTCTTTTTTCGTTTCTCCGGCGGTCACGCCGTAGTACGCAAAATCCTCCCCGGACTCCTTTGCCAGCCGCAGCATTTCTTTGGCATCTTCCTTAAAAAACTCTTTCCCGCCAAGTCCGTATACCAAGCTTCGTACCTTTGCTCTGCTGCCAAAACGTTGCAGCATTGCCCTTACCTCTAAGGATAAATTTCCGCCGCATCCCCCGTAGCTGTCCTGCCGGTCTGCTACCAGGATGTTTTTGGCATGTCCGATTACGGAAAACAACTCCTCTCCGGGAAAGGGACGCAGCGAATGCACGGTTGCAATGCCCACCTTTTTCCCGGCACCGCGCATCTCTTCCACCGCTTCCGACGCCGTATCAAAGGAAGAACCAAGCACCACCAAAATCTCCTCAGCATCTTCGCAGTAACAGCCTTTTGCCATGTCGTAGGCTCTCCCGGAAATTTCCGCGTAAGATGCAAATAACGAAGGCAGAAGGTTTCTTGCTTCTTCCATGGCAAGGTGCAGCTGGTACCGGTTGTTAATCAGGTCTGCTTCGTTCATATAGGAGCCTACCGTAACCGGATGCTCCAAATCCAAAAAGGGATAGGGTTCCTTTTTTCTGCCCACAAATTCCTTTACCGCTTCCTCCTTTGCAAAGCGATAACACCGGCCCTTTTGATGACTGGTAAAGAATCCGTCGTAGGCCACCACCACCGGAAGCCGCACGGTCTCTGCCAGTTTCAGCGCGATTATATTAAAGTCATAGACTTGCTGCGCCGTAGCCGCAAACAAAATCGGCCAGCCCGTATTCAGCATATACATGATATCGCTGTGGTCTCCCTTGATGGAGAGCGGCCCGGAAACCGTCCGGCAGGCCACGTTCATCACCATGGGATAACGGGTGCCGGATTGCACCGGGAACTGCTCTAAGGCGTATAAAAGTCCGTTGGCGCTGGTGGCATTCACCGCCCGTCCCCCGGCCACGGATGCCCCATAACAAATTCCGGCTGCGCTGTGTTCGCCTTCCGCCGCTACCATGATTAAATCCGTCTCACCGCCTGCCCGCATCAAATCCAGATTTTCCGCAATCTGGGTGGAAGGAGTAATCGGATAATACCCCATTAAATCATACCCGATTTGTTTAATGGCGATGGACGCCATTTCATTGCCGGATGCAAATTCCATAACCTGTTTTTTCATCATACCTCTCCCCCTTCCATTCTCTGCTCCGTAAGATAAGACTCGGACGTAACGTATCCGTCCGGGCCGGTTTTTTCATAATCCTTTGGCGCCCTTAACAGTTCCTTGTTCGGCAGGAAAAAATCCTTTTTTTGATGCTCGCTTTCCACCCCTCTTACCAAAGCATCCACCGGGCAGACATCCACGCATCGAAGACAGCCTTTGCAATGATAATAGTCGAGTCCCTGATTTATCATCATTTCCTTCCCGTTAAATTCTCCCTTTTCAAATTGGAAAACCATATCCGGGCAGGTGGAAAAACAAAGCCCGCAGTTGATGCACTTCTCCTTTATAAAAATCGGGATAAACCCTTGTCTGGAGGGGGACAAATCCGCCACCACCGTAGAACCGGCTCTCGGATTTACACCGCCAAGAGGTGCATTATCGTATCCACATTCCGGCCGCGTGGTGCCCGTAAAGTCTTCTTTCACTGTCGGGCCAGCCTCTGCCATGCTTTCTGCCGTGGCGGTGGCAGCTTCTGTCACGCTTTCCATCGCCATAGGGGAAGCTGCTGCCGCCGGAAGTTTTGTTAAATTGTCCGCGCTCTCACCCTCCGTCCGGATTTTATATATTTCCTCGAATCCCCGCTTTAATCCTTCCAAATTTCCTTCTAACGCCTCCGGGTATTTTTTCCCCAGCGTATCTTCGCAAATCCTCTCTCCGGCTGAAAGGTCTGTAAGCCCCAGTACCTTCAGCATCGCTCCCAGCATCACTATATTGATTCGCGAATGGGTTTCCATTGCAATTTTCTGCGCTTCAATGCCATAAACTTCGTGCGCCTTCGGAAGAACCGGAATGCCGGATTCCACCGCCAGAATGACCTTTGTTTTTTCACTGCACCCATGCAACGTTTCCGGATTCGATAACAACGCCTGATGAAATACCACCAGCAAATCCGGGGCAACTACCGACGAATGCAGACGAATCTCTTTTTCTTTTTCACAATACCTTATAAAGCCCTTCACCGGCGTTCCTGTTTTTTCGGAGCCATAGCTGGAAAAACTGCTGCTGTTTAAGTCAAGATATTTTATCCCCAGCTCTCCCAACATTTTTCCGCATAGGTTGGCTCCCAGCCCACCGATACTTTCCAGACGGATTTCATAATAATCCCTATTCGCAAGCAAATGATTTACCTTCTCCATGCTTCCTCCCTCACATTACTGTTCTTTACTGAAAAAATCTTTTCCTACAGAACAAAGCGGACACAAAAAGTCCCTGCCAATCTCCCATACAAAAAAACGGATAATTTCTTATCCGCTTTTCTGTTATCCCTATTTTCTGCATTTCTTTTTTTATTATACAAGCATTCGTTTTTTAAGAATGTTAAAACCTTATTTCTTACTATGGTGAAATTTCCTACAATTGATTTACCGTTCCCATAAACACCGGTAATCCGGTCTCTACATCCACAATGGCATAAACGAAAGGACGATTCAAAATGACACTTCGATACTCAATCACTTCCTCTGACACACATTCTGCGCCCCCACTGACCGAGGTTACCGCTGCCGCACGAGTTCCGGTGGCATCCACTTCAATGAAGGTCATATGTCGAACTCCGTTAAGATACAACCAAAATTCGGTGCTATCCGTCATACCGGAAAAGTCTGCATTTTCCTCGTCAAAGGCAAGTTCCATTCCCATATCCTGCATCGTCTGTGTCATGTCTACCGAATACTCATACGTAAAGCAAGGTATCTGGGTATGTACCCGGTATGCGTTTGTTCTGCTGTTCCAAAATTCCCGATACCGCTCTCCGGTTAAACTTGCCACATATTCATCTGCTCCCATTCCCTCTGCCGGCAAAATGGCCAAAAAAGCATACTCCATTCCTTCATAGTAAATCATGGTTCCGATGGCATCCGCTGTTTCGAAATAAATATTTTCCGTACTGTGTAAGGCTTCTGCCTGGACCACCGTACCGTCATCATTGGTAAAATCTTTGGGAGCAACACTACTTTCCGTATATTCATCCTCCCATTTTGCATCGAAGGCCACTGCATTTAAAAGATACAGAACTTCCTCCTCCGAGATTTCATCCATAATACGATTTATCATCCCGTAGGTACTGTCATTGACCCAACGGTTCATCTGTGATACGGCCGACTCATCAAAAGGCAAAACATGAATTTCTGCATTAAAATAGTCTTGTATTGCGGTTTCATAAGCTTCATTTAAAGAATCACCAATGACATTTTCCTCCGCCCAAAGGGAATTCGCCACATAAAAAGTAACGCTTTCCGAATCATAGATATCTCGCATAAAGCTATGACTAAACAGTAACGTATCCTCCCAAGAAACTCCAGGGCTTAAGGTCTCTGTCATTTGAAGCAGGGTATCCCCTTCTGCCCCCAATGCCGCCATGTCCATAGCAAAATAAACGGAAGCCGGTGAAATCATGGAATTTGCATTTTCCCTTACAGAGTTACGTAAAAGTTCCATGGCAAAATCCTCATAGGCTGCAATACTTTCCTGGGGAATTTCATTTAACGGCACACTCTCTACCGGAGTAACCCATTCCCTTTCTGCCGCTCTTTCTCTTCGCGCCTCTTCTGTTTGCTCCTCCCCCACTCCGCAGGCGGCAAGGCTAAGCATACCAAGAGCACCACAGAAAAACATTCTTTTCCAAAAACTTTTTTTCATACAATTTCCTCCCTGTACTTACAAATCCGTTTGCTTTAATAAAAACAATCCGTAGACTCTATTAATGGAATCTATTAATAGATACGAAGTACAGGAAGGAATTTATGGAATTATTTTATGAAATTAAAAATTCCCGGTTTGAATTTAACGAGTTCACCACACCGGTGGCTAGACCGTATTCCATCGCTTCTTCGGCGTTAAAATAGCTGTCTTCCTTGGTTTTTTCATAAACTTCCTCCAAAGTTTTTCCGGTCTTATGGGCGATAATTTCAGCAATGATTTTCTGGCTTTGCTTTAGTTTGTCCACGTACTGCTGAAGTTCATGGGGCTTCTTTCCTGCCATGTCACCGCCGCTGTATGCGGGGTCATGAATCATCAGTCTGGTGTGGGGGAGCATCTCCCGCTTGTCTCCTGCCAGAAACAAAATAGCTCCCATGCTGGCCGCAGTTCCGATGCACACCGTTCGCACCGGGGCCTTCATAAGTTCTATGTAGTCATACACCGCCAGACCGCTGACCACTTCACCGCCGGGGCTATTAATGTAAATGGTGATTTCTTCTTGGGGATTTATTTTTTCCAGTATCATCAATTGCTTGATGAGTTCATTGGATGTACTGCTGTCGATTCCCGTTGTGAGGAAGATTTCCCGGTTTGTAAAAAGTAAATCCTCCGGAGTTAAGGACTCCAGACCTCTGACACTTTCTTTAATTAAATTCGGCATATTGTTTTCTCCTTTTTTTGACTATTTTGATTTTCCTATTATGATTTTCTTTTTTTGCTTTTGCCGGCATGATTTTTCGTTCTTTTCTCCGGACTTATATGCGGGTTTGCGCTCCTTTTGTCAGCCCGCGATGGATACTCCCTGACATACAGGTTGCTCTTTATAAGGAATTAGTTTATTCACAATCCTTGCCTGGGCACCTTCTTCAATAAACACCGCCTTGTCTCTGGGAAGCTTTAAAACCGAGTGCACCGTTTGATTCAAATAATCCGCCACGTATTCCATGGTTTCCTTGTCCTTGCCGGACAAATAGAGCACATGGGCGCAATTATTTAAAATCGTATTTGCGCAGTCCTTTGTGTACATATGATTTAGCTGGGACAAGCTTTGAAGGATGATGCTGACACTGATTTCCCTGGATCGGATAATGGAAATCAAATTCTCAAAATGGTCGATTTTGGCTGCCGCCGCAAAATCATCCAAAATCAAACGACAGGGTACCGGAAGTCGTCCGTTCTCGGTTTTGTCCGCTTCCCCAATCAGCACTTGCATCGCCTGGGTATGGAACAAATCACTGTACACATGCATGGACGTATCATTGTCGGAGCTGTTAATGAATAACACTGATTTTTCCCGTCCCAGCCTTCCGATGTCCAGCGAATCCGCATTGTCCCAAATAGCATCGAATTCCTTGAAATCGAAATGGTCCAGACCTTGATTTACAAATTCCATGATGGAACTCCACATTTTTTCTGCTCCCCTGGAATAGCGCATCTGGTAATATTTCCGTGCCGCAAAGCTTTCCGGATTTTCCTCTGCCCACTCTTCAAAAATTTCCCGTCCGCTTTCCGTACGGATTTTTTGGTGTACAAAACAAACATTTTTCATCGTCTGTTCGTCTTTCGGCGCCACCTCCAGAATATAGCCGATTAAAATGCCGATGTAACGGGCCGCCGCCATCTCCCAGAACGGATCATCGGCGTCCAGTTTCGGCATAATGATGTTGGAAAGTTTTACGATATCTGCTTCGTTAGGCTCCCCGAAGCGATTCCTCCGGATGTACCGGAGCGGGTTATAGGCGATGCTGTTTTCCGGATTCACAAAATCCAGCACATAAACCTTGTACCCTTTTTCCTTTAGATAATCCGAAAAAGTCCGGTGAAGCAATCCCTTGGTATCGGATACAATCATGCTACCGTGGGGATTTAAGAGAAGGTTGTAAATGTACCCTCCTGTTTTGCCGGAACCGCTTCCTCCGATGATGAGGTCATTATTATTTAGTCCGGTCTTCCTGGTATCATTGGATACCTTAACCTCTGTTGCAAATGTTCTTTCTCCATATCCGTTTTTATTCATAATGCAATTCCTCTCTTTCCGTTTTTCATTTTTCTACCTTTTATTGTTCCCGGGGCTTGTTTCGAGGCAAGCCCCATATTTACCGGACCTGTATCCGGTAGCAGCCTTTTCGGTCCACTACCGCCTGCACGGTTTCAAATCCGGTCTCGAACCGGAGGGCGAATTCTTCTTTTTGAGGAACCAGCACCGCATCGCAGTTCATTTCGCACAGGACGTCTCTGACGTTTTCCAGCGCTTTATCCGCATCGCGGATTACTCTTTCTTCCAGCTGTTCCTGTCGTTTTACCGGCATATCCCGGTAATGAAGAAACAGGGTTGTTTCCAGCGCCTCGTTTCCGCAGACGCTTCGGTGGAAATAACTGCCGAGGATCATGTAGAGAACATAGGCGGTTTGTTTCTGAACGTTATTCACTTTTTCTGTAAATTTGTACATATGCTGTACCTCCCTTTTTATTTTTTACCGGCATCCGGCACGCCTTTTTTGCAATTCCTTTTTTGTCCGATGCAGCAAAAGTTTCTGCACTTTGGCCTAAAAGAGGGCTTCCTACACCCTTTTGGCGCACAAAAAAGGACCTGCATTTGGGCATACCGGTAGCGCCGGTAATCTCAAACACATGTCCTCTTGACCTCATATTTTGTTGTGAAGCCAAGTATATAACAACTTGCAAACAAATGCAAGCAGTTTTTATATTTTTTTTTAGTTTTTTATTTTTATGTTGACATCTGCTTTCGCAAGTGTTATAACTGTATCAATCCGATTGATACAGTATGGAAACAGTTGGCGAAAGGAGGTTATCATGATTTCAATTGATTTAAAAAGCAACAAACCTATTTATGAACAGATTATTGAGCAGATTAAATTACACATTTTAAAGGGACATTTAAATCCCGGAGATTCCATTCCTTCCGTGCGGAAGCTGGCGCTGGATATGTCGATTACCCCCGGCACCGTGGCAAGAGCCTATCAGGAATTGGAACGTCAGGGAATCATTGAAACAATCCGGGGAAAGGGAACCTTTATTGCTTCCACCCAGGAGAGCAAAACCGACGAAGGACGACTTGCTGAAAATATAAAACTCCTTCGCTCCGTCGTTCTGGATTTGACCGTTATGGGGCAATCCGAAGAGGAAATTCTTTCTCTTGTCAAAAAAATTTATAAGGAGATGAGCGTATGTTAGAAATCAGAGATATCGTAAAAAGTTATGATAAGACCACGGTGCTGCACAGCATTTCCCTCACCATAAATCCCGGGGAAATCCACGGACTCATTGGGGAAAACAGTGCCGGAAAAACCACCTTAATCAAATGCATTACCGGCATATACCGCGCTGAAGTAGGTAGCGTACAGTTAGATGGGGCACCGGTCTATAACAACCCGGAAGCCAAAAAAGTTCTGGGCTACGTAGCCGACTACAACGAATACATCAGCTTTTACAGCCCAAGGCGCATGGCTTCCATGTATCAGTGCTTTTATCCTACCTTTGATACGGAAAAATTTAATTCCTTAAATACCGTTTTTGAACTCCCCCTGGATAAGCCCATTTCTTCTTTATCCAAGGGGCAAAAAACCAGACTTGCCATTATGCTGGAAATCTCCAAGCGGCCCAAATATCTCATCCTTGATGAGCCGACTTCCGGTCTGGACCCGGTTGCCAAGGAAGCCTTTTACAAAATCCTGATTCAGGAAACGGAAGAAAACAATATGGGCGTACTGATTAGTTCCCACAACCTTTCCGGTCTGGAAAAACTGTGTGACTCCGTCACCATGATTCATGCAGGACATGTGGAGCGGCAGATGAGCCTGGATAATCTGAAAAACATCCTGACCAAAGTAAATGTCGTCTTCGAAGGCGGAGCTAATCCGGCACTTCACCAAAGAAAAGACATCCTGCATCTTAGCAATATCGGAAGCATTTACACTCTGATCCTTCGCGATTACAACGAAGATACCGCAAAGGAATTAGAGGATTTAGGCGCTTCCTTTATAGAACCCGTAAGCCTTAGTTTGGAAGAACTGTTTATTACCTTGGAAGAAAATCGAAGCGAATAGGAGGTGCCTATGAAAGATCTATTACTACTTTTAAAAGAGCGAAAAGATTACTTACTCGTCTTTCTTTTTACTACGGTTACCATTACCCTGTGCGGGACGTTTCACATTCTATCCTCTTACGGAAATCATGCTTTGCTGGAGCAGACGCCGACAGAGCAGCAGATTCTTCTAACGCTGGAACAGACGCCGGAAATCTTTACTCGCGGTATAGCCGGCGGACAGCTCCTGCAATGCTTTAGGGAAAACCATGCTGTTTTTTGCCATAACACGGCCTTTCTTATGGTAATTGCCGTGCTTGTATTGCTTTTTTACGGTTTCCAGCCAAAGCAGACCCGAGAATTCTTGGAGACCTTACCGGTAAAAAAGACTGCGCTGGAACTGCATGGTTATGTCGCGGCCGCAGCACTTTTGATTCTCAACTTCTTTGTTGGCGGCGCAACGGGGCTCCTTACTTTAACCATGCGTAATTATGCCATCGCATCACTGGCAAAGGAATTTCCGGAACTCTTGGAATCGGTCATTCCGGAGAATTTGGTTCTTCAGGGAAACCTTGCGTTCCTTTCGCAGCTGCTTCTTGCATTTCTTTCTCTTTTTACGGCAATGACGCTTCTGTATCTTTGCAGTTGCCTTTTCAAGAACCGCTACTTTGGCATACTGGTGGGAACCCTTATCTATATCAGTCTGCCTTCTTTTTGGTACAGTTTCTGCAATCTGTTTTTAGCAGAAAACAGAGAACGAAAGGAAACCATTCTTGCACTTTTTAGGGAATCTTCGGCCTTTATGATACTGCTGCTTTTCCTCTTAATCGGAGGTATTTTGCTCCAGATTCAAACCCGGGAAATGGCAAATGGAATATTTATGTTTTCCCGCCCGCTTGAGATTATTTTCCTTCTCGGGGCAGGTGCATACTGCCTGGTCATTTTAACAGACCACTTCGATGTTTTCATTGGTCTTGGTACCGTTATAACGTTTGAACTACTTGCATTTTATTTACTGTATCACAAGAAAAAGGAATCCGGGATGCTTGTTACGCCAAAGAAAATCGGTAGTAAATTACCGCTTCTAAAAAGTGCTCTTGCCTCTCATTTAATAGCGGGAGGAATACTGTCAGCCATTGTGATTTATATGTCTATTAGTCTGACTAATACGGCTATGAGAGATTTCTTCTCCTTTTGGAACTTATTTTCTACCGCTGCGGATAATCCCTTTTTAGACTTTTTGGGAACACCTTATTTACTGTATCCGGATTTTAACATCATTTTGGTCGGCCTCTTTATTTTTAAAGGAATCAAATTCCTTGCGGAGCAAAAGAAGTCCACCAGAGAATTCTTGGAAACGCTTCCCGCCACCCGAGGGCAGGTGTATTTTTCCAAGATACTTCTCGATTTAGTGGTTGTATTGATGGCCCTTTTTGCATACATGCTCGTTAATTTCGGCTACCGCATTTATTTTAATAACATTGCAGGAAATCCTCTTTTGTATCGTTTTGATGATATCATTCCCGCGGTTATGCCCACGCTGTATTCTGCCTTTTTCGTAATTGGCATCTGCAATCTGATTGATGCATTTGTAGTAAGCGGCGGACTAAAAGTAATCCACAGCATTGTGACCGTGGTATTTCTCTCATTTATTGTCCTTCTTCCTCTGGATTTTTTGCCCAGGGAATATTATTGGATGGCGGAGGATTTCTTATATTCAGGACTGCCGTTTGGCATTGTCTCCTTCTTCCTTGGGCTGCTATTTATCCTTATTGCATGCCTTGTTTATTGCAAGCGGGATACCTCGAAACAGGGATTTTATTACGCCTTCGGCAAGCATATGTTTGCCCTGCAATTGACTTTCATTTATGCAACCTTTACCGTGTTCACCCTCTTAACGAGCCCGGATGCGAAGGACACTTCGTTGTTCCTCGGCGTTGCCGGTTGCATCTTAATCTATGGAATTACCTTGTATTTTTGCTCCCCGGGATGGGCGGCGCGGACAATGAAAAAACGCGGAAAATCTCTGTAAAACAGCAAAGCGTTTCGTTTCTCGCGAAGCATATAAAAAATACCATGAACAGGCAACCACTCTGCCGGTTCATGGTATTTTACTTTTCTTACTCTGCGCAGTTATCAGCTAAAAATATCCAGCACGTCAGACAGAGCTCCGATTGCTTTTCCTGCAGCCTCTACGGAGGACGTAGCCTTACTTTGGCTTTCTCCCGTGTTACTGTCGGAAGCTGCGGGATTAGCCGTAAAATTCGCAGCCGTGGGTGCCATCAAAATCTTACCGGTTCCGCGATATACATTCACAAGACCTTCACCGGAAGCCATGGAACCAACCAGACTCTTTCCGGACTTCTCTACCGTAAAGTTTAAAGAACCGGACCAGGCGATTGCCATATTACCGTCGATTTTCATAACGTCATTTTCCAAAATAACTTCAATCAATTCCTCTCTGGGCACATAACTTTCCAAAGCCACAATTCCGTTGCCGGAAAGGGCCAGATTGAACAAACCTTCCCCGCCGAATACCGCAGAAGAAATATTGGTTCTTGCTACAACCTGCTGGTTCAGACTGCCTTCACAGGCAAGGAACAACCCATCGTCCAGCACAATGCTTCCCCACTCTGCTACATTTAACAAAATAATATGTTTGTAGGTGGGCTCCAGCATCATCTTGCCGGTACCGTAATACATGGGTTTTACTCCGCTTTCTTTTGTTACCATAGAGCCGGCCATCTTGCCTAAGAAATCGCCTACGCCTTTTACGTTGCTCTTGGTTTCCACCATTCCGCTCATCCACTGCATTGCACCGGCCTGAACGATGTAACTGCTGTCGTTGAAATCCAGCATAAGCTGACGCTTTCTGACATTCATCTTGGATGCAAAATAATAGTCCAGCGCATTGCCTGCGGAAACACTCAAATCCTTCTGATGCTCCAACACGTGAAAATTCCCCAGGGCGGCAATTTCTTTGATATTTGAATTATTTAAAATACTACTGTTTACCATGTCCGTCCTCCTATGCTGTAGGTGCCATTAAAATCTTGCCGGTTCCGCGATATACATTCACAAGGCCTTCGCCGGAAACCGCCGAGCCGATTAAGCTCTTGCCGGATTTTTCCACGGTGAAATCCAACGAACCGGACCAGGCGATTGCCATATTTCCGTCAATCTTTACTACATCATTTTCCAATTGGAAGACAATCAATTCTTCCTGGGGAACCGGGCTCTCCAATACCGCAATCCCGTTTCCTGCCAGGGAAAGATTAAAGAGACCTTCTCCGCCAAGTACTGCAGAAGAGATGTTGTTTCTTGCCACCGTCTTTTGCTGCAAGGTATCTTCACAAGCAAGGAACAAGCCGTCATCCAGCACAACGCTGCCCCATTCTGCTACGTCCATCAAAATAATATGTTTATAGGTCGGCTCTAACATCATAACGCCGTTTCCTGTGTAAACCGGTTTAATCGCAGACTCTTTGGTAACTGCTGCGCTTGCCATCTTCCCGATAAAGTTGCCAAATCCCTTTACTCCGGTACCGGACTCCACATTACCTAAGGTCCACTGCATCGCCCCTGCCTGGGTCACACAACCGGTTTTGCCCACTTCCACAAATACCTGACGCTTTCTTACATTCATCTCAGATGCAAAATAAGATGTCATGGCATTCTGGGGATGCACGCTTAAATCCCGCTCATGTTCAAATACCCGAAAAGGTCCTTTCTGCGCCACCACTTTCATGTTGGCATTGTTCATAAAGTTAACTAGCTGAAACATTCTGACTTCTCCTCCTTTTATTTTGAATTCTTTACTAGAACTCGCCTTCTACAATCTTTCGTTCAATCTCACTGCCGTTATGGGTATACTGGCTTCTGCCGTTGCAGATATAGATGTTCTCTTCCGAAGCGCCCATGTCAAAATCCAGACTGTTTTTCACCTTGGACTTCACATCGCAGTTCCAAAATTGCATCTTGGAAGTTTTTGCAAAATTACCGCAGGCAATGGCTTCTTTTCCTTCCGCCTTTACCACTAGTCCGATGTCGCGAAGTTCAATCACAGACTCCTCCTCCGCCATACCGAGGGCAGACAGTTTCTGTGCCCGCATATCCATATTAACGTTGGCGTTCTGAATCAGAATACCGGTGCGCTTTCCGGAAATGGTTCCGATTCCTGCACTCAGCGTGCCACCGTTTACGCAGCGGAACAGCGCATAGGCCATAGACACATCCACATTTCCCTCAAAGCTGCCAAGCCCCACATTCTTCGCCGAATCAATATTAAAATGCAGGTTCGTGGATTCAATCACCAAGTTGACGTCGCCGTAAAATGCACCGATACCGATGCCTTCTTCGCCCACCAGTTCCACTTCATAGCGGCCCCTGTGAATCTTGGTTTCGCCGCCCTTACCGGAGCCGATGGCAATACCGCGGTTACCGCTTCCGCATATCCGGATGCAGCCATCCTGCTCAAAGAGAATGCTGCCGTGACCAAGAGTCAACTCGTTTCCGATTCCGTAGTAATCATCTTTTCCGATGGTAATCGTCAAATCGCCTTCCCCTTCAAAAACCACTTTGGTACTTTCCGGCACGCAAATGCCGCCTTCCGACAACTGATTGTCACCCTTCAAAACAAAGGTCACTTCACAGTTGTTACCGATTCGGATGCATTCCTTTTGTTTCTTTCCGAATAAGCTGACGTTTTCCAAAACAATTCGGCCCTGGTATCCGTCCTGAATATCCAGTGTCATCTCACAGTTCATGCCGGGAACACCGGTAATGGTAATATCTTTAAAGATGGTTTTGTCCGCCATAACTTCTATCATGGAATATTTATCCGCCCGAAGCTTGGTCTGATAGATACGGCTTTCCTTACCTGCCACATAGACCTTTCGGCCCTTATTTACGGTCTCCTGCTGATAGAACCTTACAATCTCTTCTTTGATTTTCGGGTCAATGCCGGGCACAAGCTCCGGCACCGGTTTGGCGGTATAATATCCCTGAATCAAATCCACGCCAAGATGAATCACCATCTGAATTTCTTCCGTGGTCTCCACGCCTTCCGCCAATGCCTTAATATCATTGTCGTGGGCAAATTCAATAATCTCTCTTACAAAATGCTGCTTCTGGGGACTTTCCTGAATCTTGGACAGCAGCATACGGTCAATCTTTACGTAATTAGGCATATAACGGAGAAGATTGGTGACATTGGAATACCCCGTACCGTAATCATCTACTGCCGTTTCAATTCCCATGCCGGCATAATCGGTCTTCATCGCCATCAGGGCATCGTCGGGAATCTCTGCCTGTTCGGTCAGTTCCACAACCACGGAGCCGTTTTGCTCCTCCATCTTCAGCCGGAGCAGGTCCGCATCATTTCCTTCCAGACGGTTGCCGGGAATACTGTTAATGAAGACTTTACGGTTTCCGATGGCCGTTTCATTTCTCTTGATGCACTCCAGCACGTTAAAGAAGGTGGCCTTTTCCACGTCGTAAAGACGGTCCAAATGCTCTGCGTATTTTAAAATCTTCAGCGGAGACATAAAGGGCGTTACCTGGGCGCGCATCAAGGCTTCGTAAGCAAAAATCTCTCCGGTCTTTGCATCTACGATGGGCTGGAAATGATAAGCAAATTTATTCTCGTCCAGGATTTCCCGCACCACTTCCGCTTCTTTTTGTTCTTCTTCCGTAAGCGCTTCACTGTTTTTAAGCTTTCTCTCCGTAATCTTATTTCCGTTCTTAACGGCTACGGCGGTGTTAATCAGACGCTCAAAGTCATCGGTTTCCTTCACTTCTCCCGTCTCGGTTCCGATATAAACCTGCAATTCATAGGGAATATCCCGTAGGTTTTTCAATTCTTCCTGCAGAGTTTTTTTGATGTTATGTATCCGCGTCTTTTCCTCATCAGAAACTACAGCGCCAACAAATTCGCCGGTTCCGAGGCGACAACAGCTTCCCTCTTCCATCACACGATTCAGCACGTTGGCCACTAAATTGATGGCGCGGTTTCCTTCTTCTCTGCCGTACTTGTCATTGATTTCCGCAAGGCCCTTGATGTCCGCGGCGATAACACCGGTCAGACGATTTTTAAAGCCCTCCACCTGTTGCACCAAACCCTTGTAGTTGTATAGTCCGGTGAGGGAATCACGGACATGGGTGGATTCCAAAAGGGCATTGCTCAGCTGCAATTCGTACATGCGACGGAAACTTTCCAGACCGTGCATTACTGTCCGTAGCCACAGCCAATAGGTCTCATTGTAGCATTTGGCTTCATTGCCGTAGTTAATTGCCGCATAGCCAAGGCAGCGTTCTTCAAAATGCAGGGGCGTAAAGAAAAATACCGCCGGCTTCTCTCTTTCCTCGTATAGTTCCGGTAATATGAGTTTTTTATCAAAGGTAGTCTCGTAATTTAATGGATTGATGGTAATGTCTTTTTTGCACTGAAGCACCGGGAACATCTGACTTGTATAGCCTCCCCATTGGGCATCCCGGTCGTGTAATTTCCGCACATCCTTCCACTGGGAATTTAAGCAAATGGTAAAGGAATCAAATTCCCTAATCTGAAATACATAGGAATATACCGCATTCATTACATCGCTGAATTCCGTTTTGGTCAGCATATCCTCCATCAAATGATTGGAACGGGCATAGAAACTTCCCTCGGAATCGTCATTTCCCCAGGATTCCCGAAGGACATCTTTGGGAACAATGTGGTAACTGCAACCGCAGCTGCCTCCGATGAAGAGTTCCGGATTCGGGTCAAATGCCGGAACCTCCTTTCCAAGTAACATGGCATGCATCATAATCGCCGCATGACGGCCGCAGGCCTTTGACGGAATCGGCGCCGACGTAATGGGACTTGGGCTGGTACGTCCGTCCTCGATGGAATCGTAACCCACCACCGCAATGTCCTCCGGAATCCGATAGCCGTTCGCAACCAATGCCTGGGCTACACCGATGGCCATCTGGTCATTGGCGCAGGCGATGGCCCGGGGCATGTGCTCTTTGTCCTGCAGAAGTTTTTCCACCATGGTCTCACCACTGCTGTACCAGAAGTCACCATAGAATACGCGATTTTCCGGCACTTCCAAATCATGCTCCGCCATGGCATCCATGTAGGCACTCAATCGTTCTGCCGAATGGGGATGCCATCTCTTACCGGTCAGAAACGCAATGTCCTCGTAGCCGTGCACGTCAATCAAATGCGACACCAGCTTCTTCACCGGCGCATAATGGGGAATCATCAGCGTAGTAAAATATTTGCTTTCCTTATCCACGCAAATCACCGGTCCATGGAAATACGCCTTTAAATGCTCCTCAATTTCATCCGCCATTCCCTTGGTCTGAATGGTATCCATAAGAACCACAAAACCGTCAAAAACGTCGTAATTAACCAACGAGAAAATGGTGGATTCCCCAATCTCTCTTGCCGTGGTTTCCTGATATTTGTTGTACATGGCAAACACACAGACATCATAATCATAGGAAAATGCCTTCGCCAGAAAACCTTCCATGAACAGGGTCTGATGCCCCTCTTCTGCCTGTCCGATTAACACCCCAATGCGTTTTCGATTTGCCATAGTTTACCCTCCATTGAAAAAGAAAAAACACCGGCCGCCTTCCCCCGACGACGCTACCTTCTTGCCTTCCTGCAACACGTTTTATTCCACGCGCTGAAGCATAACTCCCATAAAATGATCGCTCTCCATTACAGTCAAATCATCATCCATGTCATAATACAAATCAAAGCCCATCCGATAACCATAGCTTCCTTCCGTAACCTCTACCGAAACACCGTTCTCTGTATCCCACGCCCACAGTGTTTTCGCATACATAATCATATCCTGCACCCACTCTCCGTCTTCCATCCGGTAAAGCGTGATGTAGCGCTTATAATTTTCCTCCGGACCGCTCTCCCATACTTCGATGCGGCACGTACCTTCTTCGTCTTCCCATACACCTTCCAGCATCTGATATATTCTATTGTATTCGGCGATGCGTTCCTCTTCTTCCCTTGCCTGCGCTTCCTTTTCCTCTTCGGTATAATACGCCTCTTCGTCACCGGAAGACAGCATACCTACGTCATCAGCCCAGCTGTACCCAAGCATGGCATAATTATCGGAATCCAAATAACGAACACAAAAATACAAATCCGTCGACAAATCTATCCTGAGACCGCTGATTTCCTCCGGAGCATCGCTGTATATAATCAGCACCTCATCCTCCATATCAAAATCCGCATCTTCCTCTATGACTTCGAAATCCGCGTTGTAGCAAATGAGTTTTTCCGCGTCAGAGAAATCATATCCCAGACAATCATCATCGGAGAGCTGCACTTCCACCCGGTCCTCATACACCTTGGTCCAATCAATCGAGATTTCAAATACTTCCTGCGGGTCCTCATACTGATAGGTCTCCTGCGCTTTGCCGCAGGCGGTAAACAGCACCATAAAGGATGCCAGCAAGAATGCCCTCCGAAATGCCATAGGCATCCACTTAGCTACGAATGAGGATTTATTTGTTTTTTTCATTTCTTTGGCTTGTTTTATTTTTTTTGCTTGTTTCATTTCTTTTTCTTGTTTTATTTCTTTTGCTTTGTCCCTTGAATTTTGTTTCATCAGGAATCTTGCTTCAATACTTGTAAAACGACTCATTTCCCACTCCTCCATGATAACTTGTTTTTTTGTTTTTTCGTTTTCAAATCAGATACGAATATAGCCGGAGAACTTTATGGAAAATTGTTCATTTAGTAATTCGATTTTTTTTATGAAATTTGTCCTTTTTTCTTGTTATGACCACTTGGTTTAATTATAAAATATATGGTTTTACTATGCAACTAACAAAAAGCAGATTTACCTGTCAGCGGTCAGTTTCCTCTTGCTCAGTAGGTAAGTTTTGCTACCACTCCCAGACTTTTACCTACTGGCAGAAAGCTTTCCGTGCTCAGTAGGTAAGTTTTGCTACCACTCCTGGATTTTTTACCCACTGGCGGAAATTTACTCCATACACAGTGGGTAAAGTCTTCTGCCACTCCCAGACTTTTACCTACTGGCGGAAGTTTACTCCATACACAATGGGTAAAGTCTTTTGCCACTCCCTGACTTTTACCTACTAGCAAAAGAATTCTTCTCGACTAGTTGGTATGCTCTGCTACCTGCCCCGATTTTTTACCTACTGGCGGAAGTTTACTCCATACACAGTGGGTAAAGTCTTCTGCCACTCCCAGACTTTTACCTACTGGCAAAAGAATTCCTCTCGACTAGTTGGTAAGTCCTGCTACCTGCCCCGATTTTTTACCTACTAGCAATAGATTCACGCATGCGAAGTAGGTAACCGGGGAATCACGACCGATAACATATTATGGCCAATGCATTTCCCTACAAAATGCACTGGCCATTTTTTGTTTTGTATTTACATAGCTTCCATTGGTTGCTCTAGCGGAATCTGCAAACGACTCTCTATATTCCATGATATTATGTACACACTACTTCCTGACACTAAAGTAATTCCTACTAAAATAATAATGATAGCCAACCCTCCCACGAACTGCACTCTTTTTTTCTTAGCTGACCTAAAGTTCACATCATCACGATATTTTTCCGGATTTCTCTGTTTATAAAAAAATCTTCCGAGCAGCCCCCAAACGAAGGTTATTGCAATGCAAATGAAGCCCAAAATTCTTATATTTTCTCGTACATGCCAAAAACAGATATAGTAGGAAATCGTATGTCCTGCCACAATAAGCATCATTATCCATGATATACATGCCAAAATCCTATTTTCACGAAACTCTACTAATTCCATCATTGAAACACCATATTGACTTTCATTGCTGTCCGCCAGCCTGCTCAAGCTATTGCAGTAATCCTTCTTGTTCTCCGGTATTGGCAAACCATACTTTTTCAGCCGTTTCAGATAGCAACAACTATCCCAATACCATAACCACATACTTACGCAAACTACCAGCAAAAGGCAATTAATCAACATTACCATCTGTTCAGCACGCGTCTCCGAATCTGACAATAATGGAAGACTCCACTGCTGCCAAAGCAACCCGGCAGATAATAGTGCCGTAGAATACGAAGCCACATGATATAAAATTTTCTTACTTTTCTTGTCATATTTAATCTTGTACATTTGAATTCAGATCCCCTTTATCAATATGTTAAAGTTCACAATATATCTAATTCGCAGACCTATGCTTCCAAATCCCTGTCCATTCCCACGATTTTCCGAAGTTCTTCATTTCCTGACCTTCGCCAAAGTTTTCCATTCCCCGGGCATCCTCGGAATTTCCCATTTCCTGACTTTCCCCGAATTTTTACATTTCCTGAGTTTCATCGGAATTCTCCATTCCCAAGTCGTCCTCGGAATATTCCGCTTCCCGAGCCTCCACAGAACGCTCCACGTATTTTGACATGGAATAAATGTTGCATGCCGCAAACAGGGTGATGCCCGCCAAAAAGATGATGGTAACTACACCTTCCACCAGCTGTTTTCTTTCTTTTTTAGGCGACTTAAAATCCACATCGTCCCGGTATTTCTCCGGGTTCTTTTGCCGATAATAGCCCGCTCCAAAAAATCCCCACGCGAGAGCTATGAAAATGCTTACATACCCTAAGAATCCAACGTTCTCCCACACATGAGAAAACCGAATGAAATAATAGATGGTAAATCCCACCATAGCAAGAAAAATTCCCCAGGAGAGGAACGCCAATATTTTGCTTTCCTTACATTCCGCAGGAATGCCATCCACCGTAGCATCCTCTGTGGCATTCACAATGACATCCACTGCGCCGTCCCGCGTAGCTTCCACAGGCGTTTGCATACCATATCGGCTTCCTTCGCTGCAGGCAAGTTGCTCCAAATCATTGCCAAAATCCTTCTTGCTTTCCGGTAACGGAAAACCGTACTGTTCCAGTCGCTTTAGATACAGCGCACTGTCCCAGAACAGCAGCCACAACCCGGCCGAAATCACCGGCAGGAAGCAGGTGATGAGAAGCAACAGGCACACGATAAATGCGTCCGACTCTCTTGTAATTTCCGGCAGAAGCCATATCAAAAGCTGGCCCAGCGCAAAGAGAATAGTTGCACTCGCCGCCGCGAAGAAATATGATTTTTTATCTTTTGCATCGTACTTTATTTTGTGTTTCTTCATGTTATAACCCTTCTTATACGCAAACAAATTATAAAACATCAATGAAAGAAGCCATTGTTAACTCCACGATTCATTTCGCAATAATTCCGCTATCTTTTCTGTTTCCGGCAACTCATCTTTTTTCAATATTTTGGTCAGTTCAAACATTCTTGTGCCCATGGGTGCTCTTGGGGTTGTCTTTGGAAAATCAGTTTCATAAAACTTTTCAACAAAGAAATATCTATGTGCATCCAAATAATATTCATACTTCTTCCCATCTTCGATTGCTTTAGCAATTGTCTGCTTTCTCTCTTCCGTTATTTCACCGCGTTCCGCGTTATATACCAGTTCCCCGTTATCTCGAACCGCTGTAATAATTGCCTCAATTTTCCCCAGTGCTCTGATACTTTTTTGCTTATATAAACCGAGATAATCGTGCGCACTAAAACCTCTTTCCATATTATCATAATATACATTTTCCGCCACATTAAAATCAAAGGTATTTCCAGCTAACTGCATTCTCATCTTTTTCCACGCATCTGAGATAACAATTAGTTTATCATTATGACAATAATCCACAAAGTCATCGAGGACTTCCTGCATTTCATAGTCGTGTTCCGTAATTACATCCTGCACTCCTTGAGCCAACAATTCAAATGTTGTATTCACATGTATGATATGCGTCTGATGCTCGCTATTATATGCGCTAATTTTTTCATCAACCTCTTTCTTTTTTGCCTCATTCATCCGTTCAGATGAAAGGGTAATCAATACTTTGTATTCTTCATTTTTGAATTTTTCCAAATGATTTATTAATTGCTCCTTATAAAACCAATCCGTCAATTTTGTTTCCACAACAAGTTTGAAACTGGGTTGTGTAATTGTTGCATCCGGCACACTTTTTTTACCTTTATCCTGTAATACAAATGCTAACTCCGGTTCAAATACAACATCTCCAAAATATTGTTCCTTTAAGAATTGAAAAAATTTTCCCGAAGAGTAGGAATACAACCGTGATAACAAAAGCATCGTATTCGCAGTAGCAACATCTTCTCCTTTATGATATCTTTGAAAATAGTGAATTTTCATAACATCCTCACCTTTCATATAATTTCTATTTTTATTAAATTTTAGCAGAATCGTTCTAACAAACCAAGTATTCATCGGCTATTTCATAATGAGAATACATTTTAGCCGAAACATACTCGTTTTATCCCCTATTCCCTATAAAACATCTGCCAAATCGCGACTGTCCATCCCCTCGCACACCGCTTCTATCCACTCTCTTTTTTTAATCACCTCCAGCCACGCTTTCGGGATACTTTCATACCCGTAGTAAAGACCGGCCAGGCCGCAGGCAATCGCGCCGATGGTGTCTGTATCGCCGCCGAGATTGACGGCTTTGAGCGCGGCCTCTTTGAAACTTTGGGTGGTAATGAGGCTCCACACCGCCGCTTCCAGACTATCTACAATATAGCCGGTGCTGCGGATTTCCTCCGAAGGCACCACGGCGAACTCAGACAAGTGAAACAACCGCCCGTAATGCGCCAGCTGTGTCCAATTCCGCACATCTTTATGATAAAAGCGCACCGCATCATCGACGCCTTTTTGCAGACATTCCTGCAAGGTGCCCGTCCCATCAAGGATTGCTTTTGTCATGAAGAAGTAAAATCCACAACCCATTTGGGAACGCATATGTGCATGGGTCAGGGCCGACGCCTGATGAATGGCAGCAAGCGCCTTCTTCTCCGACATTTCTTTCTTTTGCATTTTTTCATATGCGTAAAGGCAGACCGGTAGAATCCGCATCAGGGAACCGTTTCCGTTGGAGCGTTCATCCGTCAGCCCACAAGTCGCAACACCCATCCCATTCTTGTAATTATAAATCGCTGCAAGGCAGGTCCGCCCCTGGTCAAATGCTTTGCCAAAAGGCGTATATTCGCCCTGATATTCCCAGGCCACAAAACGCTCCATGATGTCCGCAAAATCCAGTTTCTTTTGTTCCGACAAACTACATATCGTCGCCATCGTCATGCTGCCGTCATCGGACCAGGTGCCCTCCGGCATATGAAATGTCCCATATCCTTGCATCTTTGTGACCGGTTCCCGCAAGACCTCCGCCCTGGATAAAAATTGCACCGGCAATCCCAGCGCGTCACCGACCACCACACCCATGATGCCACTGCGCCATTTGTTTGTATTTTCCATTCGTCCTCTCCTCTCACATTACTTATGTCTCTTCTTATAATCTTCTTCGATTTCCTTCTGCCAATCGTCGTCCAATATCGCATCCATATCACAAACGGCGCAACTTCTCACTTTGCTTACGGTTTTGCTCAGCACATGGTAATTCAACTCCGTGCCGACCTCGTCGCACTCATATTTTACGGCGCGGTTGGCCTGGATTCCAAAGCGGGCCGCTTCTCCCACCGCGTCAATGTTGGCACCCAGGAACAAGAACTCCCAGCCAAACTTTTTCTTCTGCCGCTCCACCATCTTTTTTACCTTGTCGTAGGAATATTTCTTGCTGGCATTTTCCTGCCCGTCGGTGGTTATGATAAATAAGGTTTTCTCCGGGCGGTCTTCTTCCCGCGCGTATTTATGGACATTCCCGATATGGTGAATGGCGCCGCCCACTGCATCCAAAAGCGCTGTGCAGCCTCTGACGTAATATTCCTCCTCCGTCATTGGACTGATTTTGTCAAGGCTCACCCGGTCGTGCAACACCTCCGCCCGATCATCAAAAAGCACCGTGGAAATGATTGCCTCGCCCTCTTCCTTTTTCTGCTTTTCCATCAGGGAGTTATATCCGCCGATGGTGTCTTTCTCCAGCCCTCTCATAGAACCGCTTCTGTCCAAAATAAATACGATTTCTGTTAAATTTTTCTTCATATGAATTTTCCTCCTTGCTTTTCGTTTGTTTGGTTTTCTTTGCTTCTGAGCCCACTATAGCACAAGAAGGAAAAAACAAGGTCGCCCTGGAGGCGACCCTGAAAAATTGCGATATTCGATTAAATAAAGCATGTCAGCCCATGCTCTTCCAAGGCGATATCAATCTCAATCATGTCAAATATTTCCCGCTCGATAAAGAAGGAAAAGATGATATCCCGTTTGTCACAGGGGGACAATGCGTACCCCGCCCGCGCCAGCAAATCTTTGGTCTCGTCCAGGTTTAACTGCGCGCCGACGCAAAGCCGCATGGCCGTTGCTTTGTCCGGGTGGTAATCCGGATTTAATTTGATTTTGGAAAAAAGCTGCTTTGAAATAATTGCCCGATTATATACCTCCGCGTTGGTTTGCCCTTTGGCTTCTATCAAATACAAAAGATACTGCTGGAATGTGTCCGACAAATGCTTCATGCGCTCCGCCAGCGCCGTTTCCAGTTCTTCAATCGGCTGTTCCCCGACCGACAAAGCCTTCGCAATGCCGGTAACTTCATCCTGCGAACAAAGCATCGTTTCTTCAGAAGTTTCCTCGAACTCTGACAAACATTCGTCCGTCGAATCCTCCTGAGCTTCCCCAGTCGCGCAACTCCTGCTTGCCTGGGCACTTCTCAAAAAGTTCGGAATGCCGTATTCTTCTCTCCCCTTGTCGGCGACGTAATTCTGGTCAATATACGCTTCCAAATCCGGATATAGGTTGCGCCCCAACCGGGTGGATTCCGAGTCAAACACCACCAAATAAATCAGCATGTCATGGGACAACAAAAAAGCATTGATTTCATCAGCGGCAATGCGCATCCCCTCCTCCTTGGGATAGCCGAAGCTTCCGGTGGAAATCAGCGGAAACGCAATGCTTTTGCAGTTATTCTCATAAGCCAGCTTAAGACTGCGCTGGTAACACAGGCGAAGTTTTTCCTCTTCTCCCTGCATCCCGTCAATGTAATAGGGGCTGACCGCATGAATGATGTATTTTGCAGGAAGACGAAAGCCTGGCGTTATGGCAACATCGCCTTCCTTCATGACACCGATTTTGCGTCGCTCCGCCAAAAGAAGTTCTTCTCCCGCTGCTTTGTAAACCGCGGTGTCCGTCCCTTCGGCGTAAATCGGCTCCTCATTTGCCGTATTTACAATCGCATCCACCTTCATTTTGGTAATGTCGTTTCGTACGATTTTAAATGCCATACTTTATCCTCCTTAGCAATATCACTTGCTCTCATCCCCCATCAAAAACCCATACACTCTATCATAAAAATCCTTTGCTTCTTCGTAGGCTGCGTGTCCTAACCCCTCGTAGATATGCAACTTGCTGCCGGGAATGTTCGCTTTGAGTTCGTGGGCGGCGTCGTTTCCCACCGTCTTGTCGTCCGACCCGCTGATGATATAGGTGGGGCACTGGATTTTGCCCAGCTCCTCGTATGCATCAAAGCCCAGAATTGCTTTGGCGTTAATGAAAAACCGTTGATAGGTTTTGGGTTTGCCCAAAAGTCCCAAAAACGGATACGTCTTCCGGTACGCCTTTAAGTAGTTTTCGGAGTACATTTTCTCTGCGGTGCTAATCATAAGGTTTTTGTGGTCGCCGCGCTCCGCCATTTCTATCCAGGTGCTGACTGCCTCCCGAATCGTTTCATTCACCCGAGGCGCCGACACAGTGATAACAAGTTTTTCCACCAGTTCCGGGAAATCAATTGCCAGATACTGGGCAACCATTCCGCCCTGGGAAACGCCCATCACGCTTGCCTTTTGGATTCCGAGCGTCTGCAGTGCCTTCGCCTGATCTGCTGCCATGTCCCGAATGGAATACCCTTCCGGCATTTCGTTCTTTCTGCTGAACATATACACGGTGTACTCCTTAAAAAATTTTGAAAAAGGCTTAGCCAGCAAAAGTGCCTTGCCCTTCACCGTAAGGAGGCCGTCGGACAAACCGGGAAAAACCACAAATGCTTTCTTTCCGCGTCCAAAGCACACATATTCCATGTCCGTATTTTCAATCTTTACACTTCCGTTTTTTGCATTCCAAAGCATGGGGAGTTCCTTTCGTTCTAATCATTAAGCAATATGCTTGCTTTTTGCTCTTTTCATTTTTATACAAAAATAAGCGGGTGTACCCCCGCCAATGATGGAGAACCTCCCCATCTGCTGATGGACCCGGGTCTTTCGACCAGGCCAAACTGTATTTCATTACAGTTTTCTTATATATATCATATCATCTTTATACATTTTTTCAAGATACTATACATGCGCATTCTATGACTCCCGCGGGGTGCATGAGGTCCGGGGGACCTCAGCTCTGCACCGACCGAAGTGAAACGAAGACCTTGAACCCAGCATCTTCGGCTTGAAAGGCCGATGTCCTAACCTTTAGACTAGGGAGCCGTATGCGAGCCTTCCTAAGACTCGCTTTATATTTTTTATTCCCTCACGCAGATACCGAACCCCGCATATCTGTGGTTACCAAAATATCATCGATTTTGACGCCCAGGACGGCTGCCAGCACCACTAGATTGTCGATGGTGGGCAGGGCCGTTCCGTGCTGCCACTTGTAAATCGCCTGGGGCGTTGAGAAGCCGAATACGTCCTGCAAATCCTTTACGGACACACCGGCGGCCTGCCGCAGGCGTTGAATATTCTGACCGGTTCCTACCATGTCAATTGTTGGAATCGCCATTGTCTTTCTCCTTTCCGGCACGGGCCGTGCAAGGAGAAGCCGCGACATAATCTCGATTATGTGGCTTCGCCAAATTCGTCTGCATAAACCATACGGTCTGCCGATGAGTAAACTCCCCGCAGCCCAATGGTTTATGTACTTTGCATGGCTCAGTTTGCCTTAAAATTGTAAATCGGTTTTAATACTTCTATCACATCTACGGACTCTCCGATGACGTCAATGATGTCGCTCAGCGACTTGTATGCCATGGGCGCCTCGTCCAATGTGTCTTCATTGACGGAGGTTGTATAGATTCCCTCCATCGCCTTTTTATAGTCCTCTAACGACAGGTTTTTGCGGGCTCCCGCTCGGGAGAGCACCCTGCCTGCGCCATGGGGCGCGGAATAGTTCCATTCCGGATTTCCTTTGCCGACGGCAAGAACGCTTCCATCCCTCATGTTAATTGGAATCAGCACTCTTTCTCCTTTGTGGGCTGCGATTGCGCCCTTTCGTAATATCATTTCATCTGTATCAATATAATTATGAATGGTGTGAAATGCGTCCAATGCCGTGAAACCGCAGCGGTCCATAATGACCTTCGCAATGAGCTCGCGGTTCTTCGTCGCAAATTGCTGGCAGACTTCTACGTCCGCCAGGTAGTCTTCCAAATACGTTCCATGCAGGTAGCACAAATCCTCCGGAATGGAGGTGGGGCCATTGGCCTTCTTCCACGCGATTTCCTTCAGCGCCGCCTGAATTTCGCTTCGTCTTCCCTGCTCCTTGTAAGTGCGGATGATTTCATCCCGCTGCCGGAAATAATCCTCCATGCCGCGGTTCAAATCTACCGCTAATGCCTGGTAGATTTCCGCCACCTGTTTTCCAAGGTTGCGGCTGCCGGTATGAATGACCAGATATTTGGTGCCATCCGCCGCCTTATCCACCTCGATGAAGTGGTTGCCGCCGCCCAGCGTTCCAAGGCTTCGCTCCAAGCGCTTGCTGTCCTTCAAATTCCGGAAGCATCGAAGCTGCTGCAAATCAAAATGCTCCTGTCTGCCCGGCCACACATTCATCCCCGAAGGAACATAGTGGCAAGCCTCATCCAGTTTCGCAAAATCAATCTCTATCTTGCCAAGGTTGACGGTGTACATGCCGCAGCCGATATCCACGCCTACTACGTTGGGCACTGCCTTGTCCGTCACCGTCATGGTGGTGCCGATGGTGCAACCCTTTCCGGCGTGCACGTCCGGCATGATTCTCACCTTGGAGCCGGCCGTAAATTCGTAGTCGCACATCCTGCGAATCTGCTCAATGGCCTCGTCCTCAATCACCGAGGCATAGCAAAGAGCTGTATTTACTTTTCCCTTAATCTCTAACATTGCTTTATCCTCTTCTTTCATTTACAAAATAAAAATACCGCCTACCCATCCTGAGTAAGCGGTACGCCGAAAACATGTTTCTAATCCTCCGGGCAGCCTAACACTGCCGACTGATATCTCCCACACAATTTTCTCGTCTATTCCTACCCTTAGATGAGTATACAAAGCCAAAGCCCGGCTCGCGTTTATCGAGCTGCGCAACAAAACTGTATTCTCTATAGAGTTTAAACATACGATTCATTGTGTTCATGTCTTTTGTCCTTTCCGGGACCCGCGGGGTCCGCTTTTCTCTTGAATTACATCGTCATTATAGTACAAAAAGTTTAGGTTGTAAACTATACCGGTGGTATAAAACGGAGCGCCGAATAAAAAATATTATTCTCCCTCTAATTCATCATTAATCCTATCAATCCACTTCGCATCACGGCTTTCGAATAATTCCATAAATCTTCCGAAATTACTACTTCCTATAACCGTGTCCTGCATTTCAAGCTTGCACACTCGCTCACGCATATGTGCATAATTCTCTGCCGTAATATGCTCCATAACTGCTTCAATCTGGTCCGTTCTTCCTTTGTAATTGGGAACGCCGGTAAACTCTTCAATTAGTGGTGCATTTACCGGTTTGGCCGGTGTCTTAATCAATGCCTCTGTCCAATGCTTAGCAATTATCTGCATTGTGCATGGATTGCCAAACATAATAACTTCATCCGCAGCGCTCTCAACTCCATGAAACTCATTAATCTTGCGTTTAATATCTTCATATTGTTCATACGGTTTCTTCTCAGTATCGCAAAATACTAGTACTAATTCATAGGAACCATTCTGATAGCTGTCCTGATACCTCGCCGGAATATTACCATTCCCACCGGCATTATCAGAAATGATTTCATACTGTGCATCCCACACCTTCAATGCCTTTAAACGTTCGAGGTATTCATACTCCTCATTCCCTTCACAGATAACACATATTTTATGCTTATCAAACAACTTAGGAAGTTTATTCTGCATCGGCAACCACTCCCTTCGCATTTCCTTTGATACTCAGGAGTGATTTTATCAATTCAGGATCAGGAAGTGCGCCAAGTGCCCCCTTCCTATATTTCTCCATAACATCTGTGGTATCCCGCACCCCTTCCTGCGCTGTAAAATCTGCAAGCGAATACACATATACGCCTTCTTCATCCTTGTGAACAAACCATATCTGCTCTTTTCTAAACATTCTCTTACAATCCATCAGATTAATATCATGAACCGTAAAAATCATCTGTGCATTGGTGTTAAGCTCATTATTAAATAATGCAACGATAGCTCTTGTCAGTTTGAAATGAATACTGCTGTCCAATTCATCCACAACCAAGTATCGGCCTTCTTCCAATGCTTCAATCACATAGCTTGCTATTGCAGCAATCTTCTTGGTTCCGGTAGAATCAAATATCATACTGGGAACAGGAACTCCCTTATATGTTGAAACCAATCGTATTTGGTCCATGATATTTTCAGGAATATCTAACGCTTTTTCTTCCGGTTTTCCGACTTCATCAATTGCCTCTATTTGAAGATTATCTTCACCGACATACCTAAAATCATCCATATACAAATCTGCATTCTTAATAAACTCTATAATCTTTTCCTGAATATTATTTCTGTTCTTCAGCAATTCGATTGTATGCTTCATAGGAATATTATTCATGTTAATGATATCAATCTTTTCCGCAAAACCGACTAAGATATTTTTCATCTCGTTCAAAGATTCAAACTTTGTTGTATCTACTAAGTAGCAGAACAAGTTATTCTTTGAAATAATAGACATCATCTTCTGCGCATCTTCATCAATACAGTAATATTCTTCTTTTATGGTATCTCGCTTTAACCAAAGAACTTCTTTTTCATTACCATATTGGTCTTTTAATATTTCTGTAAAAGATTCATACACATATTCTCCGGTCTTTGCATTGTACCAAAAATCATATGAAAACTTTCTTCCCAAAGATAAAAATGTCACTCCCAATTGACATACTTCATCGTTTGAAAATATATTACAAAGCAACCCGCTTTCCTTATCTAACAAAACACTCTTAATTGCTCTGATACATTTCACAAGGCATGTTTTTCCTACATTGTTAGGACCATAAACACCGGCAGTCTTCAGTACGTTGAAATTATTCTCTCTATGAACATTTGATGCAAACTTCTTGTTTCTCATATCCGCTTTCATGGAAAAGCTGATTTCCTCTTCAAATGCGAAACAATTTTTTGCTCTAATCTCTATAATCATTGTAGTTACCTCCTGCAGAATTCTTCGTAATATTATTATAGCGGAAAATATTTTTTATGCAACATTTTTGCACAAGAAATATTTTCCGCCGTTCGGTGGACCAGGGTCTTTCGACCAGCCCAATCTTTCTACGCAAACTCCCCATCCGTCCAATCAAACAGATAATCCGGATCATTCCAATACTTTATATCCCCATACGACCGCTCATATACACCGAATTTCTGCCTTGCTTTCTGTAGCGTCTTCTCATACTCTATATGATTAAACGGACTATAAAGCTCCGCCTCTTCTTCACTGCATCCCACCGTCCGCAGGTAAGGTTTCTTATCCGGAAACATAGGGACCACTTCATACACCCACTTCATCGGTTCCGGATGACACCGGCTATGGGCGTAAACCGTCTCAAAATATTCCTCCCATGAATACTGCCTCCCGTATTCATCGCAAATCTCCAAATCCGCCTGATGCTCCCGGTAAAACGCCTCCAACTTCCGAAAACTATCAAACGCCTGATGCTTCTGAAACAAGGGCCGCCATCCGGAACTTAATTTATTCAGGTGCATCCGTTCCTTATTCTTACTCATAAAATAATAATTGGTCCCCATGACAATCCTCCTCTTCCAAATAAAAATATTCTCTTACCGGAACCCATTCAAAGTTCCTAATAAAAGGATATCTCAAAGTCAAGTCTTTGTCATTGAACGGATAGTTCAATCAGCTTACTTAAAGCGAAGAAATGTTTCAGCGAAGGAACCAATCATTGTCCGGCTCTCCATACCAATATATGTTTGTGCCCCCTTCTTTTGATTACAACAACTACACAGCAGTTGAAAATTGGATATGTCCCTCAACACACCATGTTCAATATTCTTATTCTTCCAATATTCACATTGTGAATTGTATTGTGCTATATCTTCTTTAACATGTCTAAGCCAAGAATAAAATAAGGATTCTCCTATCTCAATTTTCATATTTTACGTCTCCTAAATCGCACGATCTACCCCCTACTCCAAACTTCATACCCCTGCCGTCTTGCAGAATCATAGACCGGTTGCATGTTCTTTTGCAGGATATTTCGAAATTCCTCTTCGCTGTTGCCCTTGCGGTACAGCTCCTGCCCGGCCCAAATCGAATGCAGGTTATCCCGGTAACAGGCCTCGTACAGTTTCCGGATGCCCTCCTTCTCATGGATGAGCCGGTACATCACGAATTGATTTTTGGCAAAGCGGTCGAAGAACGGATTCCACTTTGGCAGCCGGTTGCTCTTGGAGGAATTCAGGGAGGAATCCATAGGCATCAGATTCCACAATTCATCATTCATCACAAAGGACCAGGGGATGAAATGGTCCACGTCGTACTGCTTGGACACAATCGCTTCGTCCGTAAACACGTCCCGCACTTCGCTCACGGCAAGGATGCCTTCCCAAAGCTTGCGGACATGCCCCAGCTTTCGCATTTTTTCATCCATGGGTGTCAACTTGTAGATGAGCCCCGGCACCTCCGGATTGTTGTTTTGCAGCCACTTCACCTTCTCATACTGAATCCAGCCAAGGATTGCCACCGTCTGGTCTTTCATCATTTCTACCCAGGCATCCTGAAAGTACACCTTTTTCTTTAGCTTGCTCTCCTCGCCCAGAATATACGGAAGGCGCACTACCTCCCGGTTGATTTTCGCTATGTACTCCGTGAGACGGCGCACGCTTCCCCAGTCGGCACTCTCCTCGCACTTGTGAAAGAATCCTGCCAGCGCCCGGTAAGGCACCATATTGGTGAGCTGTTCCTTATAGGGCTTTAGTTCCCCGTTGTACTCCCGGATGGCATTCTTTATCTCCACCTTCGAAGCATTGGCCGGCAGTTTGGATAAGTTCGTCAGCAGAAGCACTGCCCGCTCCAAGCCGTCCCGCACTTCGCCGTCCGCCTGCACGCCGCTAAGATGAATGTGAAACTCCCGCACCGAATACCATGCATTGCAAATCATTTCATCAATGATTGCGTCAAAGGTCGTCTCCGTAACGCCCTCCGAAATCAGCCGCACAATCGCCTCCAGCCAATAAAATTTGTAGCAGTAGGACGGGGCCTTCATCATGAGCGAGAAGCTCTCGATGTCCAGCGCATTATAATATTTCCCGTCAATCCTCAGTTCATATCCGACTTTCGCAAAATCAGATTCAGCCATTTCTCCTCGCCCCTTCCGGGTCTCACATCCCCGGTAATCCAACATTCTTCCACCTGTAATTCCGGGACGTCCCCCATATATTCTTCAAAGGATTCCTTCGTAAAATCCGTAAAATACCTGCCGCCGCGCTCCCCTTCAAAATCCCCGTATTTAAAGGAAGTGTAGATGACGCCCTTTGCCTTTAACGCTGCTGCCATCTTTTTTAACACGCCCCGAAGCGCCTTTTTATCCAGATGCAAAATGGAGGAACAGGCCCAGATGCCGTCGTATGTATCCTGCGCATCCAGCTCCTCAAACCGCAGCTCCTTCACCGGTATCCCGGTATATTCCGTGGCCGCGCGGCAAATCTCGGGGGAGCCGTCGGTGGCCTCCACCCGGTACCCCTTCTCCAAAAAGTACTTGGCATCGCGTCCGGAACCGCACCCAAAATCCAGAATGCAGGCGCCCTCCGCCACCTTTGCCAGAAACCGCTCCTGGGTCCCGGCAAAATCCACAAAGGCCGTCCCTTCCACAAACTGCTTTGCATTTTGATTGTAATATTCCAATGTGTTGTCCACACGCGCCTCCTGTTCTGCCTCCCGCACAATAAATTTACCGAAGTCATTTCATACTTTTTTCTCAATAATCCGCCATGCCGCAAATTTGCCCATGGCTGCTGCCGTGGGAAGTCCTCCGGGACCCATGAGCCATTGGCTTGCCAAAAGCACATTGCCCAGTCCCTTTACCACGCCAGGCACGGTAATACTCTTCGCCTGCTTTGTTGTGACAAAACTCATGTAGGCGCCATTATAGGAATTGCAGTATCTCGTGTAAGTCATGGGCGACCATACATCGATTACATGTATTTTTCCGGCCAGGAAGGGATACTCTTTTATCACCCTCGCCAAAGCCTCCCCTGCAATCTCGGCCTTCTTCTTTTCATAATTTTCCCTGTCGTCATACAGGACCTGCCAATACTTGTAGTCCGCTTCCGTCTGTGAAAAGTTTGTCTGCAAAACCATCTTTCCTTCCGGTGCAAAATTCGGTTCATAATCATAGGACTGAACGCTCATGCAATTCACGATCCGGCTTCCCACCGTTATGTCATCACAAGAAAATACCCTTGTTCCCGTCAGTTCCGGAAATACGCCGTCTACCCCGTAAGCAATCTGAAATCCGCTGCTCACCGGATACTTGTCCCGCCGGTCATACATTTGCTTTAACGCCTTCGGCATGTACTCTGCCGGCAATAATTGACGGAAGGTATAATCCGTATCGCAGGCGGCAATGACATAGTCTGCTTCGACCGTCTCTCCGCTTTCCAGCACAATCCCCTCTGCTTTTTTCCCGCTTAGCAAAATGGATTTTACGCCGGCGCCGGTATGAAGCGTGCCGCCATATTCTTTATACTTTTCGGCAATGCGAAGGGACATGGCAAGGGAGCCGCCCTTTGGTATGTCGCCGTTTCCGCCGGTCACGGTTCCGTAGGATACCAAAAAGGCATACGCTTGATATCCGGCGGGCATATAGTCGATGATTGCGCGACGAATCAGCGGATGCTTAAAACGCATCGCCAATTCATTGATATCCATGTTGCCGTACTCTTTCATTACCTTACCCATGGATTTCATGGACATTCCCAGCTTCATAAAATCCACGAGATTCATTGCATCAAAGGGTTTCTCCACCGGCACCGTCATCGTTTCCGCCAGCGTCACGTATTCCATCATTTTGTTAATTTCCGCTTCATCCTCCGGCGACAACGCCAGCATCTCCTGCCGCGTTCTTTCTTTGTCCCGCCAAAACGTCAGCGTCTGTCCATTCAGCTTGGAAGAAAAAAACATCTCTTTTTCGTGGAGTTCCACGCCATCGCCCAGCGCACCGATTTCCTTCCAAAGCTCATGCAAAGCACTTCCCGGTCTGGTACCGGTTAACCAGTGGATGCAGTTGTCGATGAAATATCCCTCTCTCTTCCAGCCGGTACACTGTCCGCCCGGCAAGGTATGTTTTTCATAAATCGCTGTGGCAAATCCTGCCTTTTGCAGCAATACTCCTGCGGTCATTCCCGCAATTCCGCCGCCTATGATAACAACTTTTTTCATGTTTTGTCCTTCTTTCTATATATTTTCTCTACGTTTTCTGCTCACGCTTTATCTTTTTCCTTGCTGTAAATGTTTTTACCGTTTTCTTATAATGTCAACAACCCAATCTGCTTCGGGAAGCGGTATATCCTGATTGGTTGCATACCGTTCCGCAATGCCCTGAATACTGCACCAAAAAGCATTGGAAATTACCAAAGGCTCTCCGTCTTTAATGGTTCCTTCCTGCTGCCCCCATTCCACGATTGACACAAACTGCTCAATTACATTGACCCGCATCGCAATTTCCCGGATGTGCTCCGGCGTCGCTTCGCTTCGCTGCGCCTCCGCCATCAGTACGAAAAACTTCGCTACCATCGGTTGCTCTATCATATAGGCAAACAGCTCCTTGGTGAAATTCGTAAAAAAGTCAATGGCATGCTCGCATTTTTGTTCGCCCGGATACATCGTCCCTTCCAACCCCATGCGAATTAACTCCTCATACAGTTTCTCCTTTGATTCAAAATAATGAAACATAAGGCCCCTGCTCATATCGGCTTGCTTTGCAATGTCCGTGATTTTGGTCGCCGCATATCCTTTGCTGACAAATAGCTCCAGCGCCGTATATAAAATTTCCTGTCGTCTGCGCTCTTTTTGCTCTTTTCTGGTTTCCATGGGTTTGTCCTCGTTCTGGTGATATTTTGGCGATACTCTTCTTTTTGCGAATCCTGCCATTTCTTATTAAACTTTTGTTCATTGAACATTTGTTTAACAATATCATAGAAAGGATATTTTGTCAATTATCCCGTGTTGTGATACCTCTTATTCTATTATCTCATACAATAAAAAACGGAGTGATTTGCACTCCGTTTTTAACATTATCTCTATCCATCTTATACTATCCGGTCTTCAACATCATTCTCTCTGGCCGCTGCAATTAATGTTTTAACAGCATCCTCAAACGCACTGAAATTGTACAAATCCGGCGTAGTTATTAATTTCTGTGTATCGACTACTAAAAGTACCATTTGCGCTCTCCTTATCATAAATACTTCTCAATCACACTCTGTTCCACAAC
>SVFE01000045.1 GCA_015057055.1 Lachnospiraceae bacterium | reverse complement strand
CCAGTTAGTTTATAAAATCTTCGGTTTTACCGAAGATTTTTTTCGTTTCCTAGAAGGAAATAACTTTTTTGGTAAACATTGCAGTGGAAGAAGATTTTTTTGAAAATATATGGTATGATTGGGAAAATACAAAAAACAATGAAAATACGGGAGGGGAAAATGATCTATTCCGATATGACCAAAAAAGCGTTGAATCTGGCCTACAAGATGCATGAAGGACAAACAGACCGCCTGGGTATTCCTTACATTTTTCACCCCTATCACGTGGCGGAACAGATGAAGGATGAAACGACTGCGACGATTGCACTTCTTCATGATATTATTGAAGATACTGCGGCAACGGAGGAGATGCTTTGGGAGGAAGGTTTTCCGGCAGAAGTAATCGAGGCGGTTGTAGCGTTGACACACGACAAGGAAGAGGATTATTTCTTATATATAGAAAGAGTCGGAAAAAATGAATTGGCCCGCGCCGTAAAACTGGCGGATTTGGAACACAATTCGGACAGGAGCCGAATTGTTGAACCGTCGCCCAAGGACATATTACGATATGAAAAATACGAAAAAGCAAAGGAAATGTTGCTTTTTGAAAAAAAGCGTGATATTATGTAAACATAATTTCAATTCTATTTGAGAAAAGGAGATAAAAGTATGGTTTGTCAGAAATGTGGAGCAAATTTGGAAGACGGAGCAAAGTTTTGTGATAAGTGCGGAGCAAGTGTAGCAGCAGGAGCAGCGCCTCAGGGAGCAGCAGCACCCCAGCCGGCAGTGCCTCAGGCAGCACCCCAGCCCCAGCCCAGCTTTGATCCCTATGATCACAGCGCAGAATTCAACGCAAAGGATATTTCCGATAACAAGGTAATTGCACTTTGTCCTTACGTATTTAGTATTTTAGGTATTCTTGTAGCTCTTCTTATGAGCAAGGAATCTCCTTATGTGGCTTTCCATGTAAGACAGGCATTAAAAATATATGTATGCATGGGTATTTCTGTATTTGTTAATGTTATTCCGCTTCTTGGTCAGGTTGCATATGGTATCATCAGCATTTTGCTTGCAATCGCAATTATTGTTGCTTTCTTTGATGTATGTAACGGAAAAGCAAAAGAAGCTATGTTCGTTAAAGGCCTTGGTTTCTTGAAATAAGATTGGCAAATAATATTTGCGTAGTAGAAAGAGGAAAAGGCTGTCGCATAAGCGGCAGCTTTTTTAATTGAAGTTGAGAGTTTTTGGGGGCTATGGTAAAATAGGGATAGGCCGGATGCGCGATACAAAAGATAGGAGTGCAGTTTTTATGGGAATTGATATTTCAAAGGTAAAAGAAGAAGAACGGTTTCAAATATCCAGACAGAAGTGGCAGCTGAAGCCTACCGATGAAGTAAACGGGTATAAAATCAGACCCGGTATCTATCAGACCAACGGTGCGATGCTGCTTAATGAGGGTGTAAATTTTACGGTACATTCTTTTGGAGCCACCTCCTGTACCCTGCTTCTTTTTAAGCGGGAATCACAAAAACCATTTGTGAAGATTCCGTTTCCGGATACCTATCGTGTAGGAAATACTTTTTCCATGATTGTATATGGGTTGAATATTACGGAGTTTGAGTATGCCTATTCCTTTGACGGTCCCTATGATGAGTCCAAGGGGCTGCTGTTTGATAAAAGAAATGTTATCCTGGACCCTTATGCGAAAGCCATCGTCGGACAGAGCGGCTGGGGAGAAAAATGCAGAAGGGACACCTTTTATAAAGCCAGGGTTGTCAATTCCACCTACGATTGGGGGGCATTAAAGCAACCGGGGCACGCGTTTAAAGATTTGATTATCTATGAGATGCATGTGCGGGGATTTACCAAGCACGATTCTTCCGGAGTGGAGTATCCGGGGACCTTTGCCGCAATTAAAGAAAAGATTCCTTATTTGAAGGAACTGGGAGTCAATGCGGTGGAACTGATGCCGATTTTTGAATTTGATGAGGCGGAGGATTGCAGGGTTTATGACGGCAATACGCTTTTGAATTATTGGGGATACAATACCGTGGGATTTTTTGCCCCCAATACCAGTTATACGGCGTCGTTGGAGTACAACCGGGAAGGGGATGAACTTCGCCGCGTCATTAAGGAATTGAATGAAAACGGCATTGAAGTTATCTTGGACGTAGTATTTAATCATACGGCGGAAGGAAATGAACAGGGGCCCATCTATTCCATGAAGGGCATTGACAACAATATTTATTACATGCTTACGCCGGACGGAAAGTATTTTAATTTCAGCGGTTGCGGAAATGTTTTGAATTGTAACCATCCGATTGTAAGACAGTTTATTTTGGACTGCTTGCGTTATTGGGTAATTGAGTATCGTGTTGACGGATTCCGTTTCGACCTTGCCAGCATTTTGGGAAGAAACGAAGACGGAAGCCCCATGAGCCAGCCACCGCTTTTGCAGTCTCTGGCATTTGATCCGATTCTCGGAAGTGTTAAATTGATTGCGGAAGCTTGGGATGCCGGAGGACTGTATCAGGTGGGATGTTTTCCGGCTTGGAACCGCTGGGCAGAATGGAACGGAAAATACCGGGATGATATGCGGTGCTTTTTAAAAGGCGATGAAGGGAAGGCAAATGATGCGATTGCCCGCATCTGCGGCTCCAAAGATCTTTATGACCCGGTGCACCGAGGCGACGATGCCAGCGTGAATTTCCTGAATTGTCATGACGGATTTCCGTTGTACGATTTGTATGCATATAATGAAAAGCATAATTGGAGTAACGGTTGGAATAATACGGACGGGGAAAATCGCAACAACAGCTGGAATTGCGGCGTAGAGGGCGAGACAGAAGATTTTGAAGTGAATGCCTTGCGTAGTAGGATGCGCAAAAATGCATTTGCCACCCTGATGCTCAGCCGGGGATGCGCAATGTTTTTGATGGGGGATGAATTCTGCAACACCCAGTTTGGCAACAACAACTCTTATTGTCAGGACAACGAGATTTCCTGGTTGGATTGGACCCGAAAGGAAACATACAATGAGATGTTTGAATTTTCCAAATATATGATTGCATTTCGGAAAAAACATCCGGTGGTGAAAGGAAAATTGGAACCGGCAGCGTGCGGATTGCCGGATTGCAGCATACACAATGAAAGACCCTGGAATGATTACCGGGATGCGCAGACTAGGACAATCGGTATTATGTTTGCGGGGCGGCATCCGAAAAAAGAGCAGGATGATGTGGTATACATCGGAATGAATATGTACTGGGAGAGTCGAAGGGTGACACTTCCGGAATTACCTGCCGGTTATCGGTGGAGAGTGGCGCTGAATACTTCTTTGACCCACTGTGATGAAAAGGCGTATGATGCGGAAACATTCTGGGATGGCATCAATGTGTTGACCATCGGTGAACGTGCAATGATTGTAGCAGTTATGGAAAAGGATGTGTAGGTATGGAAAAAACGTATGCATTATTTCAAGAGGCAGGTTGGGATGTGGATGGCACCCGAAAACGCCTTATGAATGATGATGCATTGTATCAGGAACTATTGCTGAAATACAAAAAGGACACTCATTTGGAGACGCTACATATGCGCCTGCAGGAAGAGGATTATGAAGGTGCTTTTTTGGAGGCACATACGCTGAAGGGGATTGCGGCCAATTTGGGATTTGTCCCCATGAAAGCGCCGGCGGCCACACTGACGGAACTGCTGCGAAATGCAAAAGAGGAGGCATCATGGCAGGCCGATGTGCAGGAAAAAATGAAGGCTTTGGAAAAGGCTCACAAAGATGTGGTTGCACTCCTCGAAAAATTAGGGTAAATTTAGGTTGAGAGAATTATCGGTACACAAGTAAAGGAAGCGGAAGGACAAAAGAGTTAATGAAAAAATCAGGATTTGGAATTTTGGTTTTATTGAGCATAATGATGTTTGCTTTGACGGGATGTCAAAAAGGGGCCGGGAAAGCTTCTTTTGTGAGTCTGGGAATGGATGCGGTAATCCGGATGGACTATGAAGATGCATTTACCCAATTTGACCAGGCACTTTTGGCAGGGGAAGACGAAGAACTGGTATATCGCGGTATCGGACTGGCGTATATGGGACAGCAGGATTATGCCAAAGCCGTTTCTGCCTTTCGAACAGCCCTTTCCTATGCGGATATGTTTCCGGGGGAATTGGAATATGATATCAATTACTATCTGGCGATTGCCTATTACAAATTAGAGATGTATGATGAAGCGATTGCTGTTTATGACGGAATCACGGCCCTTTTGCCCAGAGAGCAGGAAGCGTATTTTCTTCGGGGAACCATGAAACTGTATTTGGATGATGTGGAAGGTGCGGTTGCGGATTTTGACATGGCAACTTCCCTGGACAGAAACAATTACGGTCTTTATCTGGATGCCTATGAAAGCATGCAGCAGCATGGGTATGAAGAGCAGGCGCAAAATTACCTGGATGTGGTATTGGTGGCAGACAGCCGGGATATCAGCGATTATGATAAGGGAAGACTCTGCTATTTTGAGGGTGAGTATGCTCAGGCCTGCAACTATCTGGAAAGAGCCAGAAGTGACGGTGAGGCGGATGCGGAAATGATCGCGCTTCTCGGAGAATGCTATAAGCTGGAAGGCCAGTATGAGTATGCAGCGGTAGTATACGGCGGTTATGTGGAAACCACGCCGGATCCGGAGATATACAACAAAATGGGACTGTGCTATGTGGAACAGGGGGATTATATTTCCGCCCTGGCAGCTTTTCAGGCAGGAAGCGCCATTGAGGAAAACAATACCTGTCTGCAAGTTTTGTTGTTAAATGAAATCGCCTGCTATGAATATCTTTATGATTTCGAAACTGCGGCTGTAAAACTGGAGGAATATCTTGCAATCTATCCTTCTACACCGGAGTTGGAAAAGGAGTATGCATTTTTAACAACCAGATAACGACAAATTTGGACAAAGTATAGAAAATTTTGTGGGGAAATCCGAAAGGGTTTCTCCTTTTTTTGGGAACGAAACACGCGGAAACTGGCGTAGATAGTGGCTTTGGAGCAAACTGACAAAAATGTCACACGCGCACTATATATAGTGTTTTGTGAAAATGGTAAACATAATATCTTGTGTTTTGGCGTTGACTTTTATTTTTGCCTTTGTTACAATAACCTTACGCGAGTGGTTGTGACGTTATGTTAACAAGAATTTGGTGTTATGTTAACCGGGGGAGCAAATCTCTTGTGCAAAACAGAAGTATATACAAAACAGATGTATGTACAAAAATAGAAGCATATACATTGAGAGGAAGGAAAAGAAATGTTCTGTGTAATTAAGAGAGATGGGGAAAAAGCGGATTTTACTTTAGTAAAGATTAATGATGCCATCATGAAGGCATTTAATGCAGTGGAGAAGCAATACAATAACGATATTATTGATTTGCTTTCCCTTCGTGTAACGGCAGATTTCCAGGATAAAGTAAAGGACGGAAGCATTCACGTGGAAGAGATTCAGGATAGTGTAGAAAAAGTATTGGAACAGGCCGGCTATACGGAAGTTGCAAAAGCTTATATCTTGTATCGTAAGCAACGGGAGAAAATGCGTTCCATGAAATCCACGATTTTGGATTACAAAGATGTGGTAAACAGCTATGTTAAGGTTGAGGATTGGCGAGTAAAGGAAAATTCTACCGTAACATATTCCGTAGGAGGATTGATTCTGAGTAACTCCGGTGCCGTAACCGCAAACTATTGGCTTTCTGAAATCTATGATGAAGAAATCGGTGAGGCACATCGTAATGCAGATATTCATATTCACGATTTGTCCATGCTTACCGGATATTGTGCAGGCTGGTCTTTGAAACAGCTGATTCAGGAAGGACTCGGCGGCATTACCGGAAAGATTACCTCTGCTCCCGCAGCACACCTTTCCGTGCTTTGCAACCAGATGGTGAACTTCCTCGGAATCATGCAGAATGAATGGGCCGGTGCACAGGCATTTTCTTCCTTTGATACCTATTTGGCACCCTTCGTAAAGGTAGATAATCTGTCCTATGCAGAAGTAAAGAAATGCATTGAGGCATTTGTATATGGTGTAAATACCCCCAGCCGTTGGGGAACACAGGCTCCTTTCTCCAATATTACATTGGACTGGACCGTTCCGGCAGACCTTGCAGAGCTTCCTGCAATCGTCGGCGGCAAGGAGATGGATTTCAAATACAAAGATTGTAAAAAAGAAATGGATATGGTTAATAAGGCATTTATCGAAACCATGATTGAAGGCGATGCCAATGGACGCGGTTTCCAGTATCCGATTCCCACCTACTCCATTACCAGCGATTTTGACTGGTCTGATACGGAAAACAACCGTCTGCTTTTTGAAATGACTTCCAAATACGGAACACCGTATTTCTCTAACTATATTAACTCCGACATGGAGCCCAGTGATGTCCGTTCCATGTGCTGCAGACTGCGTCTGGATTTAAGAGAGCTTCGTAAGAAAACCGGTGGTTTCTTCGGCTCCGGTGAAAGTACCGGTTCCGTTGGTGTTGTTACCATTAACATGCCCAGAATCGCATACCTTTCTGCCAACAAAGATGATTTCTATCGCAGATTAAACCGTATGATGGATATTGCAGCAAGAAGTCTTAAGATTAAACGTGGCGTTATTTCCAAATTGTTGGAAGAAGGCTTGTATCCTTACACCAAGAGATATTTGGGTAGCTTTGAAAATCATTTCTCTACCATTGGTCTTATCGGTATGAACGAAGTGGGATTGAATGCCAACTGGCTTCGTGCGGATATGACGGATAAGAAGACGCAGGAATTTACCAAAGAAGTTCTCAATCACATGAGAGAGCGTCTTTCCGATTATCAGGAACAGTACGGCGATTTGTACAACTTGGAGGCAACTCCGGCAGAAAGTACTACTTACCGTCTTGCAAAACATGACCGCAAAAAGTGGCCTAATATCAAAACGGCAGGTAAGCCCGGTGATACACCGTACTACACCAATTCATCCCATTTGCCGGTTGATTTCACATCCGATATTTTTGATGCATTGGATATTCAGGATGAATTACAGACCCTCTATACTTCCGGAACCGTATTCCATGCGTTCCTGGGAGAGAAACTTCCGGATTGGCAGGCAGCTGCAAAATTGGTTAAGACCATTGCAGAAAATTATAAATTGCCTTACTATACCATGTCCCCGACTTACTCGATTTGTAAGGAACACGGATATTTGGCAGGCGAGGTACATGAATGTCCTCATTGCCACAGCAAGACAGAGGTATATAGCCGTATTACGGGATATTATCGTCCGGTTCAGAACTGGAATGACGGAAAACTTCAGGAATACGCAAACCGTACCGAGTACGATATTGAAAATTCCAGTTTGAAACGTCCGGTCAGCACTGTGGTTATGATGTCCGGCATGGATGAGGAAGACGGCGAAGTAACTATGGAACAGCCTCAGGAAGTTCGCTATCTGTTTACTACAAAGACCTGTCCGAACTGTAAATTGGCAAAGGAATATTTGACCAATGTAAAATACGTTACCATTGATGCGGAGGAAAATCCGGAATTGGCAATGAAATACAAAGTTCGTCAGGCACCTACGTTGGTGGTAGTCAACGGCGATGACTGCAAGAAATACGCAAACGCTTCCAATATTAAAAAATATGCGGAAGATATGGCTCTTGTAAATGTATAAAAAGAAAAGGCGTCCGATGCGGGCGCCTTTCTATTGCGACAAACGGTATTTTGTGATAATATCGAACGAAGGATAAGTACAGAAGTTGAAAGGAGATTTCCAGATGATTAACGAATTAGTGAGAAAAATCAAAGAAACCAATGCGCCTATCGTAGTGGGATTAGACCCGATGCTTTCTTTTATTCCGGAGCATATTACCAAAAAGGCATTTGCGGAATACGGTGCCAATTTGGAAGGCGTTTCCAAGGCGATTATAGAATATAACAAAGGAATTGTAGATGCGGTTTATGATTTGATTCCGGCGGTAAAACCCCAGATTGCCATGTATGAGCAGTTTGGTATTCCCGGACTTGTGGCATATCAGGAGACCGTAAATTATTGTAAATCCAAGGGACTTGTGGTAATCGGAGACATCAAGCGCGGCGATATCGGTTCTACTTCTGCGGCATACGCAGTAGGACATTTGGGTAAAGTCACTATTGAAGGAAAAGAGTTCCGCGGATTTGAAGAGGATTTTGCTACGGTAAATCCCTATCTTGGAAGTGATGGCGTGAAGCCCTTTATCGATGTGTGTAAGGAAGAAAAGAAGGGAATCTTCGTTTTGGTCAAGACATCCAATCCCAGCAGCGGAGAATTTCAGGATCAGTTGATTAACGGAAAACCGCTTTATGAGATGGTAGGTGAAAAGGTTGCTGCCTGGGGCGAGGAGCTTATGGGCGATTCTTACAGTTATGTGGGAGCGGTAGTAGGTGCAACTTATCCGGAAATGGGTAAGGTGCTTAGAAAAGTAATGCCGAAAGCATATATTCTTGTGCCGGGATATGGTGCCCAGGGCGGAAAAGGTGCGGACCTTGTACATTTCTTTAATGAAGACGGTCTTGGCGCAATCGTAAATTCCTCCAGAGGAATTATTGCAGCCTATAAACAGGAACAATACAGTAAGTTTGGCGGAGAGAATTATGCAGAGGCTTCCAGACAGGCTGTGCTTGATATGAAAGCCGACATTGCAGGGGCTTTGGAAAATCGATAAAACGGATAGCAGTGCCGGAGTCCGGCACTGTTATTTTTCTTTTCAAAAAGATGATTTGCCATTATACTATAAAAGTGTGAGTGCGGAAAGGAGGAAAAACTGTGTCCTATCAAAATGTATTTCAACGGTACGAATTGAAATATCTGATTACAAAGCAGCAGAAGGCAGAAATTATTGACCGGATGAAGAATTACATGGAAGAAGATGAATTCGGAAAAACCTCCGTGCGTAATTTATATTATGATACAGACAATTTCCGCTTAATCCGTCGCTCCATTGAAAAACCCGTTTATAAAGAAAAATTGCGTATCCGCAGTTATCGGAAGGCAAAGGAAGACACCGAGGTCTTTGTGGAAATTAAGAAAAAGTACGATTCCGTAGTGTACAAAAGACGGCTTGCCATGCCGCGGAAGGAAGCCATGCATTGGATGGAGTCCGGGGACTATGAAGGGGAGACTTCTCAGATTGCCGGAGAAATTGACTATTTTTTGAATTACTACGGAAAACTGGAACCGAAGGTTTTTTTGTCCTATGACAGGGAAGCATATAAGTTGAAGGGAGAAGGGGAATTTCGCGTTACCTTCGATGAGAATATCTTATGCCGGCAGGAAGAGTTGGAGCTGGGGAAAGATGCATGGGGAACCCCTATTTTGGAGGAAGATAAGGTACTGATGGAATTAAAGTGCGGAGGCGGAATTCCTCTTTGGATGACTGATATTTTGTCTTCCATGGGGATATACAGGACTTCGTTTTCCAAGTACGGTACGGCATATCAAAAGATTATCTTTCCGCAAATTATCGGCGTGAAAGGTTAGGAGGAACATTTGATGAAGGATCTATTTCGAGGATTATTTGATACCGATATGATTAGCGTAATTTCGCTGTCCGATTTTTTGCTTTGCGTCGGCGTGGCACTGGTGACGGGGCTGATTCTGGCATTTGCCTACATGTTTCATTCCCGCTATACAAAGAGTTTTATTTTGACACTGGCCTTACTTCCGGCAGTGGTATGTGTGGTTATTATGATGGTAAACGGAAATGTGGGAGCCGGCGTAGCGGTAGCCGGGGCCTTTAGCCTGGTCCGCTTTCGCTCCGTGCCTGGGACCGCAAAGGAAATTACAATGCTCTTTCTGGCGATGGGTTCCGGCCTGATTGCCGGTATGGGATATCTTGGATTTTCGGTGCTTTTTACGGTTATAATGTGTCTGTTTTGCGTACTATACACCAAACTGGATTTTGGCGCAGGTAAAAAAATAGCGGCATATAAAACCATTAACATAATGATTCCGGAGGATTTGGATTACGGCGGAGTGTTTGAAGAATTGCTTTCGGAATACACCAAGGAATATGAATTGGTGAGGGTGAAAACCACCAATATGGGAAGTATGTTTCGCTTAACTTACAATATTGTAATGAAGGATGTTACAAAAGAAAAAGAAATGATTGACAAAATACGTTGCAGAAACGGTAATCTGGAAATTACCGTTTCCAAACAGGATACCATGGTTACGGAATTATAAGAGTTATGACCGAAAGGATGAGGTTGTATGAATAATGTTTTGATTGCATTCCTGTTTACGCTTGTAGCAGGACTCAGTACCGGCATCGGTAGCTTTATTGCTTTTTTTGCCAAAAAGACCAATAAGAAATTTTTGTCGATTAGTCTTGGTTTTTCTGCCGGAGTGATGATCTATGTTTCTTTCGTGGAAATTTTTCAAAAGGCCAGGACATCTTTGGTAGGAGAATTGGGAGAAAAAGGCGGCGCATGGGCAACGGTGGGTGCCTTTTTTGCCGGGATTCTTTTGATTGCCCTGATTGATAAGTTGATTCCGGAGGAAGAAAATCCTCACGAGACAAAGATGGTTTTGGCGGATAATGAAAAGGAACACCCGGGAAAACTGATGCGGATGGGGATTTTTACCGCCCTCGCTATTGCAGTGCACAATTTCCCGGAAGGCCTGGCCACGTTTGTATCGGCGCTGCAGGACCCCAGCATAGCGATTCCGATTGTGGCAGCAATTGCGATTCATAATATTCCGGAAGGAATTGCCGTGTCGGTGCCGATTTATCAGGCCAGTGGTTCCAAAAAGAAGGCCTTTTTGTATTCCTTTGCCTCCGGTTTTGCAGAGCCGGTGGGGGCACTGATTGGTTGGCTGGTTTTAATGCCGATTATGAATGATGTGGTATTTGGCGTGATTTTTGCCGCGGTTGCGGGCATTATGGTGTTTATCTCCGTGGATGAGCTTCTTCCTGCTGCGCGGGAATACGGAGAGCATCATCTGTCCATCTACGGATTGATTGGCGGAATGGTGGTAATGTCGGTAAGTTTGCTTTTGTTTATGTAGTTTCACGGTGGTTTTGACCGAAACGGATGATACGCAGGATTGGAGAAATACGATGGAATGGAATGGTTTGTTTTTCTTTAACAGTGCTTTGCTTGGCGTCGGGCTTGCGATGGATGCCTTTTCGGTGTCCTTGGCCAACGGCTTGCAGGAACCCGGGATGACGAAAAAGAAAATGTGTGGTATCGCGGTTGTCTTTGCGGGATTTCAGGCGCTGATGCCGATGGTGGGGTGGATTTGCGTCCATACAATCGTACAACATTTTACGGAATTTCAAACCTATGTGCCTTGGATTGCGCTGATACTCTTATTGTTTATCGGCGGAAAAATGCTGCTGGAAGGAATCCGGAAAAAAGAAACGCAGGAAAGCCGAAAACTGGGAATCGGGGCGCTCCTTGTACAGGGGATTGCCACATCGATTGACGCATTGTCGGTTGGATTTACCATTTCAGAATACGGATTTACAATGGCCGTGGTTTGTGCGCTGATTATTGCCATGGTAACATTTGTGATTTGTATGGCGGGTGTGGTACTGGGCAAAAAATTCGGTACGGGATTATCGGATCAGGCCACCATTATCGGCGGTGTGATTTTGATTGCCATCGGTATTGAAATTTTTATCACAGGCTGGAGAGGATAATGGTTTGAAAAAACTGCGGCTGGTATTGGTTTTGGGCGGTGCTGTTGGAACAGAAAGTTCTCATAAGTTGTTATAAATTGTTATAAGTTTTCACAAAAATGGTGTAGTAAATGGTGTAGTAGACTTGGAGGATTTGCGAATACAAATTTGGTCTGGGCGAAAGCTCTTTGGACCACCGCAGACGGGAAGAATTTCCCGTCTTTTTTTGCGGAAAAAGAAGATGGTGACAACTATTAAGAAATACTTAAAAGTCAAAATTATTATTTCGTGTTGTAATTTGTTCATAAAGGACATAATCATAATATATATAAAATGAATTGATTTTGAACAAGGGACATGCTATTATGAAAACAAGAAAAGACAAAGAAAAAGACAAAGAAAAAGAGAAAGAGAAAGGAGATATGGGTATGAATGCAAGTGTAATGAAACCTAAATTACCATTTGTGGCAAAAAGTGAGTTAAAGAGAACACCTGCTAGTGCGGATAATAGAAAAATGGTTGAGTTCATGGATGCTCATAATTTTTCTTTTTCAGTTAGCAAAGAATCAAAAGAATTAAGGAGTATGGTAAGACCTAAAAAGTAATTTATGAATATTGTCAGATATACTTCAAAGCATAAAGAATTAGCAAATAATTTTAAATGCGGAAATAGCGTAATTGATAATTTTTTACATGATGGTAGTGCCTTGGATGAAAACCAAGGCATTACTTATATTTTGCTGTCAGATGAATCTGATTTTATTATCGGATTTTATAACATAGAAGTGGGGAGAGTTGATCTGTTAGAAACGGTTGGAGAAGAGAAAATATATACTCCTATGGGTGGTTCTGTAAATATCAATTATCTCGCTGTACATAGTAATTTTCAAAGGGTAAAAATTGCCGAAGATGGAGATAAAAAGATATATTTAGGTGATATCATATTACGCGACTGTGAAAAGAAAATATTGAAATTAAGAAATGAAGTTGGAATATCGTTTGTTACTTTATATTCTACACAAGAGGGATATCATTTATATCACGAGCGGAACAGTTATGAAGAGTTTGAGGATGATATGAGTACATTTGTCCAGGAAAGTGATATGAGTTGCCACAAATTATACAAGTGGGTAGATGATATAATCGGATAGAAAAAGTATGTATTTGTTGCGCAACATGCATTACAATTGGGCTGACCGAATGGTCCTGGTCCACCGGCTGGCGGGGATTTTTCTGTTTGGAGCTTCAATGATAGAGGAAATGACAAAAAATAAAATGCAACAAAAGACATACATTGACGAAAATAGTGTCGGTACATAGAATAGAGATAGAGGTAAATTGAGGTTTACAAAGAGGCGGAGTGTAAAGGTACTATGACAAAAGTATATTTTGTGCGTCATGCGCAACCGGAACATGAATGGGAAAAAGATAGGACAAGACCATTAACAGAAGAGGGAAAGAAAGATTCGGTTATGGTTTTGGATTTCTTTAAAAATAAAAAGATAGATACATTTTATTGTAGCCCTTATAAGAGAAGTTTAGATATGATTGCGGATGTGGCCTCTTTTTTAAAAAAAGAAATAATTATAGATGAACGACTTAGAGAGCGCGAAAAAGGACCGGGTGGTAATAATCATGGAATGTTCAAAAAGCGTTGGGATGATCATAATTATCATGAGGAAAACGGTGAATCTATTGCAATGGTTCAAAAGAGAAATATAGACGCATTAAATGAAATTTTAGCTACTAATCGCGATAAGGAAATTGTTATAGGAACACATGGTACAGCTCTAAGTTCGATACTGAATTTTTATGATAATAGTTTTGGGTGTGAAGATTTTTTGAGAATTATCGATTGGATGCCCTATATTATAGAATTAGATTTTGATGGGAATGATTTCGTTGGCAAGCACGAACATTGTCATGTAGAAAAACAATTTAAAGGAAATTAACGAGCAGATAAGAAATGAAAGATAAGTAAAATTTGAATTCTCACTTGAGGTATTTTTAGAGGAGAGTGTAAATTATTTTGTGTAAACCCCTTAGATTCATGAAAAAATATTGAGTTTGGGATGGATTGTTGTTTATGATTATTTGTTTTATAAACAAGCATTTATTTTCGGTGCAGTTGCCGGAATTTTACTAATTGTAATCGGAATGATTAAGAATAAGTGCAAATAATCGAGAAGATTTAGGGAGGAGCTTGTTTTGAAAAAACAAATTGATAGAGGAATGGCTGTTTTTGCTTTAGTTACCATAGCTTTTTTAGTGATTTGCAGTATGATGTATTATATCACAAAAAGCCCAACATATTTGACACTTTTAATGTTTACGCCAGCTATCAGTGTAATTATATCGAAATTGATTTGTAAAGAGAAAATAAACGATTTATATCTCAAACCAAGATTTAAGAATAATGCGAAATGGTATATATGTTCTTACTTTCTGACACCATTTATTGCTTTGTTCGGAACCTTAATCTATTTTTTAATATTTAAGGATGATTTTAATCCGTTGGGTTCCCGGTATGCAATAGAAGCAGGAATCGTGAATACAAAAGATTATGTTTCCAGTTTGTTAGTACTAATACCATTAGCAATATTGGTAAACCCGATAATGGGTATTTTACAGTGTCTGGGAGAAGAGCTTGCATGGAGAAGTTATTTATTGCCTCGATTAAGTAAACGATATTCCATTAGGTCAGCTGTTTTGATAAATGGAGTCATTTGGGGAATTTGGCATAGTCCAATAATTGCAATGGGATATAATTATGGAAATGAACATCCTTTTTTGGGCATTTTGTCGATGATACTGTTTTGTATGATTATTGGTATTATATCATCATACTTGTTTTATAAAACAGAATCTGTTTGGTGTTCTGTTTTATTTCATGCTTCTATAAATGGTATGGATAAATGGGCTCCATCATCAATGTTTATGAGCGAAGATGCAAATAAGTTTATAGGCCCCGATTTGCTTGGCATTATAGGAGGAATTGGCTTTGTGGTTATTGCTAGTATAGCTTTTTTAAGGTTAAGAGAAATAAAAGAATATCGGGAATAGAAATAGGGGCGATTATCTCGCCCCGTTATCTCTGCTTCGGTAAGGTTGGTTGGCATTGTGCCTGTCAACCTTTTCTTTATACCTTTGTATCTTTTCATACTTCTACAGTGTCCTCTCCGTCACATCTTGTATCGTGTTATATCGTTCTACCCTTGTTTACGAATCCTCATAAGGGAAAAAAGGGAAAGAAAATCTGGTAACAACTTATGTATACTTGTCTTGCGTTAGATGGTGAAATGCAGGCTTGGGTGGATGCTATTGATAGTTTGGAAGTTTGGTGATTTCATAAATTAATATTTATTTTGACAGAAAAGCCATTGTAGATGAACGAATCTATAGTGGCTTTTTTGCAACAATGTAGGGATGACAAAGACTTTGATATTTAGCTCTAAGCATAACGATATGAAGGGATATTAAGAGAGATATTGTATATAACTATAGTGTTGACTTTTTGAACAATGTTCAGTACAATTGATTTGAACAATGTTCAGGGAGGGAATAAATGCAAGAGATAAGAAATGTAAAGGAAGTA
>SVFE01000044.1 GCA_015057055.1 Lachnospiraceae bacterium | reverse complement strand
GGGTATATGGCAACGTGGTTTGCCCCCAGCGAAAATGCAGTATCCATATCCGATTTTAAATCATCGTAGGTTTGCCCGGGCAACGCAAAAATAAAGTCCATAGAAATCGTTTCAAACGGAACAGCCGCCAAAGCAGACTTCATTTTCAAAGTATCTATTTTCTTTCTGCCAAGAATCTTCTGATATTTATCGCAGAATGATTGAATGCCGATGCTGATTTTTGTTACACCCGCATCCTTCAATACTTGCAATACTTCCACATTGACATTGTCAGGATGAAGCTCCAATCCTATCCCCTCGGTGATAATAAAGTGCTCATTCAACGCATCAATTATTTCTTTTATGCGATTGGCAACCAGCGCAGGTGTCCCCCCGCCAAAATACAGACTGGTTATTTTTTTCCTTTCTGCGTGTTGTCTCCCTACAAGATGTATTTCCTGAATCAAAGAATCTATGTATTCCTCACATAGTTGTGCAGAATACCGCTCTTTGCAATAAGGACAAAAATTGCAAATACTTTTGCAAAAAGGAATGTGAACGTATAATCCAAGGTTTTCACATTCTGCAAACGGCAATACCCGATCATATTCATTTTTAAAGGTAAACGGCTGTACCGTTCGGGTAAGCCACATCCTTGTCAAACTTGTAATAAAACTCATATTTGCTCCTATATGTACTTCAAGTATGTATGAAGCATTTCAAAGATTATTTTTAGATTTCCTCTGAACAGAAGGGTATATTCCGCAACAAAGAAGTATCCGCATTGTTCGCAGAGGCCGGGAACATCTATGCATCGTCCGCAGGTAGATAGTTTTCCGTTTTCCATGACAACGCACTGATGACAAGGTGTCGGAAATCGATTTTCGATAAGATATGGGAACGCACTTTTCAGATTGAAAACAGGCGCGCCTTCTTTCATCATTTGGGTTATTGTAGCGCAACACTCCGCCTTTTCTTCTCTGCTCAATGCCAACTCCTTTGTGTCCGGATATGGGGTATGGAAATTGAACGATACAGCACGAACATTTTCTGTATCACGAGCAGTTAAGCAAACATCCCGCACATAGTCTTTATTAATTTGATTTATAGCCATGTAGAAGCAAATATTGTCTGCGGTGGCATTGCTAATGTTCTTCATAATAGTATCGTAAGTATCTCCACGAACTTCATTGTGACGTTGCTTGTCCCCATCCAAACTCAAAAGAATCAAATCTGCTTCCGGAAGGTCAATGGGAAATGTTCCATTCGTAACTACATTGACAATGAGAAATCCCATTCTTTTGGCTTCTATGACCAAATCTCTCAGAGTACGTTCACCATCTTTCCAAAGAAATGTTTCGCCGCCACAGAAGAACAGAATTCGAACACCCATGTCATATAGTTGTTGCATTTCTTTCCGAATTTGTTCGTACGGATGAACGACTGCTGTGATATTGTTAACGGAGCAATGCTTACAGTGCAGGTTACATTTGTCTGTTACGATTACCGTTCCGAGAATTGGTGATTTCTTTCTAAACAAAATTGTCTTTACGCCAAAAGCTGCAAAGTGCAAAAAAGATGATAGTTTCATAGTTGGTCTCCCCAGTTCATTTTTCTGTGTTCTGTGATTTCTTTAATAAAATTAATGGTTTCCTGAAATAGCAATACCATATTCTTCTTCAAAGATAAATAACTTTCGGAGCACTCCACAGGGGCACCGAGGCAAGTTTGTACTCTTTTAAACCGTATAATATATTTTCCCTTCCATGGTTACTTGCCATGTACCGTCTTTCTCTTCCAACAGCGATACGGCGCAGTTTTTGTGGACACCCTCTCCCCAATATTCTTCCAACGGGGTATTTCTCACATAGGCCAGAATACCTTTCAAGGCACACCCATGGGTCGATAATAAAATCGTCTTATCTTTTTTGGTTTCATCCGACCAAAGCCGTTCCAGGAAAGCACCGGTTCTTGCAATAACCGCCGCAAAACTCTCTCCGCCTTCCGGCACATGGTACTTCTCCGGTGCCTGAAAGAAATTCATAAACTCCGGGTCCGGTACATTATATCCGTCTTTTCCGTAGCAGCATCCTTCATATGCCCCAAAAGCAATTTCAATAATCGCCGGTTCCTCATACAAGGGAATATCCCGGTCTCCCCGGATGATTTCCGCCGTCTCCCTTGCCCGTTTCAAAGGGGAGGTATAGATTTCGTCAAAGACAACGTCTTTTAATCCTTCTGCGGTTTTTCTTGCCAGTTCCCTGCCGTAATCATTTAACTCCGTGTCACTTTGCCCCTGCAGGCACTTTGTTTTATTCTTGTCGGTCTCGCCGTGTCTTACCAAATATAATTTCATCGCCATTCTTCTTTCTTCAAACTATTTTTCACAACTGCTTTTGCCGCTGTTTTTCCGGAAATATTCTCTAAGAAAAAAGCCTTGACTAAGCAAGGCTTTTCTTTTCCATTACAACAACTGTTTTCTCAGTTCCTCGCCGGACTGCATGCTCAGATATGCAGGTGCCACATCCAGCACCGTCTTACATCCCTTTGCACCTTCCTCTGCCATGCGGTATGCAGCTCTTGCGTATGCCACCAGCACGCTGGAGGTAAACTCCGGATTGGAATCCAGTTTGATACTGTATTCCACAATATGGTTGTTTTCTTCATTCCAGCCGGTCTTTCCGCTGCGGATGACAAAGCCACCATGGGGAATACCGCTGTGATCACGCTTCATCTCTTCCTCGGAAATAAAATGCACCGTGGTATCGTAGTCTGCAAAGTAGTTCGGCATTGTCTTGATGGCATTTTCCACGGCTGCCGCATCTGCGCCTTCCTCCAATACTACAAAGCATTCTCTGGTGTGTTTTTCTCTGGTGGTGAAGTCCTTGTTTTCACCGCTTCGAACCGATGCCAATGTGCTTTCCACCGGAATGGTGTACTGCTTGGCATCCTTTACGCCGGGAATACGGCGAACTGCATCGGAATGTCCCTGGCTCACGCCTTTGCCCCAGAAAGTATAATCTTTTCCGGAGGGCAAAATTGCTCCCGCATACATACGGTTCAAAGAAAACATTCCCGGGTCCCAGCCTACGGAGATGATTCCCACCTTGCCGGATTCTTTCGCCGCTGCATCTACATTGGCAAAATGCTCCGGGATTCTTGCGTGGGTGTCAAAGCTGTCAATAACATTAAACCACTGCACATACTTCGGGGTCTGCTCCGGCAAATCCGTGGCACTTCCGCCGCATAGAATCATTACGTCAATCTTATCTTTATAATTTTCAATCTCTGCGATATTTGCTACCGCCGCCTCTTTTGTTAAAATACTTACCTTCTCCGGTGCACGTCTTGTAAATACCGCCACAAGCTCCATATCCTTATTTTGCTTAATGGCACACTCCACACCGCGACCTAAATTTCCATAACCAATAATACCTATCCGAATGCTCATCTTCTTCGTCCTCCTAATTGATTATTTCTGTTACGAAAACCCAACATAGATATTTTAAAACGATTGCGCCTCATTTGCAAACCATTTTTTCACTTCCTTTAAATCTTTGCAAATAACCTTTGACAATTCCCGCATTTCCTCGTCCGGTCCGATGATATCCGGCACCATCACAGGCACCATTCCTGCACGGTAGGCAGAGCGGATACCGTTGTAGGAATCTTCAATTGCCACCGCCTCCGACGGCTCTATCCCAAGGCTTTCGCAGGCCATCAGATAAATGTCCGGCTCCGGCTTACTCTTTTTCAACATATCACCGCCGGTAATATGGTCAAAATAAGGAAGAAGCCCCGCATCCCTGATTTCCTGATGCACCACTGCATAACGGGTAGATGAAGCAATGCCGATTTTATAGCCCTTTTCTTTTAAATAAATAAGAAGTTCTTCAATGCCCGGTTTGCAAGGCAGACGCCCCTCATCATACCGGCTGTGAAACAGCGCCGACATCTCCCCTTTAAAGGTATCGTATGGGAAATCCGCCCCATAGGTCTCCAGGAAAATTTCTTTGGTAACCGTTGCGTTAATTCCAAGACACCGGATGGCGGTCTCCCGCACCTTATCAAGTCCGTAGCGCGCCGCCACTTCTTCGTAGCATTCGATAACTTTATTTTCAGAATCAAAAATAACTCCGTCCATATCAAAAATTACTGCTTTGTATTTCATATTCCAATCCTCCTATGCTAATAACGCACTATGGCGCATTTTTATTTCCCAAAACAAAGTGATTCAAAAAACATTATACCTTTAAATTTAAAAAGTGGGGAATTCCTTCCCCACTTTCTGTTTTCATTTTTACACTTCCGTACCGGTTGCCGCTGTGTGGGCTACGCCGCCCTGTGCTCTGCCGAAAAGTTCTTTGAACTTGGAAGACAGCTTGCTGAGCTTGCCGTACAGGTCAAAACTAATCGTTGTGGAAGGTGCCACTTCCATGTAAGAAGTCATCATTTTTACCATTACGTAAGTATCGATAAATGCAGATTTAATTGTTACACCGATAAACAAGGCAAGAATAACCGCAATCATCAGGCTCCAGTCAAATGCCTTGCAAAGCAATGCCAACAAAAGGAACGGAACAAACCAGGATAAAAAGGTTCCGATCATTACCAGGATTGTGGTAAGCGCTGCGTCTTTCAAAAGTTTCTTTGCATTCTGGAAATAGATTACCACACCGTCACAGGATGCCTGGAATGCATTCTGCTCTGTTTTGATGAAACAATAACCGAGACAGCACTCATCAATATAGCCAAGGGCGATTCCGATAAATGTCTGAAGGATATCAACGACTTTTTCCATCCCCGGAATATTTTCCAACAAACCGCCGACTTTACCAACCGCATTTTTTAACTGACGTACGGCACCGCTTACCAGTTTATCTACTACAAAATACACGTTGGACGTAGCAAAACGTTCTTTTATCTTATTCTTGCCGAACTCAAACTGTTTCTCCGGCACCTGTCCCGTAGTCACGGCTTCTGCCACCACTGCCACGTGCCCTGCTTTAATCAGGTAACCAAAATAGTTGTCAACCAATTTGAAAATTCCGCTAAAAATGATTAACCAAATACAAATCATTATGGCTACACCGCTGCCACTGCCGAACAAACCGCCGATTAGTGCAAATAGCCCCATTCCAAGCGCTGCAATCAGCGTCATTGCCAATCCGTACCCGAGTTTCAACCACACGAACTGCATGGTCTTTGTCATAATCTGTCCTGCTTTCATAATAAAAGTCCTCCTTTGTCTTTCGTAGAAAAACCTCTTATGATTTTCTGAGGATTTTTCTCCGCCTCTCACAAATATAACTTAACATAATCTCCATGTTGTCACAATCAACAAATCCCCACGATTGAGGCGTTTTTCGTTTTCACGGAGAACATTAAGCCGCCTTGCTTATCTCCGGCTAATCCTCAGTGAATTCAAATAACTCTTCCACCGTCGCGCCAAAGACCCTCGCAATATCCATGGCCAGTTTCAAAGAAGGATTGTATTTCCCGTTTTCCAAATGGACGATGGTTTCCCTTCGTGCACCAACCATCTCCGCCAATTCACTTTGCTTATATCCTGCTTTTTCACGATATTCCTTTACTTTTGTTTTTAAAGCCATACTACACCCCTTTGCTATCCATAATCTTGAACATAACCGTTCGAATTACTGCCAGCGCCAGAATGGTCAATACAATCATCCAGCCTACCACGCCGGTTCGAAGTATGTCCCCATGGCCCGCGATTCCGCAAATCCAGGCTACCACTACCATTACCGCAAGAAACAGTTTTAAACATACCGAATCGCATCGCTTCAAATTTTGCTCTGCTAGTTCATCCACCCCTTCGGTTTTGTATTTCTTTATCCGGATTGCCTGGAAAACGAAAAATGCCAATAGGAAAAATCCCAGCACGCTTTGGATGGTTACATAGTAGTCCTTCCAATCGGTTCTGGCCCACATCCAATAGTAGGATACCAGAATCAATGCATAAACAATTTTTGTGCCCACAATTTCAGTTAAAGTTACTTTTCTATTCATTTTAATCCCCTTTCAATGTGATATATTTATCACTTCGTGTTATAAATATATCACTCACTATTGCGTCTGTCAATAATAATGTTATAAATATTTCACATTTTTATTCATGGTGGTTGATATTTAAAAAAGTACCTCCCACTTTGTCATCCCAAATGTTATACCCAAACAGAGCCCGCCTAAGGAATTATTATTTTTTGACCTCCTTTCAAGAACATCGTATCTATTGATCCATAAAAAAACAGGACATCGATGCCCTGTTTTTTCAATGAGACAACACTGTCTCATCTCACTTTCTATCACGAAACTTTCATAATTCGTATGTCTCAAGACTTGTTTTGCAGTATGGACAATTCGGAATATTCCATGGGTTAGAATTGCCAAGCCACTTATTACAATGCGGACAGCGAATTTTGTTAGTCACGACAATAAGCCCCACAAACCACGCTATAAAACCTGCTACTACTATCCCTGTCGCTATTCCTACGAAATCAGGATTTGTTGAATGTAGTTGCGTAAGAATAGGTATCAATATAATTCCATACGGTATTATTGCCAAGACAAGCACCAATTGCCAAACCAGTCGTCTTCTATATTTCTTATTTTGTTCATTTCTCTCCATTACTTCATTATAGTTATCATTCATAATCCCGTTCTCCCTCCTAAACGATTAACCAAGAATTAATGTTATTGAAACCAAATAGGACCAACAATAAATATTCCCCAAAAGAAAAAAGTAATAGCAACAAATGCCTCAGAAATCAACCAGTAAATTATTCTGGTTTTTCTTATTGTGAGAGGACGAATATAATAAATCAGTATGACTATTATCTGCAAAAGGATAAATAGGATAGTTTCTTCTACTGCCGGAGATACCAAAAAGTCAGCAGCACCCTTGGCGCTTCCTTTCCCTATAAGCCAGAGGTTTGTAGTTAAAAAAGCTGCAAATGAAAGAATCAACTTAACACTCAGTTTTCTCATGTTACTCATCTCCATTAATTCAAATATGTTTATCACTTTACTTCTTTTGCTGCTGATTGAACATCCCGTCGAAACGTTTACATTCCTTTAAACATCATGATTAAGAACATGGCAACAAAAAACAACACTATACAAACCCAAATTGTAAATATTATTCTTTTCGGTTTATCCGCTTTTCTTTGCATTTCGCCGGCAATTTTTTCTGCTTCTTCTTTGGAATCATATATTTTAACTTCGTCCTCTGATAGAACAGAAACGCTGTGCGTTCTTTTATTTTCACAGCGATATTGATTTCCATTAATCTCCAATATCTTCCATCTTCTCACATACTTTTTCCCGGATTCATTAATCGTATAAATACGGTCGCCTACTTTTCTCATACTTTTCCCCCATATTCTTTAGTTTTCAATCCTTGCCGTCTGCTTTTTTCTTATCTATGTAATAACCAAGCACTCCCAACAACACATATATCACTATATAAATGATGTATGCTGTGTCAGACACTTCATAGACAAATCTGGTTATAATCGCACCTGCTATGGCAAGAAACCATGAGATATACAACAATACTTTTCCCATATGTATCTCCTTAGTATATTTTTTTTTAGTATTGTGTAGCGAAGATTTCCCCGCCTCTCACAAATACATCATATCAAAATGATTTTTTGTCCTCAATCGTGAAATTCACACTAAATGCTCTGTTTTCGTTTCTTATAAAATACATTAACCATACTCCGGTACCCCCAAGCCTTCATCTGCTCGTAGGAAATACGATAATTTCCCTTGTAATGCCGGCCGGTAACTGTATATCGTACATATTCCTGCATATAAGTATCGATTTCTTTAAGACCGGTGTCCGTAGTAAGGTTTGGCAAAAACCACCTTTCCCATGTAAATTCATCTTCTCCACCGGTTCCGTATATTTTCCGGTTCATCGCACGGATAAATCCTATGGCCGCTTTGTCCGGCATCAGATTCTTCTCCCGCTGCCATCTGCGAAGGGCTTCTGCCTTCCTTTTTATTTTAGCTTTTATTTTCCGCTTTGTATTATCTGATAAATCTACTTTTCCGTTTCGATAAGCAAATCCGAGGAATTCCACCGCTTCACCCGGAACAAAAAAACATTCCTTACTTTCGTTGATGCAAAGTTCTTCTTCGCTCAGACGTTTTCTGAATTCCTCCGCCAAGGCCTGTATTTCTTCTTCCGTATCCGTTATGAAAAGCACATCATCGGAATAGCGGTAGTATTCCACGCCTCTTTCCTCATATTCCGCATCCAAATCCCGCAAATATAAATTTGCCAAAAAAGGAGCCACGGGAATTCCGGCCATCACTCCGTGCTGTTCCCTAATAATACACCCTTTTTCAACTACTTCTTCTCTTTGCAAAATATTTACCAGCACATGATAAAGTACTCCATCCCTGCATCGCACCGGTGCAAGCCGCTCTATCATCTTCTCTGTATTGATTGTATTAAAATAATTGGAAATATCCGCCTTATAACAATACCTTGTCCCGGCAGGATGATTATTACGAATCCGTCTCAGCGCATCTCTGACGCCCAGAGATTTTCGGAAAGCGTAGCAATTCTCCGCCAATAAGTCCTCCATCGAATTCAAATAATGTGCGGCAAACTTCAGCGTGATGGTGACATCCTCCCCATAAGAATATACTACTCGCTTTTTGGTCGTACCCTCTTTATTGACAATCATTTTCTTCGGCACTTCCCCCGGAAAAAAGTTCCCGCCCGGCATCACTCCGTTCCCCGTGATTTTTTCACAATGTCTATTTTTCTCGCTTTCCATACTTGCAAGAATCTGACTCGCTACCCGCAAATATCTTTGTTCCGAAATAAAGCAACGTATTTTTTCTTCCTCAGTTTTGCGCAAATGCTGCTTTTCGATCTTTTCTTTTAAAAAATTCTCCCACGCCGTGCTATCCACAAGTGCCGCAAGGAAAGGAGAATCCTCAATATCTTCGCCGGATGTGAAACATTTCCGTTCATTTGAAATCATCTTTTTCTCTATCCCACAAAAAAATTTCTTCTGTTTTCTAATAATTCCGCCACTACACAGTTTCCATATATAAAAAAAGAAAGAGAAATCGCTTTGAAGTGATAAAGCCGTGCTATATCACACTGGACTGAACCCATTCCCGTTACCCACAAAACTGATTTGGAATGCGCTTTGCCCGCCGTGGGTGCAACAAATGTTACATTTCTCTTTCTTTTTATTCAATTTACACTATCATTTTTTTCAGCCGCTGTGAAATGTATTCTTCCGTATTTGGCAAATGAGACATAAAATTCATATACGGAACACGCATATCATTGCATGCTTTCTGTGCCAATACCACGCGCCGACTGTTATACATAGTTCTATTGGTATTAATCATAAACATTGCTTTCGGCACACCATTCTGATAAAGTCCATAGCTGTAATCCATAGCGCCCTCTTCTGCCTGCATCTCAGCTGCCGCAACATCCTTCCGCAGTTCGTAACCGTCCCACTGCTCAGCAATAATTTTCTCCAAACGAGTACGCAACACCTTCTCTCCTGATGCCGGCAAACTCTTTTTTCCAGCAGTTGAACTTGCACCTTTAGCCGATGCATTTCCGGCATTAGTATTATTTTGACGAGTTTGATTCTCCACAGATTCCGTTACCTGCTCTACTGCATTCGTCACTGCATCTTCCAAAACATCCGCAACCGCTTTCAAATTTTTTGCATTTAAAAAATCAAAAAGACCCATCCTATACCCAACCTCCTCTTACGCATCGTTATAAAAGCATTATAGCATAGAAATTCACCACTGTAACCATGTTTTTGCACGCTAATCTGCCTAATATTTTCTGTCCCTGCCATTCGTAATACCACCGGGCATCCTATTCTATGTATTCTTTAAATCCTCCGACAAAACCCACTGTAATTCTCCCGCCGGTAAAACAACATAATTATACTGCAGACAAAAAATTCAGACTAGGGATAGTACTTATCCCTCCAAACTCAATGATCCCTTAATTTCATGTTCTCCTTTGCTACGATTCCGTATTCCGATTCCCTTTAAGTCACATTCCTTTCGTCTGAATGAGCAAAAATCGGATAAAGGAAAAACCCTTGGAAACTTTGTATCTCCAAGGGTTTGTAAGTTCTTGATAATTATCTCTTTGAGAACTGAGGTGCACGTCTTGCGGCTTTGAGACCGTATTTCTTTCTTTCTTTCATACGAGGATCTCTTGTTAAGTAGCCGGCTTTTTTAAGTACAGGTCTGAACTCAGGATCAACCTGAAGCAATGCTCTTGCTACGCCGTGTCTTACAGCGCCTGCCTGTCCTGTATATCCGCCACCTTTAACAGTTACGATAGCGTCATATTTCTCAACTGCATCTACAGCTACGAGGGGCTGACGAACGATAACTTTAAGTGTCTCTAATCCGAAATAATCGTTGATATCTCTTTTGTTGATTGTGATTTCTCCCTTACCGGGTACTAAATATACTCTTGCAACAGAACTTTTTCTTCTGCCTGTTCCATAAAACTTCTTAGCAGCTGTTTTCTTAGCCATTTTCTTTTCTCCTTTCAACCTTTAGTTAAAACTTCAATTCAACAGGTTTCTGTGCCGCATGCTTATGATCCGGTCCTGCATAAACGAAAAGTTTCTTGTACATCTGTCTTCCTAAAGGTCCTTTGGGAAGCATGCCTTTAACAGCAAGTTCGATAACCTCTTCCGGTTTCTTAGCAAGCATATCTTTCAACTTGGTTTCTTTCATACCACCAACATAATCAGAGTGCTTGTAGTAAATCTTCTGTTCCATCTTCTTACCGGTAACTTTAATCTTGTCAGCATTAACAACGATTACGTAATCACCTGTGTCGATGTGGGGTGTATAGATCGGTTTGTTTTTACCTCTCAAAACCTTAGCAACTTCGGATGCCAAACGTCCTAATGTATATCCTGTCGCGTCAACTACATACCAATTCTTTTCGATAGTTGAAGGACTAGCCATAAAAGTCTTCATTGATATTCCCTCCATATTTTATCTTGTTTCGAATCTTCTGCAAATGCTTCGCCGTCTGTATGATGTCCGGGCACACAGAGTCGGAATCACCTGCCTGTTATATTGTGAAAACCCATCTGCTGGGAAATGCAAACAAGTCGCCACAGATACTTATTATATTATACGCTCCCGTGAGTGTCAACCGATTTTTGCGGAAATTTTCCGCTTTTTTCCTACAAAAACTCATATTTCACCAGTGTCAGCCCACACGCAGGGGCCGTAGGTCCTGCCTTGCTGCGGTCCTTGGCTTCCAGAATCTCTTTTACGTCCGCTGCGCTAAGTCTTCCGCGACCCGCTTCCATTAACGTACCGGCGATAATCCGCACCATATTGTACAAAAATCCGTTGCCGGTAACCCGAATCACGATTTCGTTCTCGCCTTCCCGGCGCACCGTCAAATCATATATGGTCCGCACCGGCGACTCTGCCTGGGAGTTAATACTGCAAAAGCTGGTGAAATCATGCTCTCCAATCAGTACCTGCGCCGCTTCCTGCATTTTCTCCGCATCCATCGGCACATACGTCCAATGAGAATAAAGACGTTTTGTCGGAAGGGGAAACTCCGTATTTAAAATCCGGTACTCATAGGTCTTTCGGCTGTCGCATTTACGCGGGTGAAAATCCGGAGCAACCTCTGCGGATTTTTGTATCCGAATATCCTCCGGCAGTTTCTGATTCAACGCATAAGAAATCTTTTCTCCCGGAATTCTGGCCGCGGTATCAAACACCGCAATGTTCCCGTAGGCATGTACTCCCGCATCGGTTCTGCTGGCGCCGATTACTTTGATATCTTCCTTTAAGAGAGCCGACAGCGTATCATTCAAAACCTTTTCGACGGTAATGCTTTCCGGCTGCAGCTGCCAGCCGTGATAAGCCGTGCCGTCATACGCCACTTCAAGGAGCACTCTTTTTTTCTTCTCTTCCATCTGCTTCTTTACCCTCTCTTATCTTTCGGCAGCGCTTTCCCATATACGCCTACCAAAACTTCGGAATCCAATTTCCTGCCACTACAATGAGCAGGATATAAATCACAAAATAAATATACGCTGCATAATCCCTTGCGGCATATTTCAGCGGTTTCATTTTCGTTCTGCCCTCGCCGCCCCGGTAACATCTTGCCTCCATCGCCATTCCCAAATCATTGGCTCTTCGGAATGCAGAAATAAACAACGGTACCAGAATCGGCACAAGGCTCTTTGCCTTTTTGATCAGGTTTCCGCTTTCAAAATCGGCACCTCGGGCAAGCTGCGCTTTCATAATTTTGTCCGTCTCTTCCATCAGAATGGGAATGAAACGAAGCGCTATGGACATCATCATGGCCATTTCATGCACCGGTGCCTTAAAAAGCTTCAGCGGTTTCAACACGCTCTCCAAACCATCCGTCAAATTGTTCGGCGTAGTGGTCAGTGTCATAATGGAGGAACCCAGAATCAACATAACCAGGCGAGAAGAAGTAAATACCGCCATCCGCAGCCCCTCCCGCGTCACCGTGAACCGGTACACCGTCAGCAGGGGTTCGCCTTTTATCAAAAACATATTAAAAAAAACCGTGACGAATAGAAGCACCATTACCGTCCGCAGCCCCCGCACGATAAAACGGAAAGGCACCTTGCAGGCTTTCACGGCAACCAGCAGGAAAACTGCTGCACATACATACACATATACATTTGTAAACAGAAACAGGGAAACAATATACCCGAATGTCAGTATCAGTTTCGTCCGCGGGTCCATTCTGTGTACCACAGAATCCGCCTGGTAATATTGTCCCAAGGTTATTTCCCGTATCACATTTTCCTCCCAAATGCCTTTAAAATCTCATCCCGGGCCTGCGTAAGCGTCGTCGCCTCCGTACTTACCGGTAGTCCTGCCTCTTCTAAATCCCGCATCACATACGTTACCTGGGGCGCCATAAGTCCGATTTCTTCCAGTTCTTTATAATGTGAAAAAACCTCTTTGGTAGGTGCATCATACAAAAGTCTTCCTTCGTTCATTACCATAATCCGATCCACATACTCTGCCACGTCTTCCATACTGTGGGAAACCAAAATCACCGTAATTCCGTCTTTTTCCCGAAGTTTTCTGATGCGTTCCAAAAGTTCCTTGCGTCCTTTAGGGTCAAGTCCTGCCGTCGGTTCGTCCAATACCAGAATCTCCGGTTGCATAGCCAGCACCCCGGCAATAGCGACCCGGCGTTTTTGGCCGCCGGACAGGTCAAAGGGAGACTGATCAAAATAAATCTCTTCCACGCCAACCTTTTTCAAAGCTTCATAGGCCTTTAACTCTGCTTCCTTCCTGGAAAGCCCCATATTTTTCGGTCCAAAGCACACATCGGCAAACACCGTTTCTTCAAACAGCTGATGCTCCGGATATTGAAATACAAGGCCAACTTTACTGCGAAGCTTCTTCTTGTCGTAGCCTTTTTCGGTAATATCCTCTCCGTCAAAATAAATGGTCCCTGCATCCGGCATCAAAAGTCCGTTTAAATGCTGTACCAAAGTGGATTTTCCCGAACCGGTATGTCCAATCAGTCCGATAAATTCTCCCGGACGAATGACAAAATTAACATCTTTTAATGCATAAATTTCCTGCTCGGTTCCTTTATTATATTGATAAGTGACATGATCTGCGATGAGCTTCATTCCACGTCTGCCTTTCCTTTTGATAATTGAACCAGTGCATCCACCAATTCTTTTCTGGTCAAAATTCCTCTGGGCACATCCAGCCCTCCGCGCCGTAGTTCATGGGCCAAAAGCGTTACCTCCGGCACATCCAGACGAAGTGCTTGCAGCGCCTCTACCTGAGAGAAAATTTCTTTTGGCGTACCGGACATACAGACCTTTCCTTTTTCCATAACAAAAATCCGATCCGCATGTACCACTTCCTCCATATTGTGGGTTATGAGGATAACCGTTATTTTCTCCACATCATTGAGAGCCCGCACCGCGCGGATTACTTCCTTGCGTCCGATGGGGTCCAGCATAGCCGTAGGCTCATCCAAAACAATACACTTCGGATGCATCGCAATTACTCCGGCAATGGAAACCCGTTGCTTTTGTCCTCCGGACAGCTTATTGGGCGAATGCTTCCGATAGGACCACATTCCTACCGCTTTTAAACTCTCTTCTACCCGCTCCCAGATTTCCTTCGTGGGCACGCCCATGTTTTCCGGGCCGAATCCCACGTCCTCTTCTACAACCTGACCGATAATCTGATTGTCCGGATTTTGAAATACCATCCCCGCACACTGGCGTATCTCCCAGATTTTTTCATCGTCGGTGGTATCGTTTCCGTCCACCAAAACCGTTCCTTCCGTGGGATATAAAATCGCATTCAAATGCTTGGCAAAGGTGGACTTCCCAGAACCGTTATGTCCCAAAATCGCAACAAACTCTCCCTGCCTGATATCCAGGGAAACCTCATCCACGGCTCTCGTAATACCCTCCACGTTACCTTCTTCATCACGCCGGATATAATCGAATATTAACTTTGAAGTCTTGATAATCCCCATGGTTTCCTCACGTTCTCCCGGTACTGTTTTCTTATTGCAAAAGAAGCGTATCTTACGACACGCTTCCTCTGTAATCAATTCTGCTTCAAATTATACTAACTCAATGATAACCATCATTGCTGCGTCACCTTTACGCTGACCAATCTTAACAATTCTGGTATAACCACCGTTACGGTTTGCATACTTAGGAGCGATTTCGTCAAACATCTTTGCAACCAAATCAACTTCCTTCATAGCTTTCTTTCCGCTCTTGCCTTCCGGAGACTGCTTAACGGTGTAGAAAGTTTTCAGCATCTGTCTTCTTGCGTGAAGTCTGGAAGGCATATCTTTCTTGATTTCCTTTTCTACTTCATCGTAAACAGTTACTTTCTTTCCGTCAACAACTTCTTTTACTCTCTTACCGTCTTTGTCTTTACGAGCAACCTTTGCAGTTACTTTAACGGTTTCAAAGTTGTCTTTTTCTTTTACTGCAAGTGCAATCATTTTTTCCACGATTTTCTGGATTTCTTTCGCTCTTGCTTCTGTTGTTGTAATTCTTCCTTCCGGGCTGCTAAGTAACATAGTAACCTGGTTTCTAAGTAATGCTTTTCTCTGGCTGGAAGTTTTTCCAAGCTTTCTATACATTGCCATTTTTGTTTCTCCCTTCATGGTACATCCGGCTACGCTCTTTGGTCTTACTTACCGAATGCATAAATTCCATTGTATACGGCTTATCACCGTGTGAACAGTTACAACACACATGGGCTCATCGGACTTATCACGTATGCTTCTTTGATGATTTATTCATCGCTGGGGTTCAACTGCAATCCCAATTCTTTTAATTTTGCAAGAACTTCGTCCAATGACTTACGTCCGAGGTTACGAACTTTCATCATATCTTCGGAAGTCTTGTTGGTCAACTCTTCTACCGTATTGATGCCGGCTCTCTTCAAGCAGTTATAAGAACGAACAGACAATTCCAATTCATCAATGCTCATTTCAAGCACTTTTTCCTTCTCGTCGTCTTCCTTCTCAATCATAACATCTGCCGTCTTTCCTTTTTCGGAAAGGTTGATAAACAGACGCAAATGCTCGCTGAGTACCTTAGCAGCAAGGCTGACAGCCTCATCCGGACCCAAAGTTCCATTGGTGTAAACATCCAATGTAAGTTTGTCGTAGTCAGTAATCT
>SVFE01000002.1 GCA_015057055.1 Lachnospiraceae bacterium | reverse complement strand
AATGTAGGTTTTACACAAATCTTTCGTTTGAATCACTGTTTTATTCATTGCAATTGTTCTCTCCATTTCTACTTACCTTATTGCGAAATGCTCTTCCCTATAATCAAGAAATAGGTGTTTTCTACATCACTTACAGGTCGATAGTAACATTTCAATTCTTAAAAAATCTTTAAAAATTTTAAGAAACATAAAAATTTTCAATAAAAAAGCAGCTCCAAATTAATTTCTCCTGCACTACGAGTAACATAATCAATTTGGTTCTGCTTTCATGTATTTTATATAAATATTAATGAAATGCTTTAAGAAGAGCCTAATTCCCGCAAACTTCTAATACTATAAATGCCCTTGGTCCATCATATATCGTGATAATTTCTATTACTCACCTCTCTAAACCATCCCAAAATGCTCCAATGCATCCTTAATCGCCGCATATGTCACCTTACTCTCTGCGGTCGTCAAATCCATCTCATCCAACTCTAATTCCACTTCAATTTAATCATCCGGTTTTTGTTGGGACAAGAGAACTACCGTCTCAATATTCCCGGAATTCGGAAACATATCCACCATGCACACCTTCTTGACTTCGTAGCCGCGTCCTGTCAGCATTTCCAAATCCCTTGCAAGGCTGGTGGGCTTGCAGGAAATATACACCATGTGCTTCACGCCGTAATCGATGATTTTTTTTAGAGCCTTGGGATGTACGCCGTCCCTAGGCGGGTCCAAAATAATGGTATCCGGCTTCTCCGTGATATCATCTAACACCTTCAGCACATCGCCGGCCAAAAAGTCACAATTGGATAGACCGTTTAACGCCGCATTTTCTTTGGCGGCCTCCACGGCCTCTTCCACGATTTCCACACCGATTACCTGTTTTGCCGCGGGCGCTAACATCTGGGCGATGGTACCGGTACCGCTGTACAAATCAAATACCGTGCCTCCGACTTCCTCTCCCTTTAAATACTGACGCACCGTATCATAGAGCACTTCGGCCCCCAGACTGTTGGTCTGGAAAAAGGAAAATGGAGAAATCTTAAATTTCAGGCCCAAAAGTTCCTCTTCAAACCAATCCTTTCCGTAGAGCAGATTTTGCTTGTCGCATTTCACCACATCCGCTAAAGAATCGTTTTCAATATGCAAAATTCCGGTAATGACACCGTCTAAATTTAACTGCAACAGTCCCTCTGCATATTCGCCAAGGTCATGAGTTTCCTGGGTCGTAGTCACCAGTGCAATCAAAATTTCCCCTGTCTTCACGGCTTTTCGAACCAGAAGGTGTCTCAGGTAACCTTCGTGTCTTAATTTATGAAAAAAGGGATAGCCGCACTTTGCAAAATAATCCTTGGTAAAGCAAAGAATCCTTCGGTAATCTTCATCCATGATTCTACAATCGGTAACCGGCACGATATCGTACATACTGCCTCGTTTATGTAAGCCAAGAGTTACCGGTCCGTCCTTATATTCATCGCCAAAGGAAAACTCCATCTTATTACGATATTCGGTCGCCTTCGGGCTTGCCTTAATTCCATCATATTCTGCATCGCCCATGTATTTTTCCAAAAGGCGAAGCACCTGCTTTTCCTTGATTTCCAGCTGTTTCTCATAAGGAAATCCCTGATAAAGACAACCGCCGCAGATGCCTGCGTGAGGACACCGGTCCTCCGTTTCCCACTCTGCCGGTGCTAACACCTCCAAAAGTCTTCCTTCCACCAGCCCGTTCTTTTTCTTATTAATCACAAAAGAAACGGTCTGTCCCGGCAGGGCATTTTTTACAATTACCCTTGCCTTGTCCGAAGGCTCCTTTGACACCTCATCTTCCTTTGTAATTACTTCCACGATTCCCTTATTCGGAAAATCCATGCGGATTACCTTTCCCTGATGGAGTTCTCCTTTTTTCATACTGTTCTCCTTATCTGCCTAACTTTTCTTGTACTACAAAAGAGCGGGATGCGATAACGTACCCCACTCTTTATCACTTCTTGCCTTAAAACAACATTTTATTCTTATTTCTTAGCTTCCTCAGTTGCTTTTTCAGATTCATCGACAACGATATCTTCGTCATCGAAGAAATCCTCGTCAAAATCATCATCAAAATCATCGTCAAAATCTTCCAGATAGTCCGGAGTCATAAAACGATAAATTGCATAAACTGCAGCTGCTACTACAGCAACAATACCGATAACAATCAAAATGGTTTTCAGAGGACAGCTTTTCTCTTCTTCCTCTTTTTTCTTTAACATTTCTCCCAATTTAACTGCTGCAAGCATATCTTCCATCTTAGTCATTTGCATAAACCGCCTTTCCACCTTAGTTTCAAAATACTATATATAGGATACCACGAAAATTGTTTTTTTACTATCCTTTTTTTCGAAGTTTTGCGAAGGATGCGTACATTATTTTTTGTCCTGCCGCATCAAACTTCACGGTCACCTTATAATCCCTGGGCGCTTTTTCAATCGCAAGCACCTCTCCTTCACCAAACTTAATATGGAGCACTCGGTCGCCGACTTCATAGCCCAAATCATCCCCGGACAAGTCGCTGCCCTTCTGTAATCCCTGCAGCAAATCCCCGCCGACTTTTTTCGGCACAAAAGAGTCCTTGTTTCCATAGGGATTTTCCTTAAAAAAGGCCCGGGCGCTGGACTGGGGCGAATACTGTTCCGACAATCTGACCTTAACCTCCGGGACTTCGCCTTTTAAAATATCCTCCGGAATTTCCTTCACAAAACGGCTAACCGGATTATACTGCGTCTCTCCCCGTACCATTCTTGCTTTGGCGCAGCTAATGAAAAGTTGATCCTTGGCTCTCGTAATTGCTACGTATGCAAGCCTTCGTTCCTCTTCCATATCCTCGTCACCGCCGCTGTTAATCGTCATATAGCTGGGGAACACGCCTTCTTCCATTCCGGTAAGAAAAACATTCGGGAACTCCAATCCTTTGGCACTGTGAATCGTCATCAAAATAACGCCCGGTTCTTTTTCTTCCATACTGTCCAGGTCAGAAACCAAAGCCACTTCTTCCAGAAACGCACTAAGATCCGCCTCGGGATGTTCCTCTTCATAGGTCGAAATCTTATTCAAAAATTCACTAATATTTTCGATACGGTCTTCCGCGTCGTCTTCATCATTCAAACGCAATTCTTCAACGTAGCCCGTATCTTCCAAAATTTCCGTCATCATTTCAAAGATGCTGTACTCTTCCAGTCTGGTCCGATATACCCGAATCATCAAGGCAAAATTCTTGATTTTCTCCGCAGCCCGACCAAGTCCCGGAATGTCAGGAGCCTCACAACAAGCTTCAAAAAAGTTGATATTCTTCGCATCCGCATATTCCTGCACCTTGGATATGCTGGCCGCACCGATTCCTCGCTTAGGCACATTGATAATTCGTTTCACTGCCAAATCATCCCTTGCATTATCAATGGTCTTTAAATACGCCAGCAAATCTTTGATTTCCTTACGGGCGTAGAAATTCACACCGCCCACCAGGCGATAAGGAATATTTTCCCTTACGAACCGCTCTTCAAATTCACGGGACTGGGCATTGGTCCGGTACAAAATAGCACAGTCGCCGTAATTACAGAACCCGTGGCGTTGCATTTTAGCAATCTCGCTGACAATCTCCGTCGCTTCTTCCCGGGAGTTTTCATACCGCCGGAAACGGATCGGATCATCTTCTTCCCGCACCGTCCAAAGGGCCTTACGCTTTCTCCCTTTGTTGTTGGCAATCACCGCATTGGCCGCTTCCAAAATCGTCTTGGTACTGCGGTAATTCTGCTCCAGTTTGATGACCTTTGCCTCACTGTATATGGTTTCAAAATTTAAAATATTCATAATATTGGCACCACGGAATTTATAGATTGACTGGTCGTCGTCACCGACAACGCACAGATTCCGGTACTTGGCCGCCAATAGACGTACCAACTCAAACTGGGCTGTATTGGTGTCCTGATACTCATCCACCATAATATAACGGAATCGGTTCTGATAGGATTCCAAAACCTGAGGGCATGCCTTAAACAAATACACCGTCATTCGGATTAAATCGTCAAAATCCAGTGCATTGTTCTTCCGAAGCGTTTCCTGATACTCTTTGTATGCATCCGCAAATTTCCGCTTTCCGAAATCCGAAGCATTGGCCAGGGCATATTCCTCCGGTCCCAAAAGTTCGTCCTTGGCGCGGGAAATTTCCCGAAGCACCGTTGCTTCCTTTAACTGCTTGGAATCAATCTGCAGTTTCTTAAACACCGCTTTCATAACGCTTTTGGAATCATCCGTATCGTAGATGGTAAAATTATTATCATATCCGATTTGGTCGATATATCTGCGCAAAATGCGTACACAAGTGGAATGAAACGTCATAACCCAAATACTTTCCGCGCCAAATCCCACAATCTTATCGATTCGCTCCCGCATCTCTGCTGCTGCCTTGTTGGTAAATGTGATTGCCATAATGTTATACGGATTCACGTCTTCCTCTTCAATTAAATAAGCAATCCTCTGGGTCAGGGTTTTGGTTTTTCCGGAACCTGCTCCCGCTATAATTAACAGAGGCCCGTCCACACAGGTAGCCGCCTCCAATTGTTTGTCATTCAAATTTTCCAATGTTTCACTCATTATTATTCCTCTTTATCACTTTGACTGTTCTTCTTAGCATTCCTTATCAAGTATAACACATTACGCTGAAAAAGCACAGGAAACATCACTGCTTCCCGTGCCTTTTTTATGTTTTTTTATATAGGGTTTTCTTCCCTTATTTTCCCTCAATTATGCAAGCTTGTTGCCGCAATTTCCGCAGAATTTCATTCCGCCGGTAGGGGTACCGCAGTTCGGACAGAACTTCGGTACCGCGCCGCCTTCGTTGCCGGCAGGCGCTGCCTGAGGTGCCGCCTGGGGTGCCATCTGAGGAGCTGCCTGGTTCATCATGCCGCCCTGCATCTGGTTCATCTGCATCTGATTAATCATCTGCTGTCCCATCATCATACCCATCTGCATACCCATCATATCAGAGGCCGTTCTGCTTCCGCCGGGCTTATCCAAGCTGTCTGCCATGGCAATCTGGGAATATTTGTTCACATCGCCAACCATAGCCTGAGCAGCTGCCTTCTCCTGCATCTTCTTAACCTGTTCGGGATAAGAGAAGCTTTCAATCTTGAAATCCGTAATGGCAATACCAATCTTACGCATTTCCATATCCAGATCAGACTGAATACCCTTTGCAATATTCATGGCATCCATCTGAAGATTGAACATATCACGGCCTTCTTTGCCAATCCACTGCATTACCAGCATATCCAGGCTGCCCATAATACGTTCTTTCACATCCTCTACGGAATAAATCTGCTTGATACCTGCCAATTTATCAATTACCACATCATGCTCGGCAATCTTACAACTGAATGTACCGAATGCACGAATGGGCATACCGCCGGGAAGTCCCGGAGCCTGCAAGTTAATCGGGTTTTTGGTTCCCCATTTGCAAAGAATTTCTTTTGTGTTGATGAAAAGAACCTCCGCACGGAGACCGGAATTAAAACCAAATTTAAAACCTTTTAATGTAGAAAGGAACGGAATAATCTGTGATTCAATATCGTACTTTCCTTCATCCTGGAAGATACCTTCCACTCTACCATTGTAAAGGAAGATGGCATCCTGCCCGGGACGTACGATAAGTACGGAACCCTTCTTAATTTCCTGGTTCGTCCATTTCCAGAAAAGGACGCCCGGTTGACTTTCATTCCATTCTACTACGTTTGATAATTCTTTCGAGAATAATCCCATTATTCAGCACCGCCTTCTTTTGCTGTAAGTCCCATTTCTGCCTTCAAAGCTTCCAATTCTGCATCTACGGTTGCACTTGCGCTACCGCTGTCATATTTTGCGGTAAGTGCATCAATACCGGTAGGTTCTGCAGGCGCATTGAGTTCTGCCATAGCATCTGCTTCATCCAGCTTCTTGTTGATTTTTTCTTCCATTTCATCAAATTTTGCAAGGTTGCTGGTTGCGCTGAGACCGGAAGTCATCTTGCTCATTCTTTCCTGTGTTTCAGCAACTTTCACTTTTGCTTTCAAAAGTTCTCTTCTGGAACGAAGCGAAGAAATATCTGCTTCCAATTTGTCGTGCATTTCTCTCATCTTCTGGGAGTTTTCACAGCAAAGCTGATACTGCTGTGCAAGCACGCCTCTCTGTGCTTCCAATTCTCCTTTTCTGGTGAGGAACTGTTTTGCTTCCGCATCATTTCCTGCAAGAACTGCCTTCTTAGCATATTCTGCCATCTTGGCAATTTCTTCGTCACAATCATCTAATTTTCTCTTTGCAGCTTTTTCTTCTGCCATAATGGACGCTGTTTCAGCCTTTACACTTGCGAAATCATTTTCCAGATTTCTGAGATACTGATCAATCATCTTCTCAGGATCTTCTGCCTTATCCAAAAGTGCGTTGATGTTTGCTGCCATAATGTCTTTAAATCTTGAAATAATACCCATCTTAAAAATTCCTCCTGTAAATTGTAAATGTAAAAGCCTTTTCGCCTTTCCTTGTTCATTATACTTTATTTTATTTTGTAAAGCAAGGCACTATAACACACCAATTACGATGCCTAATATGATAATAAATGCACAAAAAAGCTTATATCGTATGTTCTGTTCTTTAAAAATGAATTTCCCTGCCAAAATTGTCACTAGGCAGCCGGATTGCTTAATCAGTGTCATTACGGTAATTCTAGACTCCGGCATCTCGTTGGCAAGAAAAAGCGCCCGGTCCGCCACCACAAACAAAATACTGAGAATCCAAATCCAGTAATTCTTCCAAACGTTTTTCCAATCCACCTTTGTTTTGGAAAAAAACAGATACATCCCGTAAAATAACACCAAAAACAACATATACCAAAACTGCAGTTGCACCGGGGTTACAGTCTTGGTCAAAATCTTATCCATGAGCCCGGAAAATGCATTTAAAATACAGGAGGCAAATGCGCACAGGACATATTTCATTTTTACATCTTCCGAAGCAGAGGCTTTCTTTCTTTTCAATAACAAAAGACCGGTGGCTACCAGCAAAAGCCCCACCACCTGATAAGGCGATAGCGTTTCCCGAAGCACCAATACCCCCAGTAGCGTGGCAAATAAAACCCGGGACAAATCCAATATCCCGTACAAACTGATGGGAATCTTCTTAATGGCATGAAAACTGGCGATCCAGGCCAGAAAAATCAGAAAAGACTTTACCGCAATCCAAAACAGTTCTCCCCCGCTCACACCGCTTGCTGCCGGCGCAGAAGGAAGCAAAAACAAAAAACCAAATAAGGTATAGAAAAAAAGCACTTCCATAACAGTGCTTTTTTCCAAAGACTTCTTTTTTACAATTTCCCGGACGCCTTTCAGCAGTCCATATACCAGTGTCAGCGATATCCAAATCATTTCTCTTCCGTACCTTCCGTAGCCTTTTGGGTCGCCTTCTTATAGAAATGCAAGAAGAACCAGAGAAATACCGGAACAACACCATCCATGAGAAGCAGTCCCATGAATACTTTATCACTTCCGGGGAAATCCAGACAGGCTACCACCAGGGTGGCAACAATCATCAATCCCAAAATAATCACCGTGCCCATAGCGATTACACGTTTTGTTTTTTCTACCCGTTCATAACGTTCTCTTGCATTCTTCATTTTCCCGACTCCTGTATCAAAGAGCTTCATCCGCTCCTTTATATCGTTTTACCATTGACGCAATCTCCGCAGAGTACTGGGGATAGCGTCGTCCCAGTTCCTTAATGCGCTCTCCGGCATCCGAAGCAACCTTGGCATTGTATTCCACCTGCTCCCGCAATTTCTGTCTTCTGGAAATCAGGGCATGCCGCACTTCAACCATTTCCTTGGAATTGTACAGAGCCTCTGCCTGATGGGTCCAGATTTCCGGATCTTTAATGCGGTATTTCCGAAGAGTCTTGGTCAATTTGTCATAATAGTATTCCAAATCCTCCCGCAGCCGCTGGTCTTTCTGTCTTGCTCCGACTTCATCCAGATAAACCTTCCAGTTTTCCTCCAGTTCCTCCGCCGATTCCACACCATATTTGGTATAAAGAAATGACAAAAGATTGGTATTGTTGATATAACGGATTTTTACCGTATTATGCAGGGATATCATTTTGTTGTTGGTCTTTCCGAGACGTTTCAGTTCCTGTCCTGCATCCAGATAACGCAAATACAAAACCGTCATGGTTACGGCACCGATGCCTCCGGCAATCAGATAACCGATAGTCACTTCCATATTGTACTGCTTGTCCAAAACCCAAAGCATAATGATACACAACACCATTGCCACACCGCAAATCAGTGCCACGCCTCTGGAATTGGCAATGATATTTTCCAATTCCTGTTTTTTATAATGATTGGCATTCCGCTCCGCATCCAATCTCCGCAAATCATGCTTAATCCGGCGCCGATATTCCTCTTCGCTGCGCATCTTTTCGATGCCGCCGGGAACTTCCTCCTCCAAACGTTCCAGCAAAGTCACCGTTTGTTCGGACAGTTTGCCCGATTTATTATAAATCCGCCTACGCTCTTTTTCATACTGCACGATTTTCTGCGCCTGATCCATAATTTCGCCGCGAATGTCTTTCGGCAGGTTTTCAATTTCCTCCATATCAACCAAAAGATCCGTCACTGCTTCGTATTCCGCCGAAAACTGTTCTGTCTTCTCCGCCGCCTCCGCCATCTGGCCAAGGCACTCCAAAACAAAGACCGTGCGCTGGTCCTCATCTTCAAACAGCACATCTTTTTGAAGGTCGAATTTTTCCTCTTCTTCCTCCCAGTCAAAAGGCGCATCATCCAAATCATGATAATACCAATTATTCCATTTTTCTTTGATTTTACTCCACAAACCCAAAGGACATCCTCCCTTAATTTGCCATCATGCTTCGGTATTCCTCTTTAAATACATTAAGCTGAAAATTCATGGTTTCATAGTAGTCTGCAATTCCGCCTTCTTCCTTCAACCGCTCCATTCCGCCGATTTTCATGTATTCATCCGACTTTTTCCAATCGGCCTCTGCACTTTCCAGACGTTCTTCCAAAATACCGGATGCCCCGTAAGCACCGGGAATCGTGGCAATTTTCTTCAGGTACTCCGGCTCCGACATGGTAATTCGAAGCGTCGCCAGATACGCCACCATATGTTCTTCCTTTTCTTCCAAATCATAAGCCATTTTGAAATATTTTCCCGCCTGCTCGTACAAAAAGAGTTTGGCAAATGCTACGCCGTAGTTGTGGTATACGGAAGCCAGCATTTCCCTGTCCGTCTCCAGATCCAATTGCTCCAGCAAAGACTGGTAGCACTCCTGAGCCAATACAATTTTCTTGTTTTGTAAAAAATAATCGCCCTGAATTTTACACTTCTGGACACCACTCATGCTCCGGTTGGCCTGCAACAGTTTTTCCAACTCATCCATCTCCTGGGGAGACACAAAGCGGATATCCTGAAGATAGGTCCGAACCAAGGTTTCCAACCGGTCATCCACGCGTTTCTGGGAACGAATCCGTTTGGCAGTCAGCGGCAAATCACATTCTTCTTCCAACCATTCCAACAAGGCCGGGCAAAAGAAATCTTCCTCCAAAAGGGACGCATTGTTGCAAATATAAAACGCCAATTCTTCCGCACAATACACTCTGACCCAGGCTTTTTTAATTGTATACGGCGTGGTTGCATAACGCCCCACGCAGGCATAAACTCTTCCCATGGATTATCCCTTTCGCTTGTTAATCTACCACAAATTCCTGCGTCCATTGCATTCCGCTGGCAGGATAAAATTCGCCGAACCCTAAATCCGTAATACAGACATAGAGTCTGCGTTCCGATAGCATTTTCATTTCCAGATGCACCCTGGTTGCCCTGGGGGGGCGCACCGGACAGTTCCGCAAATACACGGAAACCGTTTTTTCATTTTTGCCGTTCAGAGGCGTAATGATAAAGGGTACCGAATCTTTCTGGTCCAGAATCAAATCACATTCCTTGGTGGTTTCGTACCAGTTTTTCCCGGCATCCAAAAGCACCATATACACGTCTTCACCGTCCCGCATAACCCGCATGCCCACATTGGCCTTTACCTTGTCTTTTCCCAGGAACACATGCTTCATGCCTACCGCGGAGGTCTCCATTTTTTCTGCAGCCCCGAAACAAGCCCCTTTACTGAACAGATTATTGCCGCCAAAAACGCGACGGTTTCTGCACATATATTTCAGCGATTCATCGCACCATTCTCCGTCAAATCCGTCCCCCAGCAGATACACGGAAGAGAACATTTTCCCTTCCATTATGTCCGTGAGGATTTTATAAAACGCTTCGTCCTTCCGCTTTTTCCGCGTCGGGCTCGCCTTCCCCATATCCTCCGCTTTAAAATCCGGAATCATTTTTTCTTCCATCAAAACCACAATCGGACTGGTGTGGACGTTTTTCTGCATAATCCGAAGCATCAAACCGTCCTCCCTGAGATGACAGATAAGGACCTGGTGATTCCAAAGTTCCGCCGCCTGATGAAGCATATAATAATATGCACTTTCACTGTGGCTTTGGAAGCACACCTTCTCCGGTTTAATCCGAAGAATGGAAATCGCCTTTGTCAGAATTTCAATCATCAGTGCATCCGGGTCTTCCACGGTAATCATAATCTTGGACACCTTTTCCAACGGTGCCTTCAGCGCCAACAATCCGAGGCACTTTTTCATATAAAGCGCCAGCAAATCCACCGGATCATAGTCCCTGGTCTCCACCTCCACGGGTGTTCCCTCCCGCGCCAGGGTAACCAGTGAGGAAACTGCAAAACCTTCGTTTTTCTCCTCCATTCCCAACGCGTCTTTTCCAAATGTCCAGGAATTTTCACCGTAATATTTCCCCAGTACGGTGGGAATGCACATCTGCTGAGAGCCCATCACCATGCTGACATTTTCCGGTTCTGCCTTGGATGTTTCCCAAAATGCCACCTGGGAAAATTCATCCGTCAAATCCAGACCGATAACGATATGTTCTTTTGTCATTCCTTTCATGCCGTCTTTTTTATCCGTCACCATGGACCCTGCCCTCTCCTGTCTTAATTATCCTGTAAAAACAACCGATCTGCCATGTAGCACTTCTTCAGATACTCTTTGGACAAATCGCAATACGTCACATCATCCTGCATATCATGACTGATTACCACATTATTTACAAAATTGTAACGGGTTTCCGTATCCCGCATGCTTTCTTCTTTGGTAAGGACACTGGAACGGGTAAGTTTCTCGGTCCGTCCGTCCTCTTCCGTTATGTAATAGTTGATTTGTTCACCGTAGAAAAGCAGGAAGGATTTGGTATAAACTCCGTAAAGCATATGGGTCATTTCTTCTTTTTTGTATTCCGGCTCCTCGCCGCTGTTGCGGTCTACCGCATAATGCAGCATAACTTTGCTGCCTTCCCGGCCGTAATATTCGATATGACAGCAATCCGTCATGCATTCCAATTGCGGCAGCAGGGAACGATATTCCAAAAACATCTTGAAGAAAATCCGCTTTCTTCCCGCCTCCCGGATGAAGGATGTGATAAATCCCTTATCTTCTGCAGTGAGACGCCCCTTCTTCATATCGGGAACACATTTTTTCACAAAGGCCAGCTTGCTGCAGATATCCACCTCTTCACCCAGCTGACACAGATAAATCACCCGGTCAAATACTTGCGTTTCCATCTCTTTTTGCAAAATAAGATACCGGTAGGACAAAAACTTCAAAAACGCCTTTTCGATATCCGCCGTTGCACCATAGGCAACATAGGCTTTGAAAAGATTGGTCTCTTCCCCGACTTCAACACCGGTATAGAGAATCTGAATCAGCATATTTTCCAACAGATGATGCACATCCAATCCGAAGGAATCCGCTGCTCTCCACAAACTCTTTAAGTTCTTGGCAGAACTCTGTCCATACAAAAGCAGATAATTGAGCAGCGTCTCATCGTACTTTCCGCGATTAAATACGCCTTCGCAGATTTTTACCAGCTCCGGCTCGTATTCGTAGGAAGTACGCATCAAAAGCCGGTCACATAAACGGAGCAAAATCTTGTAATCAACATACTCGATTCCGAAATTACGCACCCATTCAAAGGCTTTTTCGTACATTCCCATGGAGACCATGACGCGGATGCATTTTTCCCGCTCGGCTCCCCTCATTTTCTCCGGTTCGAAGAGCAAAAGCAAATCTTCCAGAGCCGTTACATTATCTTTTTCGAAATAATAATCCAAGAGCGTCAGCATAATCTCACGGCGGTAATTCTCCGTGATATCATCCGACTCAATCAGCCATAACAGGGCCGCTTCATTTTCCGCGGAAACCTGCACCTTCTCCCCTGCCATTTCCGCAAGATAAAGAGCCATTCCCGGGAATATATCCGCATTTTTAATTGCCTTTTCCAGCTCTGCCTCGTCATCCATAATGCAGGTCAGACGATACATTTCCGGCTCGCGGTAGCGAGTGCCTTCCTCATCTTCCAAAAGCACGCTAAAGCGACTGCCGGGCAAATCAAACAAGGCCTCCCCCTGAAACAGGGGATACATCGTTTCTCCTTTTAAATGCTCCTGCACCACAATCACATTTTTCATTCGCGGATTATTTACCTTAATCCGGTGAAGGAAGCATAGGCGCGTATAGGCCGTTGCAAAATAAGAATCCTCCACCTTAGGAAAAATCAACTGCCGATACAAATACGCCAGGTTGTCGTCCATTCGCATTTTTTCCATCTGCTCACAGACAAATGCCTCCATCCGGGGATAATATTCCTCCGCAATATCCTGATAGGACTTTTTATGTTTTAAGATGTTGGCATACAAAAATGCCAGTCTTTCGTAATCCAGATTGGAACGGTAAGCGAAGTACATAAGAATCATTTTGGGCAGTTTGCCTTCGTAAGACAAATCGATGCTCATCATATAATACTCATATAATCTGGTCACACGGATTTCCTGTTCCACACCTGCCGCATACCATTTAAAATATTCCTTCCCGATTTTGTTTCCTTTCATCAAATGGATACAAATTTGTTCCAGCGTCTCATCCTTGGCATCCATCTGATAGCAGCAAGCCAGCAGTTCAAATACTTCCGCAGAAAAAGCTTTTACTTTGCTGCTCAGAAACACAAACCGGTTGCGTATTTCCCGGGTCATCACGTTTTTCCGTTTGACAAACGTCATAAATGCCAATTCAAAATCTGTAATTTCCGACATAACCGCAGGGGTGGAAAGCATGGTCTGCAATGCTTCCAAATAAAGCACCGGGCTGCAGTTTCCGTACGCATACTGCTGCCGGAGCAGCTCCCAACGTTTATGGTCATTGTTTGCATACTCCTCCTTCATATGCAGCAAAAACCAGGCTAAGCGCCAATTCTGCTTATCCCGGACATAAAGATATTCTACTTTGCCTGCCAATTCCTGCAATTTGGCTTCGTCTTTGGAATGCAGGGAACACAAATAATAATAGTATCCTTCCAACTGCGCCGGTGCCTGTTGTTCCTTCAACATCAGGCCGATACGCTCCAAAATACTGGCTGCTTCCTCATAGCGTTTCTCCGTCAAAAGAAGCTGCACCTGATACAGACGATACGTCAGATGATTCGGCTCTCTGCTTACCAACCGGTGAATAACCACATTACATTCCTTCGTCCACTCACCTTTGGACATTTTTCCGGTACGAAACGCCAGATATGCACGCATCAGACGCATAGTCACTTCCCGTCCGGAAATTTCACCCCCATCCTTATCCTTCTTTTCTTCTCTCCGGCCGCCTATGCACACCGGGATTTCCATGGTCTGAAAAGCATTGGAAATCGTAATGGTGCCGAAATTTTTTCCGCCGTGAAGAGCACTGTGATTGATATAATAATGCAGCGTAGCTTCATTGTCCTGAAAATCCGCTGCGGTAATTCGCTCCGTATCCGAAAGCAAGAAATCCCCCTGCAGGGAAACCTGCAAATCCGAATAGCCCCAGCCTTCCCGTTTCACGGTAATCGTCTCCATCACCGTTTCCTCCGGGGCACGCATATCCACTTTGGTTATGTTGGTGCGATAACGGTTCCGTACTTTCTTACGGGTATGTACCAAAAAGTTTTCTACGTTCTGTTCATTTCCCTTGACCGCGCTCAGTCCGCGATATACCGTAATATACTGCGCCTCGTTTCCGGTGAGTACATGCTCAAATTCATTGGAATAGAAGAGTTCTACTGCCTCAGTCCAGTTGCTCTTGGCAAGATTGGCAAAATGAAACAGGTTTTTTACGGGGCCGAGCGAGCTGTCCGGATATTTTCCGAGAATGGAAATTCGATAAGGAATTTCATATTCTCCCAAATTGGAAACCACAAACAAAGTCCCCTCTTCCACGCTTCCCGGCTCTAATCCGTGGGGATCGTACTGAAAAAAGACCTCCATCTGAAGGCCACCGAATTTTCCATTGCTCACAAGCATTCTAAGATCATTGGAATACACATAACCGGAGGGTTTGTATTTCTCATCCGCAAGGATTCGAAACGACCCGGTAACGGTTTTGTGGCAATAGGTCTCATATTCTAAAGCAGGGCTTGAAAAAGAAAGGGAACACGGCTTTTTCTCAAAGCTGTAACCCTCTGTCAAAACTTGCTCAACGATTTTTCTCAACGCCCTCACCTCACTCCGTACTTATGTCATCTAGTATAACATTTTTTGCCTATTTTTCGCAATGTTTTTCCCGAAATCTATTGCAGTTTTCTTTTTCGTCATGTTATAATTACAGTAACAATAGGATTATTAGGCACGGATGCCGCATTTGTTTCGTCAAAGGAGTGATTTTATGATTAACAACATCAACAACATGACAACCTTGTTTTCTTCGTTGAATACCTCGAATAAAAATTCGAACAACGGTATTTCTTCTTTGTTCAGTTCCCTCTCGTCAGGAAACTCTTCTTTTAATTCCTTAAACGGTATTAATATCAGCGACTATGCTTCCATCAAAAACGGAAGCTACTACAAGGTTATGAAAAAATATTACAGCGAAGGCGGAGCCTCTTCCACCGATTCCAAATCCGCTGTAGATGCATATTTGAAGAAAAATCAGTTGATTACCGACAGTTCTTCTTCTCTCAGCACCACCATCAACGACCTTCGTGATATGAGTTATACCGAAGAGAACCGCGACGATCTGGTAAAGAAGATTGAAGAATTTGCCAAAGATTATAACAGCATGATTGACGGTGCCGGCGATTCCGATTCCAAATTTATTTTGCAAAAGGCATCCTGGCTCACCAACATCACAAAGGAATATTCCGACACATTAGACGGCATCGGTATCGAAGTCGGCTCAAACAACAAGCTTACCGTTAACACCGACGCATTAAAGGAAGCCGATTTAAATGACTTAAAGGCCGTGTTCGGAGCCAATGTTTCCAACTTCTCCAACAAGGTTTTGTACAAAGCGGAGCAGATTTACTCCCTCTCCAAAACCTACGGAACCTCTGCAACCGCCTATACCAGCAGCGGTGCTTACAACCGGACTTATACCGCAGAGAATTCCTTTGATACGTTATTATAATTTCGAACAAGCATAAAAATCATTTCATAATAACATTGCAGCCGCTTCCCACGCAGAAGCGGCTGTTTTTTCAATTCCTTTTCTCCATCATGTCCCCGGCTCGGAAATCCTGGAAACCCCTACAAAAATCTGTGAAATTTTATACCAGGTAGGAAAATCCACAATGCCGTTTGCCGGAAGTCCGAATACGCTCTGAAATACCCGCACAGCCCGCTCCGTCGCCGGCCCGAATACTCCGTCGACGGCAATTCTTGGAATCAAAGGATAGTTTTGCGCTATCCGTTTTAACTGTTCCTGCATCTGTCGCACCTTCATTCCTGCCGAGCCCCGCTCCAGATTACTGCCCGGCCAAGAGGAGGGAATTCCGCTGATAAAGTCCGTGGTGTTAATATAGATATCATTTCCGTAATAATAACGCATAATCTCAATCGGACGATACCCCTCATCCCCCAGATACTTTGAGCCCCACTGAGACAATCCCGTGCAGGTTGCTGTCGTTCCGTTGCAGTAGGAAGTAAAAATCGGCTGCCGTATGCCGGGGCGGGACATATAGTTATTGATAATGGAATCCACATAAAAGGATATGTTTTTGTAAATATTTCGTCCGTATATCCACTTCTGGTCGTAGGCCGTAGAGGATGTGATTGTAAAATTGTACCCACGGTTTCGGTACCATTCCGTGTAAACTCGGTTCAGGGTAAAACTCATTACCGCCAAAATGTTAGCGTAAATGGTATTTTCCGACCATGTGGCATAAATCTCACTGGACACAACGTTCTTGATGTAATCCGCATAACGCACATAATAGTTGGGCGCCGAAGAATCCCCCGGAACTCCGTCATGCACCACGATATACTCCGGAATAACCACTCTGCTCAGCACAATTTCGCCGCTTTCATCCACCGGTTTCACTTCCGCCTCCGGAATTTTCGGCGGATAATCCCCGTACAAGGTATGTTCCGGAATCACGATATTTTCCTGTCCTTCCGCCAATTCCACCGGGCGCATAACCACCGGCTGCAGAGCGGTAACTCCGGAGAGAATCTCCGCACCGGAAATATTTACCGTCTCATATCCCTCCGCCATAATTCTGAAATTGTATTCTGCATAAGGTTTTTGCTCCTGGTCCGGCCGCTCGCTGTACACGATGGGCGGCGCCTCCAAAAGCAATTCCTCTGTTTGTCCTACGCTATTGGTACTAACCTGACGCACAATGTTATCCATGTCTCCGGCCAAATAAACATTAATCGTCGCATTTTCTATCGGTATGAGCCCAATCTCCGATGTCAGGGAAAAACTTAATGCGCCTTCCGTAGAACTGTCCACAAGCCCCAGCTCTTCCCGATTCATAGTTTCCTTTTCAGGCATAAAAAAACCTCATTACATATAGCGTTACCTTACTATATGCAACAAGGTTTTCATTGTTACACTAATCGTTCTTTTCCCCCCGTCCTTTCACACCCAAAGACAATGCACCGGTGGGGCATTCTTTTACGCAAAGGCCGCAGCGGATACACTCCGGACTTCCCGGATGTTTAATAATATCCACATCCATAGGGCAGGCCTGATGACATTTTCCGCAATCTACGCAGTGGTCCTTTTCCAACTGCACCCGAAAAAGGCTAAAGGAATTGAATAAACCATACGCCGCGCCCAGCGGACATAAGTATTTGCAAAACGGCCGATAGAAAAACACTGACAATAACAGTAACACCACCAGCACAAAACATTTCCAGCCGAATAAAAAGCCAAGGCTCTGCCGCAAAAATTCATCGCCGCTAAGGAGCGGAACCGCGCCAAACAGCGTACCGCTGGGGCACAAATATTTACAAAACCAGGGAATCCCTGCGCCATATTCTGTTTTCGCCAACATCGGCAAAAGCAAAACAAGAACCAGAAGCACCACATATTTTAGCCATACCAAAACCTTATGCCCCGGCAGGTTTTTCCGTTTCGTTCCGTCCTTTTTCCTTCCCAGGGGTATTTTATAAAGCAAATCCTGCACCCAGCCAAAGGGACACAAAAATCCGCATACCCCCCTGCCAAGTAGCGTTCCCACCACAAGGAAAAATCCAAAAATGTAACAGGAAAACTTATACTCCGCGCTACTGATAACCGCCTGCAACGCACCAATCGGGCAGGCTCCCACGGCTCCGGGACAGGAATAGCAATTCAGCCCCGGAACGCAAATCCGCTTCAATTCACCTTTATATATTTTCGCATTTAGAAACCCTGCCACATAACCGTTGGTAATTACAAAAAACAGCGCCTGTAACCACATTCGGCTCTTTATATACCAGGGGATTTTCTTTCTGTCCGTTCTATCTTTTTTCGCATTCATCCTACGCCACCTATTTTCAAGCACTTATATTAACCGATCCCGATACATTCATAGCACACGAAAATCGCTTTTTGCAATATTACATCGCTCTCTCCCCGGAGAAAGCCCAATGCCAAAAGAGCCACGCCCAGCACCAGTGCAACTACCCGCACGATCCGTCTTTTCTTTTTATCCACAATCCATTCCTCTCTGTTTTCAAACCAAAAACCTATATTTAAAATGAACTTCCAAGCGTTTTCAACTATTATAGTATGCCCACCGACAAAAAGCAACGTACCGCCCTTTTTATATATTTTGTATATTTTGGAAACAACAAAAAAGGACCTGCGAAAATCGCAAGTCCTTTGGTTTTATAGGAACACTTCGTTCTGCACTATTTCTTAGTATCCGAAGATATCGTAAGCAACCTGCTGGATTTCATCCATAGACATGCTGCTGGGATCTGTGTAGAAGTAAAGGTTCAAGAAATCAGAGTAGCTGGGATCACGAGGATCAGCATAAGGAATAATTACATAGTAGTAATCATATCCGTCATAGCTTTCTACTGCAAAGTAGCAATCCTGACCACCTGCAACAGGATCCATTGCTTCGTATGTTACGGAGTAATCAGCGTAACCTTCAGGAATCGTACCGTCATTTAAGTAGTACATCATATCGTCAGTAACATATGCACCAACTCTTACGTCTACACTGTAGTCATCTGCAATGATATTTACGTACTGAGGTGTTGATGTATTAGAATCAGAGTAATATTCATCAACGTAGTATCCGTCCGGGCAGTAAACAGTTGCAAGATAATCATAAGCAACGTTGTACAAATCAATGGTATCACCATATGCGCCACCGGTAGAAGGTTCTACTTCAGGTACATCCGGTTCTACTTCAGGCTCAACCGGTTCAACTTCGATTTCACTTGAACCTGTAGATGCAGACATCTCTTCATATTCATCATAAGAGATAGCTTCATCAGCGATGTCTTCATCCATCTCAACTTCTGTGTTGTTGTAGTTATTAACTACCATAGAGAAGTCTAAGGTAGAGATTTCCAAAGACATATCTGCGCCTGTAAGTTCAGACATATCTACGCCTGCTGCTTCCAGAACTGCGTCGAAATCAACTTCGCCCAAAGTAGCTTCCATACGAACGATTTCTTTTGTATCAGTAGAGAAGTATGCTACGAAATCCATAGAAAGTTCTTCGAAGATAGCATCCACATCTACTGCATCTGCGTCAACAAAATCTTCCATATCTACTGCGCCGCCTGCTGCTTCCCAAACGTTAGCCATATCCTGGCCTGCTACAGTCATGCTAAGAACGTAGCATTCTTCACCGTCAACTTCTTCGGTTTCTTCAGCCATCTCAGCTGCATACCACAATTCTTTCACTACTTCGTTTACTTCATCAAGGCTGCCTGTTACATCATCATCATGGTCATCTTCATCAACGTACCATACGTCAAGTTCAGGATCGTATACATAAGTATCACCATCTTTTACTGCGTACATTTCTGTTTCGAAAGACTCATTCATGGAATCAGAATAGCCTTCCATAGACATATCCACACCCATGTCCATTGTAAGATTTGCATGTGCAAGTCCTTCCTCTGCTTCTTCAGAAAGACCCATAGCTTCTGCAGTCATATCCAGTGTCATGTCCATTCCTACAGAAACGCCTTCGCCGGATGCTTCTCCGCCAAATGCCATATTCATTTCCATGGTAAAGGAATCTGCTTCTGTTTCGTACATTCCGTCTACCAAGTCTTCTACTGTGGGTGTACCGCAACCGGTAAGCACTGCCATAGAGAGACCGAGTGTCATTGCTAATACTAACAATCTCTTTTTCATAATATCCTCCTTGTTTTTCACACTCTTTTACACTATATGCGTAATGTGCACGTCTGTAATACTATCACACTGCCGCAATCAATGCTAGACCAAAAATAGCAAATTTTACCTCGATTGTCAAAGGAATTTGTATCTTTTTGACAAAAAATGCATTTTTTTCTACTTTAAAATGTCATAATGTGGAATCGGTCCGCTTATAGCGAGTTCTTAGTTGCCCTTCCCTCGAAAATGTGTTATAAAATGTATGGAAAGGATTCGGAGTTATTATAATGAAAGAGCAGACGACAACGAAAAAACTAACCCTCGGCAAACGCATCGCCCTTTACACCGGGCGTTTTTTTCTGTGGCTTTTTGCCACTTTGGCCGTTTTAATCGCCGGGCTATATATTATGCTGATGTACATTAATAAAGGTCCCTCGCCGTATGTGCGGGATCTTTTTGTTGCCTCCGTCATGGAATCCAGTGCCGGCGGCATTTTATCCAGCATTTTCCTGTCCGAAGAAGAAATTGCTGCGATTCAGGAAAAGAACAACACCGAACTTCTGACGGAAGTCACCGATACCACGCTGATTAATGTTGTGGCGGCGCAAAACAGCGCATCCGAAAATTCGGCCGATTCCGGTGCGGAATCCCTCCCTTCCGAGGAGGCCTTTATCAGCGGCGACGGAATTGAAATCTTTGAAGTCCACGGCAGCACCTACAACGGTCTTATGATGGTGGTAGAGGACCCTTCCAGAGTCAAAGTCGGCGTAATCGATTATTTTTCTTTAGATACTTCCGGGGAGACACTGGAAACCCTGGTAAATGAGTACGACTGCATCGCCGGTATAAACGGCGGCAAATATGATGATGAAAACGGGCTGGGCTCCGGCGGCATGCCGGAAGGCATCGTCATTTCCGAAGGACGCCTTCTCCTGGGGGACCCGGATACCATTTACGATGTTTACGGCTTTAATAATGAAGATGTTTTAATTGTGGGCAGCATGACCGCCGCGCAGGCGGTTTCCATGGGCATCCGGGATGCGGTTTCCTTTGGCCCGGCGCTGATTGTTAACGGTCGCGCCGCCGGTTATTCCGGTGTGGGAAGCGGTCTTAATCCCCGTACTGCCATCGGACAACGCGCCGACGGAGCGGTTCTGCTTCTGGTCATTGCCGGCCGCCAGGCCAATTCCATGGGGGCTTCCATGGCAGACCTAATCGAAGTCATGCAGGAATACGGCGCAGTAAATGCCGCCAACTTAGACGGCGGAATGTCCTCTTCCATGTATTATGACGGCGAAGAGCTTATCAGCAGTTGCACCATCCGCTCTGCCCGCAGAATTCCCACCGCCTTTCTGGTAGAAAGGAGGAGCGAATAATGCACAATCACAGTAATTACAATGATGATTCCTGGGCCGATGACGTCTCCCTGATTTATCCGGAAAACGGCTGGAAGCCCGATGACGGCGAGCTGACCATGTTGGAAATTGAGGGCGTCAATGCACCCCCGAAAAAAACTGCCGCGAAAGAAACTGCGTCGAAAGATGCGCCCAGAGAAAAGATTACCGCAAAAGAAACTGCGTCGGTTGATGTTCCCAAAACGGCTACCGATACGGAAACTGCGTCCAAGAGAAACCCTTTTCGTATGTTTATGATTCTGTGGCTGGGCTGCCTTTCCATTACGATTGCAGTTCTTCTGGGTTACTTTTATGAATTCCTGTGCCGCTACGAGGATGCTTATCAGGCCTCCCGCCCTTACCACGATATGGACTACGTATTAGAACAGCTGGAGACCCGAAACCTCCCTGCTGTTTACAATATGATGACGGTAAAACCGACAATCAGCGAATGGGAAACCACCGACAACGTATACCGCTACATGGATACGCTCCTTGGCGATGCACAGTTCGATTATACAGAAACGCCGAGCCACCTGGAGGACTATCCGGAATATTACATTACGGCCGACGGATACATCATCGCTACCGTCGCATTGATGAAATCCCAGACAGAATCCCTCGCCTATGATTTCCCGGTATGGTACATCTCTTCCTTTGAATTTTATACGGAACCCCAATATGATTTCCGTATCGAAGCACCGGAGAACTGCACCGTATCCATCAACGGCATCCCCCTTAGCGATACCTACTGCTACGAGGATTCCATTTCCATGAACGATGCCGCCTATATGGCGGGCTATGCAGACTTACCGGATGGCGTGCGCTATTACGGGGACGGGCTTTACGAAGCACCGGTCATTACCGCTTACAACTGTTTTGGCGAAGAGGCACCGGTAACCTTCAATACCTCCACCGGCATCTACGAGGTGGGCTTTGGCACCAACAGCAGTGAAGAGGCTGCGCTGCAAGCCTACGCCATCGAAGTGGTCAGCGCCTACGCCAACTATATTTCCAATGATTTACCGGAGGACGGACTGGATAACTACTTCGTGGAAGGCTGTGAAATTCTGGAAATGATTAAGGCCGGCACTTCCAGGCAATATTTTGCCGCCCACAGCACCCCCACCATCCAAAACGAAGAGGTGCTGGACTTCATTCTCTACAGCGAGGATGCCTTCTACTGCGAAGTCTATCTGGAACAAAACATGCCCCTGACCTATTATAACGAACCGGAAATCATTCCGATTACGGGCAAATTCTACTTCGTCCGCATTGACGGCCAATGGCGGGTATGTAATATACGGTACTAGATAAGCCCCACGGCCAAATGATATTTCAACAAAAAATCTCCCTAATCCTTACTTAAAAGAACTTAGGGAGATTTTCATTCTGCAAGTTTTTTTACTCGCGAACTATTCTGCCAGCATCATCATAATCTTATTGGTTCTTGCCACGAATTTCGTCATGGCTTCCGGCGAAAGAGGTGCATTCTGAAGCAGCGCCAGATCATAGAGCTGCTCGCACAAAAGCTTCGTGTTTTCGCCTTCCGTATCTTCCATAATCTTCTGCACCAGTTTGTTGTTGGCATTGAGCACCAGCGTCTGTCCCTCATTGCCAAACATTCCCATATCCATACCGGGCATGGAGTACATCTTCATCATGTCCTGCATTCTTCTGGTCTCTTCGGAAACCGTAATCATGGAAGAAATGTCCTTATTTTTCAATTTTTCCAATTTCACCGAAAGACTCTCTTTCTTCGTCACCTTCTTAAAGAGCTTAGTCAGTTCCTCTGCCTGCTTATCCAGCTCTTCCTGAGCCTTCTTGCCGGTCTTTGCCTTAAATTCATCCGTAAGATCCGCATCAATACGCATAAATTTAATGCCTTCGTTTTTGCTTTCCAGCTGGGTTACGAAAGGCTGGTCAATGCTGTGGGTCAGATACACCGCATCCTTTTTGGCCTTCTTAAACATATTGATATACTGGCTCTGCTGCTGTTCATCCGTCACATAGTAAATAACCTTATCCTTCTTTTCATCTACTACTTCCGGCTCATCCTCTTCCACGATTTCCGCCTCTACCTTATTGCCGTCCGCATCCTCGGCACTTTCTGATGTGTCGATAGGCTTTACTTCCAGACATTCCGGTAAAGTCATATATTCGCCGTCAATGTTTTTAAACAGGATGTAATCCGTCATCTTTTCGCAGAATTTATCATCCTTTAAGCAACCGAATTTAATAAACGGGCTGATATCATCCCAGTACTTAATGTACTCTTCCTTTTCGGTCTTGCACATGCCCGCAAGCTTATCTGCAACCTTTTTGCTGATATAGTCGGAAATCTTCTTCACAAAGCCATCGTTCTGAAGGGCACTTCTGGATACGTTAAGGGGCAAATCCGGACAATCAATAACACCTTTCAAAAGCATCAAAAATTCAGGAATTACCTCCTTGATGTTATCCGCGATAAACACCTGATTATTGTACAGTTTAATCACACCTTCGATGGATTCGTATTCCATGTTAATCTGGGGAAAATACAAAATACCCTTGAGATTGAACGGATAATCCATGTTCAGATGAATCCAGAACAAAGGCTCCTTGTAATCACGGAACACCTTGCGGTAAAATGCAATGTATTCCTCCCGTGTACAATCATTGGGATGCTTTGCCCAAAGCGGCGTGGTTTCATTGAGGGGCACTGGACGCTTTTTAATCTTTAATTCTTCCTTGGCTTCCTCCCCGTCCTTCGCTTCCTTCGTTATGGTTTCGATAACTTCATCCGTATCCAATTTCTCGGAAGGGTCAATTACTTCTGTCAGAACCTCTCCTTCCTGACTAAGATAAATCTCGGCAGGCATGAAGGAACAATATTTTTTCAGCACTTCTTCCGCTTCGTATTTGTTACAGAATTTCAGACAGTCTTCATTGACGGAAAGAATGATTTCCGTACCCACCTCAGTGCGTTCGCCTTCTTCCATTTCATACTCCGTGCCGCCGTCACAGGTCCAATGCACGGGCTTTGCACCTTCCTTATAGGAAAGGGTGTTAATCTGCACCTCATCCGCCACCATAAATGCGGAATAGAAACCAAGACCGAAGTGACCGATAATCTGGTCCTCGTTTGCCTTATCCTTGTATTTTTCAATGAAATCCGTTGCACCGGAAAATGCAATCTGGTTGATGTATTCTTCCACTTCCTCGGCGGTCATACCAAGACCATTGTCAACAAAGGTCAGTGTCTTATTCTCCGGACTTACGATAACTTCAATTTTGGGCTTATATCCTTCCGGGAGGGTGTATTCTCCCATCATGTCCAACTTTTTCAATTTGGTAATGGCATCACAGCCGTTACTTACCAGTTCCCGGAAAAAAATATCATGGTCGGAATACAACCATTTCTTAATAATCGGGAAAATATTTTCGCTGTTAATTGATAAACTTCCATGCTTCATAGACATTGCAGTTCACGTCCTTCCTGTTTCTTGCTGATTACATCAGTTTTATTTCCTGCGGCGGATTCACTGCCACAATACTTAGTGTAATACCGGGCAATATAAAAGTCAAGATAAAATTAGCACTCATTTAACTCGAGTGCTAATAATTCATCATTTATTCACATTTTCATTGCCTTTATGTGCAATACTCCGTCAATACTCCGCGGTTCCGTAGTAAACCTCGAAAATATCAAAGAAATTGGCGGTGTCTACCTCCGGATTGCCGGAAAAATGAATCTCCGCCCAAAGCGTCTCATTCAGATAGCATTCATTTTCTTCCTTAAAAATACCGTAAACCCGCTCAAAAGCCTCCCGTCTGCGTTGCCGCACAATCTCCGTTTTGGCAACCTCCGTTTCATCCCGGTCAAACGGGGATACACAATAGAAAATGTAATACGCCGTTCCGCCCTGCAGCACTTCGCTGATTTCGTCTTCTCCCAGCGCAAATACCGCATCCGCCAACGCCGCCTCACACTCTTCCCGCCGGAAAGAATAGGTACCGGATTCGGAAGCCCCGTAACTAATCATCAGACTGTCAAAGTCTTCTCCCGCCCGGGCCAGTTCCAACACTTCCAAGGCCAGTTCATACGCCTCCTGTTGCTCTGCCGGAGAATACGCCACCATTGCGCCGTCGGCGCCTTCATACACCGTCGGAATAATGATTTCCTTCACGGTAACCGTGCGGGCCTCGTCATCCGAAACCTCCGGATTTACATCGGATACCAGGAACTCATATACCTTATGAGCCAATGCATATTCTTCATACATTTCCTGCAGTTCATCTTCCTTAATCCCGCCAAAGAAAGCGATTTCTTCTTCGCTGAGGGTATTGTAATACTCTCTCGCACAACGCGCTGCCATATCCTGCTCTTCCTCTGTCAATTCCAAATTGTAATGCGCCGCCAGCAAATTCATCATTTTAATCTTGGCAATCCGCGCCAAAACCGTTTGCCTCACATTTTCTTCCAGACTCACGCCCTCTACCTGACTTTGCCAGATTTCTTCGCCGTAGACCATGCTGTATTGATTATAAATATTGGCAAGATAAATCATTACTTCATAGTCATAGCAGGACAAATTGTCCACACGAAACACCTCGTGCTCCCCAAATCCCGTGGTCAGCACAATCCGTTTTCCGTCGCCGCAGGCCGTCAGGGCGAGCATCATTATTACAACCAGACAAAGGAGGATTCCCCTGCCGGCTTTCTTTCTTTTATCCATTCTTTTTCTTCTCCAAATTTAGTCCAAATCCACGCCGTATTTTCCCAAAATGCGCGACAAGCCTTCCATGTCTTTCTGCACCTTGATCTCCATGCCGGTCATCCGCATCTCCTGTCCTGCAAGAACCTTATGCCCTGACATATCGGGAATTACGCCTCCGGTAAGCTGCGCCCGAAGTGAAGCATCCGCATCCAGATAGCCCAGTTTTTTCCGGTAAGCCGCACCCTCTTTGGAAAAATCCACCGTACCTGATACCGTATTCAAATCCAGGTTGGTACTGGGACGAAGTACATAAAAATTCGCGCCGGGATACTGCGTGGTATCCAAGGTAAACCGGTAGTCCAGACTGATGACGATAATATCCCGGATTCCGCAGTTATAAACAGGAAGCACCGGACAATTGTCTTTGAGTCCGCCGTCAAAATACGCATTGCCGTTAATCTCCACCGAATCATAAAGCACCGGCACCGCCGATGTTGCCAGCAGATACAACTCCGCCTTATCCCTAGGCTGATCATTCAGATAAACATACTCCAAAAGCGTCTCACCCGCTTCATTTTTCCGGCACACCGTAGCGAAGTAGCGCACCGCAGGCGATGCCAAATATTCCAGCGTAATCTTCTCTCGGATAATCCGTTTCAGTCCTTCCCGGGAGAACATACCGTCCCCCTCCTGCCCCGGCACAAAGCCCAATTCATCGGGCGATACGAAATCACGGTAATCAATATTGTCCCACACGGAAACCATCTGTTCCATATTATTCTGCGCCAAAAGTGCCATATTCAGACACCCCACGGAGCTGCCCGACACTGCTTTTATCTTAGGAAGAATTCCCATTTCATCCAGTACCTGTAACGCCCCCACCTGATAAGCGCCTTTACCGCCACCGCCGGAGAGCACCAGACCATATTCTTTCTTTTCCATAATTACATCCTCGATTCCTTACTTTACTTATTCCCCTGCATTGTTTTATACTATAATATGCATAATGAAATCACAAGGAGCCCATATGAAAAGTATAGTAGAACGACGCCAATTTATCAACCACATAGAACAAATCCTTCACGTTCCGGGGAATTACTCCGGCGGAATTTTGGAAATGACCCTGGTAGTGGATTGCAGTCTGGCGAAGGAGTTCGTTCTCAGCGAGACCGGCGAATATTTCGGCTTCTTGAAGCAGCACAGCCCGGTCTTTGCCAATGTGCGCCTAAACGTGGTTTTCTGGCAAAATGATACGACCATCCGAAACGAAGTAACTTCCATCACAATGCTGCAAATCGGCCGTCCCTTCGCGGATATGCCCTTTGATAACAGCGTTAAAAATCCGGTGATTTTATTGGAATATCTCAAAAAATTCCACGCCCGCTCCAAGTTAATCCTGGTCCTTGGGCAGACCGGCGCCTACGCGGACAAACGCACCGTTGTAATTGATGCCTTCCAAGGTGAAGATCGTCAACGCGCACAAGATGCATTGCAACCATTTTTACACCGGAAAATTCTGTTTTTATAATTTCTCGGCTGATTCCGCATCGCGCAGAAGTTCCCACACATCCCTAAGATGATAAATCCGGGAATAAACCTGCCCGTCTTCCGTCACTTTTATCTCTTTTTCTCCTGTTGCCCGGGGTACATACTGACATGCCGCCAGACCGGAATTTAATGCACCGGCAATATCACTGCTGAGGCTGTCTCCGATAACAAGACATTTTTTCCGGACCGTTTCCACGCTCTCACCGGTCTGTTTTGCAATTTCCTCCAGACAATAATCAAAAAATTCTTTTGCCGGCTTATGAAAGCCGATATTTTCCGAAATGAAAATCCCATCTGCCAAGTCCCGGATTCCGCTTTTTTTCAACTTTTTCTCCTGCACCCGGCTTGCTCCGTTGGTGATAATGTAATTCCGGTAGCCCTGTTTTTTCAGTTCCTCCAACAGTTCCTTAGAATCGTCCAGATAAAAACAGGCTTCCCCCAGAGCCTCCGGGTAAGCCTCCATAACCAAAGACAAATCTACGTTCTCAATAGAAAACTCTTTTACAAAAGTTTCAAACCGCTCCACCATAAGCTGCGCCCGGGTAATTTCTCCTTTTTCAAAGCGCTTCCAACAGCTCTCATTGATTTCGGAATAGCGGAGTACCATTTCCGGGGTGCAGGAAATTCCCTGCATGGCGAAAGTGCTCTCCAGCGCATATTTCTCCGCCTTTTTAAAATCCAAAAGCGTATCATCCACATCCCACAGAAGATAATATTTCACGGGGTAACCTCTCTTTCCCACATTATTCCAATACCGATTCAATATCTTGTGTTAACATAATTGTTTTATTGTTCCTAGATTTAGCTGTCTCGAACATTTTGTTTTTCTTTTCTTTTCAACAATTTTATGTAATGGTCTTTTATTTTTTTTGCTTTGCTTTATGTCAATGTTTTTCTAATTATTCTTCGTAATTGACGTTAACATAATGCCTTTTGTGTGGTTTACATAACGTGCATCACTTTTTCCGTGGCTTGGTTTACATAATCTATGTCCAACTCTCCAAACCCCTTATTTTACTGTGTTATCATCACTAGCAAACCACAAAATATTGTGGTTTGTCTCTTAACATAATACCACTTCTTCCAAAACAGTGCAACCACAATTCCTAGTACCATTGGAATAAAGAATTTGCATTGAAACCTCTTTCTTATACCCCCGGCAACCGAAAAAAAACTCCCGTCCCGGGGAACCAAAGGCTCCGGGAACAGGAGTTTATGATGGGGAACATAATATAATTATTTGTGCATATACGATTATTTAGGATACTTAACTTAGTATCTAATTCTTCCTTGCCACCAGCTCTTCCCCGGCCAAATCAATGCAGATTACATCCTTTGCGGATAAGCCACCGGATAAAATCATTTTGGCAGCTAAGGTTTCCACGGTCTTTTGAATGTATCGTTTCAACGGTCTGGCACCGTAAATCGGGTCGTAGCCGTTTTGTACGATGTGCTTCTTGGCTTCCTCGGTAAGTTCTACCCGAATTTCCTTGTCGGCAAGACGCTTATTCAAATCCTCCATAATCAAATCCACAATAAAGCCGATGTTATTTTGAGACAGCGGTTTAAAGAGAATGATTTCATCCAGACGATTCAAAAATTCCGGTCGGAAATGGTGCTTTAAGTCATCCATCACTTCCTTTTCTGCGGCTTCTTCCAGGGAGCCGTCCGGGCGGATTCCTTCTAAGAGGGCACCGGCACCGATGTTGGAGGTCATAATTAAAATCGTATTTTTGAAATCAACGCATCTTCCCTGGGAGTCGGTAATTCTACCATCATCCAATACCTGTAAGAGTACGTTAAACACATCCGGATGGGCCTTTTCCACCTCATCAAACAGTACCACCGAGTACGGTTTTCTCCGCACCGCTTCCGTCAGCTGTCCGCCTTCGTCATACCCTACGTATCCGGGAGGCGCTCCGATCAATCGGGATACGGAATACTTCTCCATATACTCACTCATGTCGATGCGGACCATATTGTTTTCATCGTCAAAAAGTGCCTGTGCCAGGGTTTTGGCAAGTTCTGTCTTTCCTACACCGGTGGGTCCCAAAAACAGGAAGGAACCGATGGGCTTTGTGGGGTCTTTGATACCGGCCTTGGAACGGATAATGGCTTCCGATACTTTCACAACGCCTTCTTCCTGACCAACCACCCGCTCTTTTAATTTTTCTTCCAGATGCAGGGTTTTATTACGCTCCGATTCATTTAACCGGGATACCGGAATGCCGGTCCAGCGGGATATAATCCTAGCAATCTCTTCCTCGGATACGCATTCGTGTACCAGCGTGGTCTCCTGCCCCTTTACCTTTTCCTCCTCTGCCTCCAGCTGCTTACGAAGGGCAGGTAAGGTACCGTAGGATAATTCCGCTGCCTTTTCCAGATTTCCTTCCCTTTGGGCGATTTGAATCTGATTGCCGGTTTCCTCAATCTCTTCCCGCAATTTGGAAAGCTTCTCTACCGCGCTCTTTTCATTTTCCCATCGGGCTTTATTATTACTGAAAACTTCTTTTTCCTCTGCCAGTTCCTTCTGCAATGCCGCAAGGCGTTCCCGACTTAAATTGTCGTCCTCCTTTTTCAGCGCAGCCACTTCGATTTCCATCTGCATGATGCGTCGCTGCATCTCATCTAATTCCGTAGGCATGCTGTCCAGCTCTGTTTTAATAAGCGCGCAGGCTTCGTCCACTAAGTCGATGGCCTTATCCGGCAAGAAACGGTCGGTAATGTAGCGGCTGGATAACGTTGCCGCGCTCACCAGGGCATTGTCCATGATTTTTACGCCGTGATATACTTCATAACGTTCCTTAAGTCCTCGCAAAATCGAGATGGTATCCTCCACCGTGGGCTCATCCACCATCACCGGCTGAAAACGCCGCTCCAGCGCCGGGTCCTTCTCGATGTATTTGCGGTATTCGTCCAAAGTGGTGGCACCGATACAATGAAGTTCTCCTCTTGCCAGCATAGGCTTTAACATGTTGCCGGCATCTAAGGCGCCGTCGCTCTTACCGGCTCCCACAATGGTGTGCAACTCGTCGATAAAGAGGATAATCTGCCCCTCGGATTTCTTCACTTCCTCCAGCACCGCTTTTAACCGCTCTTCAAATTCCCCTCGGTATTTGGCACCGGCTACCAACGCGCCCATATCCAGCGCAAAGATTTTCTTATCCTTTAATCCCTGGGGTACGTCGCCCCTTACAATTCGCTGGGCCAGTCCTTCCACGGCCGCCGTCTTACCGACGCCCGGTTCCCCAATCAGCACGGGATTGTTCTTGCTCTTTCTTGAGAGTATCCGAATCACATTTCGAATCTCACTGTCCCTACCGATGACCGGATCTAACTTTTGCCGTTTTGCCCGCTCCACCAGGTCCTGGCCGTACTTTTCCAACGTATCATAGGTGGCTTCCGGGTTGTCGCTGGTCACCCGCTGATTGCCCCGCACCGTGGATAACGCACCCAAAAACCGCTCTCTGTGGATACCGTATTCCCGGAAAATCTCTTTGATTTCCTTGTTGGGGTACTTTAGCATGGAGAGGAACAAATGCTCCACCGATACATATTCATCGCCCATCTGCTTCGCTTCGTCTTCTGCGGAAATGAGTACTTTGTTTAAATGCTCGCCGATGAGCTTTTGTCCACCCTGCACCTTTACCCGTTTTTCCACCGCCTTTTTCACGCGGTCCAGGAAATGCTCTTTGTCAATCTCCATCTTCACGATGAGCTTTAAAATCAAGCTATCCTCTAAGGTCAGCAGCGAATATAACAAATGCTCCTGCTCGATTTCCTGATTGCCGTATTCGTATGCCAACTTCTCGCACTGCTCAATCGCCTGCACGGAATTCTGTGTAAACTTTGAAATATTCATAGGATATCCCTCCTTGTTTTCCGAAGGAAAATGCAGCTCTGCTTGCAGAGGTTTCTGCCTTTGCAGGAGCAGAGGGATTTTCCTCCTTTTGCTATCAAACTTGTTCTAACATAGGTATAACATCTTTTGTTAGCACTGTCAAGAGGTGAGTGCTAATTTTTAAAAATACCTTTACATCCTTTTCAATCCTTGGCATTCACCAGATTTCTATTGCCGATTTCTCATCCACCACATGGTTTGCAAGCGTACCGCAGCTATTCTAACCCATGTATCTCTGCCTGAAGTTTTTCAAGGAACGCAAGAATCTCTTCAAATTCCGGTATATTCCCATATATCATATTCCTCATTGCCTGATAATCTTCTTGCAGTGTACTTAAAACTACTTCTTTCGGCAAAAGTTCAATACTGCTCAAAGTTGCCGTTTCATAATGAGCACTCTTGGCATAATAAAACTTTTGTTTAAACACAACATCCTTTTCCAATAATTCTTTTCTTTCAAACGCATTTTCTTTTACCCATGAATTACCAAGATTATAAACATCATATAAATGTCTTGCATATCTGGCCGGCAATGTTTTTCCTTCCGGGAAGTTTGCAATTTTATGTAATATGGTAAGTTTTTCCCAGAAAGTTCTCTCAACATCAATAGTCAGAACCGATGTCTCTTTTTGCGAAAATATATCCGGATATTTTTCGGCTGCAAACGGAGTTACTGTTGTCTCGTGAGACGGCATCCATTCTGCTAATGGCCCAATTTCCAATCTTACGCAGGAACGCAGATACTCTGCTTCAAATATCTGCGGATAATAAAAATTAACCACCATCTCATCTTTCGTATCAACTAAAACCCATTCACCATCCCCTAGTTTTTCTTGCATTTCAACATTCAACCGTGGAACCAATTCCTCTTTGTAAAATTTAGCTGCTTCAGCGTTAATCTGCTTATTAAATATATCCTGCTTTGTTTTTGACCTTTCTTCCCAAGGATTCACCTCGTCATTTATTATTTTCCTCCAGTCCAAGATTAAATCTATATCCTCGGAAAATCTTTCGATAACATGGTAAGATTTAGATAAACTTGTACCACCTTTGAAAACAAATGCCTCCCTATACTTACAATCATGGAACAGATGATCCAGCATAAAGCACACCCAAAAGTCTTTCTCAATCACATTAGGTTGCATTCCCATGGAAATTGCAGTTGCTTGAAACAATTCTGTTCTTTCTTTTATCTGTAATTTGGCAACTTCCTTCATTATTCAGCACACACCTTTCTGATTACAGCATATATCCATTCACTTACACCTGTTGCTTCCTCTAACATCTTTTTCTTTTCCGCCTCAGGTAATCTATTTCTCAAACTCAAGATAATCCCATCATCAATTCTCTCTTTTCCCAATGTCTTTAAAGCCTCAATAACCAAAGTGGTTGTCTCAGACATAAAGGAAATCTCTCTATTTGCGCGGTGTTTAAAAGACAATGTTATATTATCCCACGAAAATTTTCTATAAGGACCGTCACTGATATAGACCCAAACAACCGGCACCTGTGTAGATAATCCCAGTTTATTTAATGCTACATCTCCGCATGGAGCAATGGTCCAACGAAAGCTTCTGGCAATGGCATATGCTATCGCATCGGGATTTGCAGGAATATACTCTTTAAGTAACTTACTATATACTGGTTTTTCATACACTCCATCCATAATTCTTCGTATATTCTTTTCTTCAACCTGTCTTCCAAGACATTTCCTAACCGTTGTTGTTGTCGCGATATCTGTAAAATCCGATGTCAAAAAAACAGTTCCCGGTTCAGCCAACTCTATCCTCTTCTTTATTTCTGTGTAAATTCCCCTAGCCATAAAATCACTCTCCTTATTTTGTCACGATTATTATATTATTTTCGTGACGTTTTTTCAATAATATTTTATGTATTATCTAAAAAAATATTTGATTTTATTTAAGAATTCAGTTTGTTAAAATAAAAAGGCGAAGGATATCACATAGACCTTCGCCAAATATAGACATAAAGTTCATTCACTAGTTGTCTCGTATAATCCAATTTATAATTTAATTCACTTAAGCAACATTCAGCCTTGCTTATCGAACGTATGTTTGTTATAATATGTTTAGGTGCTACCATAACGGTAGGCGGTTCGTCCTTCTTCCAGAGGACTGTGACCTCTGTTTACATAGAAATCCATTCATGGAAATCATCAAATGGAGGTATTGCTTATGTTAACCATCGAAGGCTTGATTGCTGTTATTAGCTTATGTGCTACTTTCTTCAGTCTTGGTTATTCGTTTGGCCGTAATAGCAAGACACAAAAATAACCGCCTGGTCCTGAGAAAACTTGGCGGTCATTCTTGACTATCAATCTATCTAGGGCTAACCGTCTATCGGTAGCACTTTTTCTATAATCATAGTACCATCATACCGCTGTTATGTCAAATATTTGTTCGCTTTTCAAAGTTCTTAATTTCTCTGATTCTTGCCGGTTCTTTTTTGCATGTCACATCACTATACCGCACAACAAATTTTTGAAAAAAAGTCTTAACATTTCCTTATCACCCCAAATATTCATTTGATTTAAATAAATACCTTTTAATGAGTTCGTTACGCTTTTTATCAAGGATTGTTTTTCCTATTTGTACATCGTATCTGTAGAAAAATCTATCTGCTATCTCCTTTTCTAAAGATTTTAGTTCCTCCTTATCCGTATGTTCTCTTAAAAAAGAAAGCCACTCATTTGCTTCACGTTCATTTTGAAATAAAAGATAACTATATTCTTCTTTTTGCATCAACGCTATTGTTTCTATCAGTTCAGATAAAATATGTACTAATTCTTCATGTTTTTCTGCATCAATAGGATTCACAGCAACCTCACTTTCTACCCTTGTTTACATATTTGACATTGTTCTTCATTATACACAACTAGTCACCCCGTACCTCTTCTCTATTTACCACCATGAATGTTGTAAATTGACTTTTAATGGTTTAAAACTAATCTTTTTCCCTTCGTTTATCCATATACTTCTCTCCTAGTGTTACAAAAACGCTTGACTGCCCCCTTTTGTAAATGGCATTTGTTCGTTCTCAAAAATTCTTTTTAATTCTTCCTACAACCTTATATTTTTATCGCTCCAAATTCATCTAGAGTAAAATTTCCCTTCCAAATAGTTTTATCGTCGTATAATGCGTTTGTAAAAATACATGTTTCCAATCCTTCACAGTCAAAACAAACTCCTCGCAAATCACAGCCTGTAAAGTCCACATTCTTAATCGTAGCATTTTTAAAATTTGAACCATTAAATTTTGAATTATTAAAATTACTGTGTAATATAAGCGCTGATTCAAAATTACAATTCTCAAAAAAAGATTCTTTTGCATTTACCATTATCAGCCTTGCTTCTTTCAAGAGAGACTTATTGCATAACGTATTATTAAGCTCTGCTGAACGGAAGTCCACATTTGATAATTCACTTTCCCTAAAATCTAACTCATTCAGTAAACAACGATGAAAACAAAATCCTTTTAACTTTATTCCTTTTAGGCTTTCTACATTCAACTCAATTGGTTCATCATGTTCTCTTTGAATTTTTATCATATTATCCACCGTTTTTATATTTACCCTTTAAAAACACCTTAAAAATATGTAAATATACTTCTTACAACTTTCTGATGTACCTACTGGGTATTGTATCTGCCAGCCACACTTTTTGATTTCCCAAATAAAATCTTACTCCGTCATCCCATGCCTTTTTTGCATCAATGACTAGTATACAGGGCTTATCATCATGGCGCCTTCCGACATTTTCAGCAGTCTCTATGTCTTGTGATAAATGAACATATTGTCTGCTCTGAGGTAATAAGCCATTTTCATTAATGGATTCTAAAAAACGTCTTGCTGTACCATGATACAAAACATCTGGCGGCATTTTTTCTTCTTTTAAAATCTTCATCGGTATCGAATGTCCATAAAATGCCCTGATTTTCCCATTAACCAGTTCATGTCGCTTCTTCTCAGATTTTTCAATCATCTCTTTCAAATCAGCTTCACCGATATTGACCCATTTTTCATTTCTATGTAATGCATCTAAAAGCTGTTCAACAGGAACCCAACCTTCTTCGTCCATTTCCAATTCATATTCCCATGGTGCATGACGCAAAGCATAAGATATTTCTTTACTCAAATTTTCTAGTTTATTCATATTCTGTTCCCTCAAAACCTTTCGCTATATATTGAAGCATCCCGATATCATTATTTTCCAACCTCTTACCCCCTAACTCTAATCAACAACTAGAAAAATAACTCCTATTCTTCACTGTCCCACACCAATCTAAATTTAAATCCTGTCAGATTATTCTCTTCAACAGCATTCTTAAATTTCTCAGATACAAAAGCGCGTCGAAGCGGTTCATCTATGATTTTGAAAATATTATTTTGCACTAATTCATCACAAATCCGAAATGCGTATTTTTCAAAAACCATGATTCTGTTTCCATCACTAAACTTGATGTATTCCGCTTTCGAATAATCCACAACATCCAATACTTTTGTGACATTTATTGCATAATACTTTTTTTCTTTACAAATAAGTCTTAATTCCTCAGTAGAGTTTTTTATAATCGGTCTAAGGACCTTCAAGGCCCTATCACTAAAAACCGGAATCGTAAAAAACCCTGGTGCGTCACTTAATTCTAAGTTTTTTTCAGGTTCCATCCTTTTTACCGGCAAGGGTTTCCATTTCCATTTTTTCTTTTTTCCATTAAAAGACCGTATCTCGTCCAATGTGAAATTTTTTTCCGGTATAAGATTGTCATATTTATCTACTTCAAAATCTAATTGCCAAATTTTCATGAAAATCTCCTTTTTAACACAATATGTCTCTTGCTTTCCGTTGACGTTTATTTCGTTACTATTTTCCAATTTCGTCCGCTCCACCAGATATAACCCATTTTTCCCTAAGCTTCGTATAATCTCTTACAAAATTGTTACATCATTATAAACTCAATAAACTCACTTTAAATACATTTCTTCTCCATCACGCATAAATTCTTCAAGTCTTTCCTGAATTGTCCTTCCATCCTCGCATGGCATATATGGAATTAGATTTTGAATTTGCGTCGGATACTCAAATGCTGAATAAGTTTCCTGAATTATCTCAAATACTCTATCTCTATCATATGTGTATACATAATATATAACCGCAAAAATCCATTTTTTTAATATTTTCTCTTCTTCCTGTTCTTCTAAAACGCAGAGTTTATCCAGAATTGTCAATACCTCTTCTTTATTGGCTATTGATAACTCTAAAACTACATCATATTTATCAATGGATTCGTTTAATACTTGTATCGCATATTCTTTTATATCTTTACTTGTAATAATCGTTTTCTCTAGCCCAATTTTTAATTCTAACCATTTCCAGTTTGGCATAATTTCACAAAGCCGCTCAAAGTCAATCGCATACTTTATCACTTAATATCCTCCTTTACTACTTGTTCAGGAATTCACAAAGTAATTTTTTAAGCCAAATTATTGTCCCATTTCGATACTCAAAAATTTTTTTGTATATTCTGTTTCTTCGATATGCAACTTTTGATTTTCATATCTAATTACTAGTGTAATCTGATTTTTCGTTCCACCATCTATAATGTATTCTTCTGCTTCAGCATCATTTACATATTCAAATGCACATTCATTGCCTATTAGTGTAAATCTTTGACTTCGCAATTTTTCAACTGAAAATTTATTCTTATTACAATATTCCTTAACATATTCGATAGCTAATGCCTTTTGTAATTCTCGTTCCATTTTCCTTTGATTGTTTTCCATTTTTTCTATTCTCCTAATTTTCGTTCTCATCCACATAATACTCATCAATGCACTCCTCTTAGTTGGAACAAATAATACCATAATCCAATTTGTCTGCATATAACTACATAAACACTTTGAATGGAGGCAAAATAATTCAAAGAAAAAAGTAGTATTTAATTTAACGAATACCACTATATCATATTTTATATTCAATTAATCATAACTGAATATTTTAAGCATTGTCTTTGCTTTTACAATTGCATTTTCTACTATTGCGTTCTCATTCAATGTAATCAGCCTCTCCTTTGTATTAAAGAAATTAAATCCAAATTGTTTTTCATAAGATTCCAAGAATTCAATTATTTTTTCAATTATATTTTGATTATTTATAGTTTCTTTTTCGCACTTTTTTTCCCAATCATTCAGAACTGCTCTATCCATAGGTTTACCATCATCCCAAAGTTCTGGTGATATTGCTCCCAAAAATCCTCCCAAATCATCTTCTTGATCAGGCACATAACATTGATCTAAAATATAAAAAAATATCAAAAAAGAGTCCATTTTCCTACATTTCCTTTCTACTATTTTTTAAATTAACAAACGCATGCAAATATGCTTATATGAATATCACTGCGAACGTACATTAATATATAATATCGAAAATTACTCTTCTCTTTGGCATCATCCAAGCAAGCGTGTACCATGATGCATTTTACTACATCCTGTGTATTCTATTCTTCTGCTTGTCCATACGATAGAATGTGAATGTTCATATCGCATTGAAGCTCGCCTATCTGTTTTAATGTCTCGGGATAAATTGTGAACCCAAGTTGACCTAGTTCAGAGCGTATGTATATATCAATACTAACAAATTCATATTTAAGAACCAACTCTCCGATGCTGTCCTTCCTTGCGTATAATATTTTTGCAAATTCCTTCAACTTTAATTGAAAATCATCTTCTCCGCTAAATTTTATTTCATGTATCCAAACATTCTTTTGGGTTCTCTTTCCAATGGAAACCTCCTCACCCGATTTTATAATTCGGGTAGCGCATAGGTCCATTTTTTTATCAATTACTATTTCGCTTTTATCCTTTATGGAAAAAATTATTTCTCCAACAAATTTCATTATAATCGCCGCCCTTATTCTACAAATTTAGTAATTCTTCTGACAAATGCTCATACCAAACAGAACTATCTTTTAATCAAACTTAGTTCTGCAGTTAGCATCATTTTTTCAATATGAAAATTTTATGCCTCTTACGTATTTTTCTGTAAAACTTTCAATATCCATACTTAATATTTCGTCGAGTGAACCAACTCTTGAAGATTAATAAAAATTTCTCCCGAATAATCAACCGATTTAAATCAGGAGCAGCTTCATTTAGTCACAGTTCAGTTTCTTGAAACAATCAAAATTTAAATTTATTATTTCATCATACATTAATATTTTTTGCTCGCTTTATTTCTATCACATTCCAAGGATCTTCGTCATAGTATCCTCTCATATCTTCAAAAAATTCTATTACATCTTCATACAATCCATCAACTTCATCCGGCTTACATATTGCACACAAATTAAAAGATTTACCCATTTCATTTGGCGTAAATAAGCACAACCATTTATGTTCTTTCAAATAATCTATTCCAAAACAAAAATATCTTTTATCTTCATTTTCTGATTGTTCCAGTGCCTCCTCTATTGAATATACCCTTCCAAATGGAAAAACAATACCATCTGTTTCTTTGTATAATTCCTTTAATTTTTCCGGAACATTTATTAACTTTTCTCTCTTCTCAGCTTTAGTATAATCAATTTTAGTATCATATTCCGATTCAATTTTTTTAATATATTCTATTATTTCCATTTCCTTACTTAATATTATTCTCCTTCTATAATCAAATCTATTTCTTAATTTCCTTCTGCTCTTCCTTCCCAATAACACCGTAGCAACACACATACAAATTATTTTTTATAATTCCTCATTGCCTCAAGAAACTGGGGCGAAAATCTGGTTTCAACCACGCCCAAATTTATATCCCTATTTATTACTAACTCTTTAAATGACATAATAAAACTCTCGAAATTTTCGCTGACTAAATATGTATTTTTATTTAACTCATCATGAATCCATATATTTATGCTTTTATTTTTTTTGTTCACGCATAACAGATTTCCTCCGTCCATTTCACCAATGGGTATAAAATCTAACGGCAATTGGGATTTATACGTTTCATATATCGAAAAAATATTCTCTTTTCCTTCCAGCGGAAAAAAGTATGACACTTTATTTTCTCCTTCCCTATCTGTTAACGGTGTTTTTTCTAATGAATAAAAGCCAAAATTATCCCTTATATATTTCCCTGCATAATTCTCTAATATATACTCATATTCTTCTGACATTTCAAAGTTAAAATATTCACTATATTCCTTTCTTTTAATTTCCGTTAACTCATATTCATACTTGTCTTCAAATATTTCTTTACATTTTCTAATATATTGATTGTTCATATTTTACGCACCGTACTTTCTATTTCACAGACATTACTTTTTTCAATTCATCAAGAATAATTCTCTCTTTCTGACCATAATCTAGCATCTTCCATTTCTCATGAGCCACAACTGGTAATTCTGTTACTATTATACTTTCTGGCTCAATCATGTTTTTCTCAAACTTAGTTGATCCACAATGTAAACATCTCTTTTGTCCCACCGAAAAATCAACACTTTTTCCGTACATCGTATCGCATGCGGCACCAAAGGATTTATCAATAAATGTATTTGTATCATCAGATGAGCAGGATATATTATATTCCTTAAGCACATTTTTAACCATATCTGCATATTCCAAGAATATTTCATCTTCAAGCAGATTAATTAATGCAAGATTTATATTATTGTCAAAGTAAACCAATCTTTGTCCATACGAAAAATCAGACAAGTACCAAAAAACCTTTGGTTGTTTACAGATATCACAACGAACTACTTCTTTTCTTACTCTTATTTTCTTCTCAATCATCTTTTCTACTCATTCCACATATTTTATTGATGCTTTGGTTCTTCACAAAAAAGTATTACTTTTCTTTTTTAGGATATATCCGCAAATAACCCTGTTTTTCCCAAACTTCTAATGTCATCTTTGCATTAAAGCCAAATATCCCATTCTCTTTTTTGCTACTTATTTCAGACAATACTTCTATCGCAATATCAACATTTTCATTTAATGCCAAACAATATGCCGCTGCTTCTGTTCTGACTACGACATTCTCACTATTTAACATATCCTTTATACATTCCCGAGAAAATTCTCGGTCATTTTCAAAATATTTAAAAAATTTAAGTAAACGCTTACCTTCCTTGTTATTTGCTTTATAATCTCCAGCCAAAGTGGCTTGATACATTATTTTTCCACTTTCTTCGTATTGTCTTAAAACCTCTTCTTTGCTATATTTTTTCATTCCATCACCCTAGACTACCTTAATACATTAAGACAAAATTAATATTTATTTTCCAAAAATGGCAACGCTCTTTCCTTTTTTTTATTATATCCTTTATTACTCTAAAAAAAAGACAAATGTCGGTTTTTGCAATTTCAGTGTCGGTTTTTGTATGTTTTTTCATTTTTGATTATCTATTCAATTACCATAATCAAATTTAACCGCATTTGTATAATGGTTTTTATATACTTTAGGAAGTTCGTTATGTTTTAGAATCATTTGGGTAGTGGTGTTACAAAATTGCTTGACTACCACAGTATAAGTCTTTCTAGCTCCATTCGTGTAAGTAAGGCAAAAGGATATTCTCGTTCACAAACATCCACTTAACTTAATAACTCTCAATAAAGGATAATAGGTGATTATCTGTTGTTATGATGTATATACTGATGGATAATTTTTAGTTATCAGTCAATTAAGCAAAGTTAGGAGGTATGAACATGTATTCAGAAGAAAACTCATCAGGAAAACCATTAGCTAATTCAAGTTGGTTAGAGAATCATCATCGCGCAAAGATACCGGAAAGAACAGCATTTGCAATGAGATTAGCAAAACTGCAACCAAAGAAAATTGTTGATTTAGGGTGTGCAACAGGACTATGGCTGGAACTTCTCAATGAAATACTTCCTGTAGAGTGTGAATTTATTGGTATAGATAGCGATATCGAATCATTAGAAATAGCGATTTCCAGAAGCAAAACATGGTCTCGAAAAATATCTTTTATGCAATTGGATATAGAAAAAGACGCCATATCAATTCCTTCTGCTGATTTAACCTTAGCATTTAATATTTTTCCATACATAAAAGACATCGACAATTTTATAAATATTTTGGCAACAAGAACACCACAAGGAACACTTGCTGTACGCCAATACGATGGTGCATCAATTCGATTTGGTCCTATGTCAACCACAATGAGACAAAAAATTGAACAGGATTTGCAAATTGCAACAGGTAATAGTAAAAAATTTAAACACTATGATCTTGATAGGACATTTGTGGCTCTGCGAAATTCGGCATATACTAATTTTGAATATAATTTTGAATTGTTTGAACGTATTAGTCCCTTTGACCAAGATTTTATTCCTTATTATGAAGGAACTTTACTTTGGACGTGTCAACATGTATCTGATACTTCGGCCGAATTTCTTAGTAACTGGATGAACAACGATGTTCATTTGCTAAACAGATATTTTTATGAAGTTGATCTGGTGGCGTTATTATCATAATCATTAACAGCGACTCTCCACAGACTTTTATATTGAGCAGCAAACATGGTATAAATTTCTGAATCTCTTGATAATAGAACTGTTGGATCTTGAGGTATATCTCTGAAATCCCAGTTAAAAAGGACTTCCATTGTTCCGTCTTTATATGTCAACAAAATAAAACCTATTTGAGGTTCCGATTGAGTTATTAACTTATAATTATAGCGTCCCTTTGAATTTTTTGAAACGGAACTAGCTATTTGTCGGAACCTCTCAATTGCTGAAGCATCGCCTATATCATTCCATTTTAAACCTTTGTTTACATACTTTGCTATCATTTTTAAAGACTGTTGATATACATCGTTATCATATAAGCGTTCGTTAGATTCTTCTTTTTCATCTTCAAAGTTAAATGACGTATTCTGAACATATTCTAGAATAGGTAATCTTTCGATTATATATCTCCATGCGCTTTGAGGCGTCCCCATTTTAGTTACATGCAAATAGTTTTTAACTGTTTCATAAATTCGTTCGGAATCCACAGAAACTTTTTCCACTTCATTATGTATTGTAATTATTTGCCCTATAACAAGTATTATTATTGAAAGTAAAAAGGCAGGTATTGCCGCCAATGATACATGTTCTTGATAATTCAATGGATCCAAAAAATAAGCTAAAACAAATGATATTAGTGATAATACCGGGCTTGCAATTAGTATAAACAACTGTTTTCTGTCAAAGTTTTTCCTTTTCATGTTATGTTACTCCTATGTTGACTACTGCAAAATGCATAGTTTTTATTTATATAATCAATCGATAACTAAAAATTATCCATCAGTATATACATCATAACAACAGATAATCACCTATTATCCTTCACTCAATATTCATATTCCCTCTTCGCTTCTTTTCCCTTACAATTTTATACAACTTTCACTTTTAACAAAAGAAAAAAAGGAGATTACACATATGAATGAACTACAGTTACAACTCGATAATTACTTATCTTTTTGCCGGTTTCAGAGACGGCTTGACAATAAAACGTTAAAAGCCTATCGCATCGACCTAACACAATTTTCTCAAAACATTTCTGCAACTTACGTCTCAGACGTTAACGTTCCTATGTTGGAACAGTACATTGCATTTTTGCACCAACAATATAAACCCAAAACCGTTAAGCGCAAAATCGCATCCATTAAGGCTTTTTTTCATTACTTAGAGTATAAAGATATCATCGGAATCACTCCCTTCAATAAGCTACAAACCCGATTCCGCGAACCGGTTATTTTGCCCAAAATCATTCCACTGGGCTCCATTGAAGCTTTGCTCTGTACTATTTATGCTCAGGAACAGGTTGTAAATACCCCACTTCAAAAACGATTCCTTTACAGAGATGAAGCCATTATTGAGCTTCTTTTTGCTACCGGCATCCGAATTTCGGAACTATGTTCCTTAAAGCCACAGGACATTAACCTAACAGATTGCGTGGTGCTGATATTCGGAAAAGGTGCAAAAGAACGCCGCATTCAATTAGGTAACGAAGCTGTAATCTCTGCGCTTGAAAAATATTACTCCGCTTTTTCCATTGAAATACAATCCTCAGAATATTTTTTTATTAATAAATTAGGTTCCCGGCTCTCAGAGCAGTCCGTACGCAGAATGATAAACAAATATGTCTCCCTAGCAGGCATTAACCAGCATATAACGCCCCATATGTTCCGACACTCCTTTGCCACTTACCTATTAGAGGCAGATGTTGACATCCGATACATCCAAGAACTTCTGGGACACAGTTCCATCAACATAACGGAGATTTATACCCATGTAGCAACGGCCAAACAAAAGAATATTTTAACAACAAAGCATCCAAGAAAGGATTTGAATGTATAAAATCATTCCTCACATAAGGAGACAGGAGATTCACTTATTCTTACCTCTAAAAACATCACAAATTATAATCATGCGTTTCCACAGACTGCTGTTTTGCCTCACAAACACAAATTCGCTTATAAAAAATACTTTTCACACTATTCTCCTGTCATGCCTTATGTCATTCTTTTCACACTTTTTTATTATCACTCAGCAATATCCTTTAACCATGTTTTTGTGCATAATTTCTTAAAGTCCAACGGGGTAACTTTTTCCGCCTTCATCATTTTACATGCAGCAGTTCTCCATTCTGCATCTCCTGCCTCAATAAAGGTCATTTTTAATTTCGCTATAACTTCTAATGCCTTTGCAGCCCACTTGGTAAATTCTTCTTTGTTTAAATAGTAAATATCATCAACAATATGTTTTCCATCAATATCCAATTTTGTGGCATTCGAAATCATATTTACAATAATATTTGTTTTACTTGTAACTAACGGTTCATTTTCTATTATCCATTTTCGATGAGATGAAACTTCTCTTGCATCTGAAATAGGAATTTTTTTATCACTCTTATATACCTTATCTTCCGAAACGAAACACAAATCACCAACCAGCCAATAGGGGTCTGGTGCACCTGAAGTATTGTTATTCTTTGATATATACCCCAACATTTTTCCTAATTCATAGTGACCGTGTTCAAACCGCTGCCCACTTTTTTCGGTTTGATCATTTAAATAACTTTCAATCTCAATTATCTTTTTTCTTATTTTAGTTTCATTCGTATACTCCATCAAACCAACTTCTATCTGCGGTATTATCTCATCCATATAATCATATTCTTCCAGTTGAGAATTGCTTGAAAATAGTTCCTCTTGAAGACGAACCATCCATTTTACGCTAATGTTATCTTTTAACACTTCCTGAAACATTTTTTCACCTATTTTTTTATATTCTAACAAATCCATTTGTACTAAATAATGCGCAAGTGTCCCCCCTACATAGTTCCAATAACTTTTGTATCCATTTAACTTTTGCGCTTTCAATTTTTCTATAATATTTTTAACATGTACAAATGCTTCTTTATAGCTTTTTTTCCACATTGCATATTGAAAATCAACTTCAACATCTGCTATTTCTTGTAAAATGGAAAGAATATGCTCATCCGCAGCATCTTCTATTGAAAAATCATCCCTCTTAGCAACAATCGTTTCTTGTGCTTCTTGCCATTCATCATCATTTTTCAAAAAACTATGTGCATTATCAATTATTTCTTGAATATTTTTGTATTCTAATGAATTTTCAATTCCAAACTCTATTTCTGCCCTTAATTCCGGTGGGAACTGCTGTAGTTTTTTGGGTTCAATCAAATCATTGATAATCGTATTTCCTAATATACATACGATGGAATAATCTCTGGTATTTCTTGTACATCTTCCTACCGCTTGTATAATTCTTGTTCGGATTCGCTCTGCATATAACTTAGTCGCTCCCATTCTGGAAACCAAAAATTTCTCTTGTATATTTGTTACTCTAGGCAAGGCACTTATTACTAGCAGGCGGCTCTCATCATCCGGAAAATCCACTCCATCAAAACGATTTGCCATAATAACCATCGCATTCTCTTGCTGTATAAATTCTTTCTTATTTTCTTCTAAATCATTTACTGTATAAATTTTTATTTTTGGAATACTATTTTTTGCAATTTCTTCTATTATTTCACTCTTCCTTTTACTGGGCGTTAATACAACACTTCTCTTCGCAATTTTGTGTAATTCTACTAAAACCTTTGCTTCGCTATCTTGCCCTAATGACAAGCGAGGAATAATAAAAAATTTTCTTCCAACGCCTTTTTTATCCCATTCATTCACAATCGGTAATTTCTCTATTTTAGAAAGTCCTGTTACACGCTCTAGCTCTCCACCTTTTCCTAAGGTAGCAGACATTAATATTCTTTGTTTTGCTTTTTTGAAGGGTACATGTGTCATTGTCGGAGCAATCCAAGGACGTATTTGAATTCTACCCTTTTCTACATAGATATTACACTCTTTCAAATTTTCTCTAATTCTATTCCATACAAAGAAATTACTTCCACTCTCATAACTAAGTTCTTTATCAATTAAATCATCTAACAAATCATAATCATCTTTTATCAAACCATTAGGAACTGTATTACACCAAGAATCTGTCTGTTCTTCTTCATCATTTCCGACTAATTTTTTATATTCTATTTCACCAATAAATTTTTTAAAAAATAGTGCTAATTTCGGAAACACCTCATCTTCTCTACCAAAATTAAGAGTCCAATTATCAACAATATAGCTTTCGCTTGAATGGACATCATCCATAATAATGATGTCTACATCAGAAAAGAAAGTATTCTGAACAAAAAACGCACTATATGTAGTAACAGCTATCACTTCTGCCCGAAGAAAATCATTTTTATCCTTTTCATTATAGTCCGCTTGTTTTCCACAAAATGCTATTGCCTTTAATCCATAATTGTTATTTGCTTGTTCCACAACTTGATGTACCAGCTGTTTAGTTGGACACAAATATACTACCTTCTCATGCTCTTTTCTTCTTCGGAATTCACCAATAAGAAGTCCCACTAACGTCTTACCACTACCTGTCGGCATTTCTATCGCTATGTTCCCTCTATTTATTCTTGTCATATATCCTTCCAACATATCTCTCTGGTAATCTAATAATCCCATGATTTTTTTATTTCCAGACTTGTTATCCTTATACATTTCTACCGGGGATTGATAAGTAAATTCAATTTTTCTTTTGTTAATAAATGGCATATATCTATTTTCCTCCTTTGACATAATTTTATATAACGAATTTATTCTCGTATTTTTTTCTTAACTTTTTCACTATCCTTTTGAATCATTTGAAAATCATATTCTAAAAGTTTGTACTCCCTTGGATAATCATTTTTTATATTACTTAATAGTTTATTTATTTTAGTTTCTATATCAGATATAATTTGTATTACTGATACTAAAATATACTTATTAAAAGAATACTTGAAAGTTCCTGTTGGACTATCTTCACTAGTTTTTCGTATCTGTATTTCATTTATAACAAAACTCATATTAAAAAAATCTATTATTTCTTGATACTTATACAATCCCAGTGCAAGAATTAGCACTTTATTTTCTTTCCTGGTAGATGACAAAGCTACATCTACTATTTCATTTAATTCAATTATTTTTTGAATTATCTCTGTATTAAATTTATTAGCAATTACTTCTTTTTTAGGATAATCTATATTTATAATTTCTTTATGTAAAAGTTTAGAAAAAAAAGGAACTATCCATTTTATACAGCAATACCAGATAATAATAAATAGGAATAAACAAAATATAGTTGTTACCAATATATATTTTCCTATAGGCTCTTCTTTACACAATTGATTATTCATTATTGAAACAACTGAAGTTGATATTAAATTAGCTAAAATACCAGTAGCAACAGTTGTTACAATATTTACAAGTTCTTTTAATTCTTTTAGGATAATATCATTCTTTTCTTTACTATTTTCCCCTAATGCATATATTAATCTTTCGTTATATAGATATTCTCTTAATTTGTTCATAATATTTTAATATATGTCCTTTCGCCTTCGTAAACACAAATTCTACCAAAAATACTGTTGTACAAAAATTTTGAACAAGGGAAATTTTTATTAGAATGTTCTATCATTGGGAAATCATCAAATTCCATATAAAAACTCTCTCTCGTAGCAATAAAATACTCAACGATATGACTATATTCTGTCAACATATATTCATCTTTATGGCACACTATCTTTTCTGAAATATCTTCTAAAAGAAATCTTTCATATTTACATTTTTCGTCTTTTAAATTCTTCAAGTAACAGTCCAATTTAATTTTCCACTCTAAATCCTCGACATCTTCTTTCAAAAGATTATATATAGTTTGTATAATAAGTATAGAGGTATAAGGAAACTTTCCTTTTTGTGGTTTTAACAAAAAACCAATTTGCTTTAAGGATATTTTTACTTTAAAATAATCAAAGCATTTTTTACATATGAATATTTTTGTTTGCTTAAATTTCGGTTTTTTTATTACTTTTGTTCCTATTGTACAATTGAATGTAATATCAAATTTAAAAGCAATGCAGGTCAATACTTCTTCAAAATTTCTATTTTTATAATAGAACTTTCTTTTTACATCACTATACTCAATTACATCAACAAACATAATTATTTACTCCTTCTCTACTTTTATCTAAGAAATAAAAACTATCAGTATATACAAAATCCCTTTTCGCTTTTGTCTTATTTATTTCTTCACATATTGTTCTTCTTACATATGTCCTGAAAAACTAATTTTTGTAACTTTTTAGTTTCATTTTCAAATATAATCTTTTCCTATTCTGTTTTTTATTATATTCTTATTTTTTTTTAAAAAAGGGGGATGTCGATTTTTGTATTTTCAGTGTCGGTTTTTGTATTTTTTCTTCAATTTTTATTTTTTTTATAAAAAACAGCTCCATCTATCTAAATAATCAACCAATGGATTAAGCTATTTTGTACTATAATTTTTTATACAAATGTGAAACTGTTTTTTCAATTTTGATTACTTATTCAATTACCATAATCCAATCTGTCAGCATATGTATAATGGTTTTCATACGCCATATGAAGTACCACTACTATTGACCATCTCTTCCTAGATTTGTTCCATAATCAGCTATATCTTCTATCGTGTCTAATCTTGTCCATATCCTATTTTCCCCGACAACATTCGGCGCGTCAATATCATCCCCTGCACCAACACATCCCGGTCCGGCAGTTGCATCCTGCTGTGTGATAGTTAAAAGGTTATCTAAGTCTCTTAATCCACCAATCACTCCGGTAATGGCAAATATGCTTCCTACAACGGTGTTGAAATAGCAATCATAGACATAGCTCATGCTATGGCCTAAGTGGTCGATGGCACCACTACACTAAATACAAATCACCAAAACTAAAGCTATTAAGATACCACACTAATATATAACCTCATTAATATATTCTTTTAGGTCATCTTCAACAAAATTTACTATTTCTGATAATCTATTAAAATCTACACTGTTTTTAATTTCATAAAAGCCATTAGCCTCACATATTACATATAATATCTGTTCTCTCACAGCATACGAAAAAGACAAAATATCTTCTTTTAACAATTCTGTTATAATAAGTTGTACTTCTTCTGTATTATACGATTTATATGTTATTTTATCACCAATGATTTCAAGAATACTTAAATATTCTGCTTCGTCTTTAGCTGCCCTTATGTTATCAACTTCCTTGTTATTCATATCAATTTCCTTTCCCTAATCATATGGATTTTGTATTGGAATATGTGTATTGTTCATAATCGATTCATCAAAAAAATCACCATTTGGATTTGTAAATCTTGCAGGTTGAAAATCATCAATAGTATAATCATAATATTGACGACCACGTTGAACTCTAACAACCCAATTATTATGAGCATTTGTACCTATAGGAGCACTTGGGTCAGGATTATGCACCCTAACTCGATATGTTTGTCCATCCTGCATCCATTTAAACTCAAAACCTTCTGTTGCTCCACCATTCACTGGCGTTAATTCTCTTAAAACAGCATCATCTGGTATTCTATCTAAAATATCATCTACATTACTTCCATTTAACCCAGAAAAATCTCCTATTTTTGATGTATTACCACTCTCTTCCCCAACGCATCCTTGTCCTGCATTTCCTTGTCGCGGTATACCGTTTGACATTCGATAGTCCATCAAGTCAAAGGCTGCTCTTGGTCCACCCACCGCTGCTACAAGACTTCCCAGGATAGTAGTTATGTAACAAAATGCTGCTTGACGGTCTTCTCCAAGCGCCTGTGCTTGCCGCATCGCGTTATGCCCATTATATAACACTATGAAGGGAGATAAAATTATTCCTAAAATCAACAGTGCCGGACACAAAATTTCAAAAAGCAACGCCACCATAAGTCCCAGCATGGTATATATTGCTCCTACCGCAAATGCCTCTAACATTTCTCCTATTGACATTCCGTTCTCTTGAGCATCGTTACTTAACGATACATAAAACATATTGGAGATTCCGCCCATAAGAATGCTTTTCATTGCCATACCAACTTGCATCTCCATCATAGACATATACCCACTGGGGTCCTCATACATCACCGGATTTGCATTAGCATACAAGTACTTATGCTGGGACACCGGGTTATCCGTGGTGCCGTTGTAAGCATCCATGCTGATAAAGGTGCCGGTGGTAGGATTCATGTAACGGGCGCGCTGGTAGTAAAGTCCTGTTGTCTCGCTATAGGATTCGCCGTTGTATAAATATTCATTTTCACTGCTTCCGGATTTCTTTATGAGATTGCCGTAAGCGTCGTAATGGTAACGGTCGGTGATGCTGCCCTCCTTTAATAGTGCCGTTACGCTTCCTCTACCGTCGGAGAGGTAATAAGTTGTTTCATTTCCTTCATTGCCAAGGCATTCGCTATAGGAAATTAAACCTAAGCCTCTCTGGTAGGTTTGTTTTACGTTTCCGTTTTCATCGATGGTTGCTAAGACCTGCGTTAAACTACTACAAGCATCGTTTACATAGTACGTTGTTTCGGGCCGCAGCCTTCCGCCGCCTCTTACGGTTACGCTTACGCGGTTGCCTTCCCCATCATAAGTGTAGGATTCCCAGGTGGTTACGCCGCCACTTGTAATGGTAGCCTCCGCAAGATAACCCAAACTATTATAAGTATAGGATACCTGTTTTTCCCCGGAAAGGGAAGTCAGATTTCCGTTTTCATCGTAAGCGTAGGTATTGGTGCCATCCTCACTTGTCTCTGTAATTAACTGATTTAATTCGTTGTAGGTATAAGTAATGGTTCCGGTCTTGTAAACCGCCCAGGCTTCCCCTCCCGCAAAGGAGCTGATTTCGCCGGTAAAGGTGGTAGTCTTTGACAGACGGTTACCCACGTTATCATACGTGTAGCTTATAGTCAACGTACCGTTGCCGTCGGTAATGGTCTCGCTTGTTAAACGCAGAAGCTTATCATAAGTATAGGTTGTGGTAATGGTTGCTTCTTCATCCGTCTCTACCACACTTAAGCATTCGCCGCAGTTGCCGTAAGTGTAAGCATAGGAAAGAATGATATCCCCTGCCGGATTAGTTATCGTTTCATTAATGAGTAATCCGCATTCATCATAAGCATAGGTTACCTTCGTTCCATCCGCATACGTCATGGAAGTACAGCTGCCGTTTAAGTCATAAGTATAGGTTGTGGTATTTCCATTCTCATCCGTGACAGAAATTAACTGGTTGTACGCATTGTAACCATACGTGGTGCTGGTAAGAAGCTCATCTCCCCGCATAGCCGTTATGGTATTTACCCTTCCATATTCATCATACCCATAACATACTTCATTTCCAATGCCGTCGGTTCTGCTTGTAATCCTGCCGTACGTGTCATAGGTATAAGAAACGAAGCTATCTCCGTAGGATAACGTAAGTAATCTTCCGTATTCGTCGTAGGTTGCTCCGGTGGTTTCTCCGTTTTTGGTGATGCTGATAACCCGGTCATAAGCATCGTAGGTATAAGTGGTAAGACTGCCGTCGAAGTCTATGGCAGTCATCACCTTGCCCATACCATCATAGGTATATTCCCTTCGGTTTCCTGCCGCGTTTACTACGGCGGTGTTTCTTCCAAGGGCATCGTATTCGTAAGTGGTAACATTTCCGTTTCCGTCGGTTACAGTAGCTAAATTTCCCAAGGTATCGTAAGTATAACGGTGCTGGGTGCCATACGCATCCGTAATGCCGGTAACCCGGTTCATGATGTCATAGGCATAAGTCGTGGTACTTCCGTTAGCATCCGTTTCGGAAATTAACCGTCCTCTTTCATCGTAAGTGGCAGATGCATGGCTTCCATCCGGGTAGGTGACGCTTGTCATATTTCCCCGAAGGTCGTATTCGTAATGGTAGGTATTTCCCAGCGCATCCCTGCAGGAAGCGGTCTGCCCTGCTTCGTTATAGGTATAAGTTACGGTACCGCCGTTATCACTGCTTACGCTAATTAAGCGGTTTCTGACATCGTATTCGTAGGCGGTTACACTTCCCGTAATGCCGGCATGAGTCAGCACATTTCCGTTGCCGTCATAGGTATAAGTTTCTCTTGTACCGTCCGGGTAGGTCAGCGTTGTAATCCGGTCCAAAGCATCATACGTCGCCGTTACCGTAAGACCGGTCCGGTCCGTTGCCGTCAGCTGATTGCCTTCTGCGTCGTAAGTAAAGGTCTCTCTGGTGCCGTCCGGGTAGGTTACCATTGTGACATTTCCCATGGAATCGTAAGCATAGCCATAGGTTCTTCCAAGGGCATCGATGGCACTTACGCAGTTGCCGTTTTCGTCGTAGCTGTATCTGGTGACATTTCCTTCCTCGTCGGTAGATTGCAGCAAGCGACCCAATTCATCATAGCTATACTCTGCCCGGTAGATGCTTCCGTCCGTTCCGATAATGGATAGGCCGGTTAAATTTCCTGCCGTATCGTAAGTAAATTCATTGGCAGTGCCGTCCCCGCTTACCATCCTTGTCACATTTCCAAGCTCGTCATAGGTAAAGGTGTTGCATACTCCAAAGCTGTCACTGATGCCGGATAACTGACCGTTTGCAAGGTAAGAGAAGGACAGGGTATTGCCGCCCTCTTCCGTAACCGAAGTCACATTTCCATTCTCATCCGCTGTCATGGTGGCCAAAAGCACATCGTTTCGAGTTACCGTAGCTACCCTGGTGGCAGTATCATACGTCGTATTAGACCGCACACCGTCCGGCGTAAGGATTCCGATTAAGTTTCCTTCCTCATTGTATGTGTATGTCGTGAGATTTCCCAGCTTATCCTGCTCGGTCAGTACATTTCCGTATTCGTCATAAGTGTTGTATGCCGTATTTCCGTAGGCATCGGTTTCGGATAAGATATTTCCCTGGTTATCGTAGGTATAAATGGTGACGTTGCCGTTTCGATCCCGTACCGTTTCTACCTTGCCTTCCACGTCATGGTCGTAGGTTACGGTATTGCCGCTTGCATCCGTTACGGAGAGTAATCTGCCATTTTCGTCGTATTCGTTCCGTGCCACCGCGTTGCCCATGGGGTCATAGATGTTAAGTAAGTTATGGGCATCGTCATAGACAAAGCTTACCGATTCTCCGGCAGCGTTAATCACCTCCACAAGGTCTCCGTTGGTATCATAGACATAGCTCATGCTATGGCCTAAGTGGTCGGTGGCACTGGTAATGCGGCCTTCGCTGTCCCGAAGGAAGGTGATACCCATGGCGGTACCGGTTGCGCCGTTTCCGCTTAAACTGCTTTCCAAGAAATATCCGTCTTCGGTAACTACCGTCACATTTCCGTTGGCATCTTCGATTTTGGTAACGCCCCTTGCTTCCGACAAATATATTTTCGTATCGTTTTCCAAGGTAAGGACATAGCTTACGCCGTTATGGTTGCTTTCCTCTTCCCAGAGAAGCAGGCCGTCCATGTAAAGGGCGTTATTGTTGCCGTCGATAGCTAAAGTTACATCCTCGCTGGTTAGGCAGGTAAAGCCAACCGTCACGTATTCAATGGGACGAAGGGACTGTCTTTCCGGGCTTAAGGTAACCCGGAAGCGGTCCGTGCTTCCGTCTCCATAATGCACCGTCACGTCATGGCATACCGTCTCCTGCAAAGCGTAGGTGGTGCTAAGGCCATTACCGGTAATGGTCTGGGTATAGCCCACCGATAAGTCATGGCTTTCATAAAGCTCCATGCCGGTAAGCCCCATGCTCCAGCCGTAGCCAAAGTCACCGGGGGTTTTATTGTTAGAGTTATAGTATCTGCTCAGACTGATTTGTCCAAAGGGCATGGTGGTCACAAGGTCCGTAAAGCCAAGGAACATGTTTCCGACCTTTAAAGGACAGTCAATCTGACAGGTGGCGCTTCCCATCCGGACGTTTCCGGCTTCGTCATAAGCCGTTACCGCGATGGTGTAGCTGCCGTTTGCCAAAAGCGTCGGGTCAATGCCTCCAAGGACGCCCTCTTCCACTGCGCCCTCCCCTTCATAGAGAAGGATTTCCTCCTCGCTTCCTTCCGGCGTCGCCGTAATCACATAGCTTACCGCATTATTATCGGACACTGAGCCTACAATGGGGGTATACTCCGTGATAATAAAGTCTTCATCTTCAATGGAAAAGCTAAGGCTTGGTGCCTCGCTGTCTGTAGGGTCTGACGGTTCGGACGGGGTATCCGGCTGTTCTCCGGCATTATTTTCCGATAAGGAGAGACTGCCGCTGCTTCCCTTGGTATAGGCAAAGGTATGATGATAAACCGCTACGTCTTCGCCGCCTTCCTCCGTCATGGTAACAAAAAGGGTATACGTACCGCTTTCTAAGTCTTCCGTAGGGATATAAGCAAGAAGGTTTTCTTCTGCTTCCGATTCTTCCGGGAGTTCCACTGTGATTTCTTCCCCGGTTTCTGTATTTTCACACACGTAGGACAGGGTGATGCCCTCGCCCCTTGTGCCTAAGATATCTAAGGCGCTGTTATCCTCCCGAAGGCGGACTTCCTCTATGGCAGGCAAGACGTAAGAGGGCGCAGAGATTTCCGTCTCGCTATCCATCGTAAGAGTAAAGGTCATGGAAGCATAAGCCTCCTGTCCTCTTTCGTCTCTTAATCGTCCTTCCACCCGGTAGGTACCGCTTTCCAAGGCATCCTTTTCTGCCAGCAGGGTAATGCTTCCCTCGGACAGTTCGATGGTAAGCGGGATTTCTTCTAAGGTATCCATGTTTTGCAACGTAAATACTTGCTCGGAAAGTGCTTCCTCTGCCACGTATCCGCCGGTGATGCACAGGACTTCCTCGCAGGCTTCGGTATCACCGGTACTATCCACATCTGCTGCATCTTCTTCATTGCTGCTTCCAGTGCTTACTTCTGCCCCTCTGGATTTATTCACCGTTTCGGGTTCCTCCGGATTTGTCACTGTAGTTTCTGACGAAACCACTTCTACCTCTGACGGAGTATCTTCCTCGCTGTTTTCTATGTTGCTGTCGCTATCTTCTTCGCTGTCTTCTTCGTCAGCCGTTTCTTCCTCCGCTTCGTCTGTTCCTTCATCTCCACTGATGTTGTTTTCCTCGTTCGCGGCTGCGCTGGCGTTATTTCCGCTAACGTTGTTATTGTTAACGTTGTTTCCGCTGACGGTATTTTGACTAGCCTCGTTTTCACGGAGCGTATCTTCTTCTGCTTCGTTTTCACTTACCGTTTCGTCACCGGCATCATTTCCGCTCACCGTTTCGTTACCGGCACTGTTACCACTTACCGAATTCTCCGATGCGCTGTTATCCTCCATGTCGTTTCCGCTGACGCTTCCCTGCGTAAAGTACACATCTTCAAACCAAAGCTGCAATGCCCCCCCACTTTCTGCTTCCGGCGTCTCTTCCCCGGTTCCGTACAAAGTAATGGTAAGCGCGCTTTCACTTCCAAAGCCCTTTTCGTCCGTGGAAACGGCATAGAAGTAGTAGGTACCTGCCTCCAAGTCCTCGATGGGCACACCAAACAAAGCCTCTCCGTCTTCGTAAGGCTCTACTTCGATTCGCTCCCCACTTCCTTCTCTTTCATAGGAATAGGTTACTTCTGCCAAGGTATTTACCGTATCTTTTTCGCCGTAAATAAGTAAAGTATCCTCAGAAATAGCTGCACCCGTCAGGGTTATAAGCGGCCGTGCAATCACCACGGATACACTTGTTACGCCTTCGTTTCCGGCTTCGTCGGTAGCCAAAAGAGATAAGGTATAAAAGCCGTTTTCCATGCCTCTTGTGTCAAAGCTTCCAAGACTCTCTGCGCTATGGGTGCCGCTGCCGCTGCTTTGCCATACCGGCTCTTCCTCGTCGTTATAGAGAGTAAGGGTATAGCTGACTTCTCCTCCGTCATCGCTGACGCTTCCCAGTACCGTTACGTAATCCGCAAGGATTTCTTCCTCTGCGGGACTTTCGATATAAACTGCAGGCGCAGTGGTATCCGGCACCGGCACTCCATGGGTATCCACGATCTCTGCTACCGGGTAGGAAGATACGCCGTTTCCATCCGTCACCTGATAATACGCCACATAAATCCGATCGCGTTCCAACGCTTCCGGCAGCGCACTTTCTGTCAGCGAAGCCGCCGGAAGGAGCATGTAACCATAGGTTTCTTCCCTAATGGCATTGCCGTTTCCGTAAGCTTCGCTTTCATAGGTACTTTCCGCCAAAACGGTCTGATAATCCTCGGCATCCCCCGTAAGATTAACCTGCATCTCTGCCTCGGGTCTTTCATAGACCATAAGGTCCTCTGCCATGGGAATCATCTCCCCATAGCTTCCAAGGCTTCCGTTTTCATAGATGGGAGCCACCTGAAGATAAATATCATAAACGCCGGGAAGGGCCAATGCCGGCTCTGTTTCCAAAGTAGTAACCTGACTTCTTCCCGTCACAAAATCCCGATAATCCACGATAAAGCGGACATTTGCCAGACCGCTTTCCTCTAAGGCTTCGTAGGTACCATGGAAGGAAACCTCCTGCCCTAAGAGAATGCCGTTTTCTATCGTTCCCGGCAATCGCTCTGCGTCTTCATAGATGGTGCTAAGTAGTGCATCCTCTTCATAGGTAAGGGTTACCATTGCCCCTTCTTCCAGGCCCCTTTCCAATACCCTTGCCGTATCCATCTCCGTAAGGGCATCTCCAAGGTAAACCACATAGCGGGCAGAGCCTTCCTTCTCAAAAACACTTCCCATGGAAAGAAATTCATCCAAAGAAAGGGTTCTTGTCAGCACCGCTACGCCCTCTGCCTCCAACGCTTCCAAGCCGGCAAAAAGGGCAGACTCCTCCCCGATTTCGCCTTCCAAAAGCAAAAGCTCCACTTGCTTTATTGGTGCCACGTGACCGCTTACCAAGGGTGCCTCGCCGCTTAAGGTATCCACGATGGCTACCGCCGGCAGGCTTTCCACGCCCCGCGTATCTACCGCCACTGCTTTTACTATATAAACGTCTCCGTAGGAGAGTACTTCCGGAAGCTCCCCTTCCGTCCACGTAGCATCCCCTACCCTTTTATAAGAGTACAAAATCTCTGCAATGCCCTGATTTTCTTCCTGCTCCATGCCGGGCACATAAGCCTCAGGGATAACCTGAGTTTCATATCCAAAAATCGTCTCTTCGTAGGACGCGGTTACGGATAAAGACACCACCGGGCGGTAAGAAACCGATGCATTTTCAAGGAGCATCACTTCCTCAGACCATAAGCGGTATCCGCTAAGCCCCTCCAATTCGCCCACCGGATTATCCTGCACCTGTACGCCAAAGGAATAGGTGCCCGGCTCTGTGAGGGTCAGCTCCGGCGCATCTCCATAAATCATTTCGCCCGCTACCAAAGCACCATATCGCACCGCATAGCAAGGGTCGGCTTCCGGGTCAGCGTAAAATACCTCATAGCTTACGGTATCCCCCACCAGAGCATGCTCCTGCCAGTTCTCTTCCCGTTCTTCTTCCCGCTCTGCCATCCGGGCATAAAGCTCTGCTTCGCCGGTAACCACGAGGTCTATTGAGATGCCGCCCCATACCGCGCCATCCCGGTCTGTATTTTCATCGTCTAACAAAATCACGTAGGCACCGGTCTCTAGGATAGCCTTCTCTAACCTTGCCTGCTCATAGACCGAGGCAAATGCATGGTCGCCGTCCAGCAAGATATAGTCCGCCTCGGAAAGTAAAAATTCTTCCGGGTCAAAAATCTCCGGTGTGGTATCCGGGGAAAATACCTGCTCCTCGCTGACATTTCCTGCATGGTCCACTGCCAATACATGGACATAGCAATCCTGTCCCATGTACTCCGAAGGAACCTCTATGGTAAGTCTTCCATTCTCCGCCGGCTGCAGATTTTCGATATTGCCCTCGGCATCGTAAGTCACCTCCATATCGCCGCTTGCCATGGAATTACTGATTTCTACCACAAAGCCTGCCATCCCGCTAATGGATTCATAGCTTACGGTATTGGAATAATACACCCCGTCCTCCGTGGCGTTTTCCGCATCTTCCCCTTCCCGGGCAGGGATTCCTTCCACGTAGTAGGTATAGGTGGTTCCCCTATCCTCCCCGGTGATGGAAATTTCCATTCCCGTCAACGTAAGGTCGGTATAAGAAGAGGTAAGCCCGGTAACGACAGGGGCTGCCTCGTCGTATGCCGTCACATCCTTTGCTTCCTGCTCCTCCGTTCTTTGCGCCAGATAGCAAATGGTGTTGGCAAGGATTTTTCGCTCATCAATGGAGGCATTTCCGTTTAAATGCCCGGTCTGAATCAGAGCCGCCTGATTGTTAGTGACAAGGTAGGCATCATTGGTAGCACCGGTTGCACTGTCTGTGATACTAGGCGTAATCAGATAGCGCATCCACACCGTTCCCGGAAGACTACCTCCTGCAAGCTGTCCCTGAGTATGACTCTGCGGAATCATAAGCGTACCGCTGATTTCCCACGGATAACTGGTTAAAGTCCCTTCCCTTAACACTTCTACCTGATTACTTCTCGTATTCCGATTGTTTGTACTACTGATTATCCCAAGTTCATCTGAAAAAGAAGCAAAATTCGGATGGATGGCTCCGCCTGCCAAACACACCGTATCATGGCCAAAGAGTACGCCTCTTCCATCAGCGATGTGTCCTTCTACCGCTTCTACGGCTACATCCGATAAATCTCTTCCCGCATTGCTGTCGGATGCACCAAAGAAGATAACATCATACAGGTATCTTCCCTCTTCATCCTGCAAATACGCTTCCGGGCTGGCATTAAAGTCAACAAGATACACCGCAGTAATATCAAACAGACCATGGTCTGCCCGAATTCCCGTATTTCCAAGGGGACTTTGCATCCACTGGGTAAAGGTATCTCTCACACCGTTTTCAGGATAAACATTTAACACCCGAATCTGTCTCTCTCCGTCCCAGGTAGAGATACTGGTATAAGCACCGTCCTCCTGTCTTCGAAGAAGCCGGAAACCTTCTGTTTGGGCTCCTTCCATCATTTCCCAAGACAGGGCGTAGGTATGGTCTTCCCCATAAAGCGTATTGCCGGTTAATACAATGCCGTTGCCGGCATCGCCGGTATGTTCGCTTTCTACGCCGCCTGCATTTCCGGAAGAACCGGTTTCTTCCGATGCCCCGGGCATCCCATCCTCGTCAGCCTCTTCTCCTGCTGTACTGATATCTTCGTTCATGGCAATGCTCTGTTGCTCTGCCATGGTAACCACCCGGTTTCCGCTAAGGGCGTATTCTACATAGGACACCTCATAACCATCTTCTCTCAAAGAGGAAAGGGTCCCTTCCACGGTCTCGTCTCCCGTGTCATTTTCCCCGATCAGGCGCACCACGTTAAGGCTCCGCTCCGGTAAAATCCTTCCGCTTACCGTGGGTGCCTGATTTAACACTTCAAAATAAAAATCTGTACTGTCAGAAAGTCCGTTCTCGGTATCCTCCGTAACGGTTATGCTTGCTCTATACTGTCCCGGTGTACCCAGCGTAAATTCCTGCGCTCCACTCTCTCCCGCTTTTTGGAACACCACCGTCTCATAACTTCCGTCACCGTCACTGTCAAAGGACACACAAAGCTCCTTTAAAAGGGCATCTCCATCCGGCGAAGTACTTGCATCGTTTAACGTAACATAAGCAACTCCGGTTTCTCCCCGCAGCACATACTCCGGGCCAAAAAGCATCGCTACCGGCGCCTTGTCCTCCTCTTCCAAATACGGTGTCAAAAGGCTTAAATCATCCTCTCCCACCACGATATTTAAGTTACTTCCGTAAAAGTGGAAACTGTTTGCAATGATGCGTCCGTTGATGGTCACATTTTCTCCGGTAATCGTTACATTTCCCCTGGGTGCATACAGGATTCCGTTTAATGTGGTATTGGAAGCATTGATTTGAATGTTTCCGTTTTCGGCTACAAACAGAACCTTCCCGTCATTAAGATTTCCTACTTCCCCGCAGGAATAATAAATGCTTTCTGTGGCATACAAGGTGCCGTCTCCTTCAAATACACCGGAGCCGATTCCCGCAGAACCTGCCACATAGATGGGCGTAGATACTAAAATTTCCTCTCCGTAAAACCCTGCGTAGCCATGGTAAAGCTGACAATCCTCTAACACAACCGCTTCGATTTCTTCCGTAATATCCGGCATAGGAAGCACTGCGCAGTCTTCCTTCATGCTTCCGATATGCTCCTCATACTCCGGGTCCGATACGGAAATGGTCATCTCCCCTACTGTCTCTAACCTGCCGGTAACGTTTATGCCGGTTCCGCGATATACAAAGTCCTCATTCCCGTGCATATCTCCATCCAGGCAAAAATGCCCTGCATTGATTTCCACGCCCTGACTTTCGCTTCCGACAAAAAGTCCGTACTCAAATGCATTGTCATGATATGCGGCAGAAGCGATAGCGTCTATGACTTCTGCTCCATACACCACCAAAGGACTGTAATCAAAAGAGGTCGCCAGTGTCACTGCCGCAAGTATGCCGCTTAGGCTTCTCTTTGCCCACCTTAGCAAGGTTCTTTTTTTCAAAAAAACTTTTTTTCTTTTTGTCATCTGCATTTTCTCACTTTCTGATTTTTTGCCACAATAAACTCACGCAAACAATAAAGTGCGTGTAATAAATGTATTTTCTTAACGCAATCCACATCCATAATACAAGGTGAATTCCTAATAATATAGCCACGACATTCCAATAACGTTTCTTTTCTTTTTCTGATAACGGCTTTGCTTTCGTATCAACAGGAGACAGCATTAGAATCAAAATAATGTTTATCAGCTCCAGGCCCAATCCGGGCAACCATTTTATTTCTCCCAAGAACAAAACCAAAAGTAAAACAAGATTGGACATAAGAAAACAGCTCAGTGATTTTTTTGCATGCCAGCCACCGCAAAAACTCCTGAGCGGAATAAATAGAAACCAAAAGAAAAATACACCTTTGACCTTATTTAAGAGTACACCCAGAACAATCCCGGTAATGATATTAATCAGCATTTCTATCATCACATAATATCCATACGAATAAATATTTACCTGAGATTGTTCCAGTACTCCGTTTTTCACTTGGCTTTCTACAATCTTGTCAATGAAACGAGTAATCATTTACTTTTTAAATGCGTTCGCTTCAGCGGGAAATTCCGGCTGGTGGAATACCCAACAGCATGCAGAATTTGCACTAAAAGTTACTGCCATTAATGCAACCGCATTCACTACGCCAAGTAATGAAAACAAAAATTTATGCATGACTTTTACCTCCTTTTTTTAGTTCATTTAAATTCTAACCCATAAAAAAGAAAATAAAAGTAGGGTGTCGGTTTTTGTAAAATGAGTGTCGGTTTTTGCATATTTTTTTTAATTTTTAATATTTTTTTATGTTTTTATATAAACCAACAGAATTGCTTCGATACCTTTGGTTTGTGTTTATATTCCATCTTTTTACCTATACTAATAGTAGTAAATCATAACAGATAGGGAGTCTTTCAATTTATGGAATCAAAGGAAATAGGAAAACGAATTCGTCAAAAAAGATTGGAATATTCATGGAGTCAGGAAGAATTTGCAGAAAAGACCGGTCTGACTCCCGTATATATTGGCATGATTGAACGAGGTGTGAAAACCCCTCGACTGGAGACATTTGTCAAAATTGTCAATGTACTTAATACTTCCTCCGACGAATTACTGGAAGATGTAATTAATCAAGGATTTAAGGTGAAAATGACAAGATATACTGATGAAATCGGGAAATTAAGTGCTGCAGACCGCAAAAGAATTTTCGCTATTATCGACGCCTTTTTACAAACAAAATAGCATTATTCTACGGAGGTTATTATCATGTACTACATTGCAATTTGTGATGATGATAATTACTATATTGAAAAAACAAAACAGATTTTAATTGAGTTGACCGAAAACAAAGAGGAAATCACTTTCCTGGAATACAACACCGGCGAAGAGCTTTTGAATGCAATTCCATATATTTCTACAGTAGATCTACTGATTTTAGACATTATTTTCCCGACAATGCACGGCGACGAAATTGCCGAAAAATTCCGGCAATATTTCCCTAATTCACTGTTGGTATTCTGCTCCGGCATCGCTTTCCCTACCACGGAATCTTTTAAAACGACGCCATTTCGTTTTTTGATTAAAAGATTTAGCGACGACATAATTATCAGTGAATTCAAAGTTATCATGAACGAAATGAGACAACGAAAAAGCGAACCCTACATATTCGCGCATTGGCATAATAATTCTATCCGCGTGGCTCCTTCCGAGATAACACACATCGCCAATCATCGTACAAAAACCCGAATTTTCATAGCTCCGAGTTCACAACAGTATGCATTTGAATCCACGATATATTGTGAAGATAACCTCGCGGTATTATATGAAAGATTAAAGGACTATCATTTTGTATACGCCCATAACAGTTATATCGTCAATTTACGTTACATAAAGAGAAATAACACAAGAGAATTGCAATTAATGGACGGAACTCGCCTAAGCATCGCCCGTTCCAAAGAGAAACAACTTCGTCTAGCCTTGAGGGACTATTCAGCGAATAAGTACTAACATAATTTCTGTATCGGAGGCGCAGCTGCGCCTCCGGTCAACCATTATCTTGTTTGAATATACACCGAACCATCCGGAAACATTTCCCGAAGTGCTTCGTTGTAAAGTTCAATTTCCTCCGGTGTGTTATTAGAATACGCATGAAGCATTATCAACCCTTCCCAATCTGCAAGTATTTCATAATCCGAAGCATCATTCACACAAAACAAATCAAACCCAACAAACATAGAATATCTTTCACATAATTCCTCAAAACTACTTACATTGATATACATAAATCTAGTTAATACCCAGTCAGTACCTTCTGATAACAATTCACCCGTATTCATATTGTAATTGTAGGCTTCCGCATATCCCGGCAAAGAACCATTATCCTCTATGTCAATCGTTACTTTATAAGGAAAACCATCTTGTTGCACCATATATTCTTCTGTCACATTTACTATCTCACAAATTTGTCTGTGATCGATATAGTTTATATTTCTTATTTCTATCTGTAACTCCTCAACATCGCCATCGTCATTTTTAATTACTGAAAAAAGATACGGATAAGGGCCATCATCCCAAAAAGATAAATCCAGTTCTTCATATCTCGTAACTAATTCGTGATATTTATACAAATTACAGATATCTTCAAAATCCAATCGTTTATTGAAAAACCATAACTTAGTCAAAAAGCATATTATCAATCCCGCAACAACTAAACTACAAATTATTTTTTTCCTTTTCATAGATCCCCACACCATTCTTTACTCTTATTCTTCATCACTCTTCCGGCGGACAATACTCTCCCGAAGGATTAAATTGAAAATACAAGACATCATAGATTTCCTGCATCGTAAAACGTTCTTCTTCCAGCACGGAATGCGTTAGGTAAGAAGATGGAGTGACATTTCCGGTCAAAGCATTTTCCCGATTCCATTCCGCTACATCATTTACTTCAACGCGGCATTCCCAAACCTCTCTTCCCAGTTCATCCTGCCATGCAAGCAATCCTTCTTCCTGAATCAGAAACTGATATATCTGCTCCCGCTTGTAAATATATTCCGTTGCATAGCAGATACTTTCTTCGGTCGAAACATCCTCTAAAAATACAATTTGATAACTTCCGTTTTCTCCGGTTTCTTCCACTAGAAGTTTTCCTTCATATGCTTCGTTTAAGTTCATAATTTCACTTTCCTCAGAAACTGCGACACAATCCGGATAGGTGCAGTCAAAGCACTGATTCCATGTCAGCGGCAGTCCTACCAAAAATCCGTCCTGCGTATAGAATTCCAGCCAAGTAATCATTTCAAAGGAAAACGTTTCATCCCCGTATATGTAGTGAAGTTTTCCCTCCGCGAAATACATCTCCTTCCATTCGTACCGCTCTCCGAAAAAGCTTTCTTCCAGCTTCTGTACCTGCCAACAAACCATGCCAAACAAAAGCAAACCAAATACTGCAACTATAGCCAAAAATATTCCTATTCTTTTCAAAATCATTGTTTTCATCTCACATACCCTCCCTTAACAGATTGATTACATCGGTATGTGAAAGTTTTTCTTCTGTTAACGACAATGGTATTCTTCTGTGATTAACTATAATCGATGCCATTCCGCTTTGATGAAACGTATCCGCAAAACCTTCTTCATCATTGATGTAAAAATCGTAAACAGCATCCAACCGGGAAATGTATTCTGCTGCGCATTGTTCCCACGCTTCCTCTTCTGTCACCCCAAGAGGATAGATGGACGAACTCCGGCTGTAATCCTGATACTCATTCCGAATGCTGATTCGATTGGCATATTCCTCGTTTAGCAAATTCACCTCTTCGCGGCAAGCTTCCTGCACCGAATAAACATAAGTACAGGCATTTCTCCTGTTCGCAATAAGCATCGGCACCTGCCACCCATTCCAGGATATCATCTCAAATGTCAAACCATCTTCATCCTCATAGACACAGTGAACCTTCCAGTCGTCTATCTCCACTCCGGTTTCCAAATAAATGCCGGATAAATGAAAGCGGTCTCCAAAAAATCTGTTTTCATTCCAAATGCAGTGACCAATTCCGATGATGGTTGGCAGAAAAAATAGTATCATAATCAGAGTACATATCGTAATAGCTATATTTTTTTTCTTCATAACAATGTTTTCCTTTCTTGATACTTCTTTCCCAACCACATTATATCCCCTTGCTAATTTACATTTTTATTTATTCGCCTGTTCTTATGTATATTCAACAATGGGGACAAATGCAGTTGGTATAACACTTATTTTCTTCCAGTTCTTATACTCTCTAAATCCATTTCCTCATCTGAAAATTCTGAAATTGCCGAAGCAACTTCTGTCGGTGCCATAACATCACAAATTGTTCCGGAAAAATCTTCATTAAACACTTCGTTCCATGCTCCAACCGCAACTTCTGCACAATTATTTTGAAGGAATATGTATGTATTATACTCATTGAAGTATTCTATAATACTATTTATCTGTTCTTCTGTTACTTCTCGAGAAATGCTACAATTTTCTCTATAATTTGCGGGTTCTTCATCTACTCTCATTAACTCCCTATTTATAAATGCCCCACCCCTTATTTCATTGTTTCCCATTGCAATTATTCCAGGAATAACTGTCGCAAAATTACCATCTATCAGCGTCAATCCACCTGAAAAAACATAGTCACATATTATATTGAGTTTTTCATTTTCAGCATCACCAGAAACACCTAAACTAATATATTCCTCGCAGACAATTTGATAATCTGTACTATTTCTACCTTGCCAACTTTCAGCATTAAAATCATATACATACATATAATAGAAGTCTGATGTATCAAGTTCATCAATAATATAACTATGATAAATCATAAATGTATGCCCCATTCCCTCAGTCGCTGAAACCAATGACAATTCACCTACTATTCCATTCAATAACCCACGTTGTAATGGTGCAGTATCTCTACGCATAACGTTATCATCAGTTTCGTGGAATTCATCGCTCAAACTCCCATCTATTATCCCATCTCCATCTGTATCTTCCTCCAAAGGATTTGAATAGCATATAACAACCGGAATATTTAACATATTCTCATACTCATTACCTAATCCCAATTGCAATGGTCTGTTAAAATTGTACATTTCATACGCATAATCCCAAACTTCTCCTAAGGTAGGGCACTCATATATACCACTTTCATTTGGTCCTTCAAACAATTCATGCTCTACATAAATCTCATCCAAATCAAGCAATGCATCGCCATCATAATCCCGGGTGCTTCCTTGTCTGATTACACCAAAATCTTCCGGCAATGCCGTCATGGTAAGTCCACAATAAAGTAAAACCCCATCTTCTGTATAATCAACAGATTCCCACTCACATATGTATGCCCTGGTTGCAGATACATTGGGATGATTATTCCAATATCCATACCAATCATTAAAGTGACCATAGATTTCCGTGTAATATTCATTTCGAAAATTCGGTTCTCCGTTGCTCCAGTTGGTATAACTAAATTCTTCTCCGGTTACCCACGCAAAATCATAGGGATACCCTTCAGAATATCCGCCAATCCAATACCTTTGTGCCACATCAGTGGCTAAAATAACATCTTCAAAAAATGCCTGCTCTTCCGCGGTATTTATCGTAGCTAAATAACCGCCTGCATTTTCACAGGCCTCCCTTGCTTCCAGCCAAGAGGCAGGTCCTTCGTAAATCGTGTACATATGACCATTATAAAAATATACTTCTTTTTCTTCTCCGTTTATCATGGTCATGCCCGTCCGGGAGTCTGTAACTGTCGCATCTGCATTTGACGATACTTCCGACATTACGATTTCTCCGCTTTCCGACAAAACGGCCATCGCTCCCATTACTGCCGTGTTATCCTCCGGACTAATTCCCAGCTGTTCGTACCAAAGTTCCCGATCCATCAGGCAATAGGTTCCAAGATAGTTCGTCTCCGCATAGACCGTATGATTTTCATAATCGTACTGTGTTTCGATGGGAATAAGCATATTTACTGCATCCGCCCAGAAGAAAACGGTGAAGCGTCCAATTCCCGCATTTTCTTCCGAAAGTTCCACATACGCACCACTGGTATTATCCCGGTACTCTTCCTTTATCTCAAAGAAAAGTGTCATATCCTGCACCGGCATGTCATATTCTAACTCTACCACCATACCGCTAATGGCATCGTTTGCTACCGTCCCTGCAAATCCGCTTTCTTCGATATCCATATTTTCAATATAGCCTGCCGCCATACCATCTAAAGAAAAACGATAGGTATTTTCTACGGTATTTACCTCTTCCAGAACTTCACTATCCGGTGAAACCGTCTGCTGTATCAGATATTCATTGTCTGCCACGCCATTCGTATTGGTGTTTAAAGGATTTAATCCCAAAGCAAGCTCCTCTCCGTCTTCGATTCCATCTCCATCGCTATCCGGTAAGGCAATGCCGGTTCCGTATGTATTTTTTTCATCATAATCACTGATGCCATCTCTGTCTGTATCTGTATTCAAAGGGTTAGCACCGGCATCCATTTCCTCCCGGTTACTGATTCCGTCCCCATCGGAGTCTGCATCCGCATCCGTCACCCCTGCTTCTACGGAAGTACGATTGGTTGCATCGGTATTTGTCACAAAAAGTTCTTCATAATCCGTTAAGCCGTCATCATCACTGTCTGTTTTATTCGGGTCGCAACCTACAAGTTCCTCCACGTCATCAGAAACGCCGTCACCGTCTGTATCTGTGGTTAAATCCAGTTCTGTTTCATTATCCGACACGTTTCCTTCATTCTCCGATACCGAGGGATTGTCATCTCCTTCCTCTTCTCCTTCATTCCCGGACACCGAAGGGTCATCTCCTTCGCCCTCATTATCGGAAACTGAAGGATTATCGCCACCTTCGCCTTCATCACCATTCCCGGCGCCTTCTCCAAGCACGGCATAATCTTCTCCGATGAAGGCCGCCATAGCCTGGTTCTTTCCGCCGTTAATTCCGTTCGCCTCAATCGTAATCTTCTCTGCTATCAGTATAACATTATTCATGTTCAAATTCATCGAATTAATACGGATTTCCCCGTGGGGTGCATAGATCAATCCATTTACATTTACGTTAGTGGATTCAATCACCACATCTCCGGTAGCAGAATAGATTACCACATCTCCGGTATTCTTCACTTCTCCGCTGAAGACCAAATCCTCCTCTGCCATAACACCGGCATTTAAGGTAATGTTTCCGGTCAGTTCAATGCTTCCTTCTCCTTCCAGCGGAGTATTAATATTGATATTTGTATCCTCCAATGCATAATCTTCAAACAAAACCTCTGTATTCGCCGAAAAGTATGCCGCCTCCAAAGCTTCGCCAATATCCGGCATTCCGATATAGGCCTCCGGATTTCCCAGGTTCTCCGTCCGGGTTCCGTTAATGTTGACATTCTGGCTGCTTGTTACAATCGAGCCGTTGGTCGCCACATTTCCGTTGATACCAACGTTATTGGTCGTAAGGGTAATGGCCCCTTCGTCTCCTGACGATGCAAACATCATGTAGGGGTATTCGCCCTCCGCTGCCAAGACAGGTAAGAATGCCAAATTTCCCATTAGCGATGACATTACCATAATCAATGCCAGCATTCCGGCTATCTGCCTTTTTTTCTTTTTGTAAATTTTCATTTTTTCTCATTCTCCTTTTTTAATTTTAAACATAAAAATATTTCTGCCCGGGATAAACCGCCTTTGCAAAAATAATACAAAAAATTTTTAAAAAAGGAAGACAAATGTCGAAATTTGCAATCTAGAGTCCAAAATTTGCAAAATCATGTGCTTTTTTTACTAAAATTGTTTTTTTATGATACAATTAGTTTATGTAAATTTCTGTGTGTTTTTTTATACTATTTCTAATCGATATTGAAAATTTATCAACACGGAGGAAAAAATGTACCACATTGCCATTTGTGATGACGACCAAAATTTCATAGATAAAACCAAAAAACTTCTCTTATCTCTGGGATTGGATAAAGATAAAACGGTCTTCTACGCATATCACTCGGGCGAAGAACTGGTACAATCCCTTCCCATGACATCCCAAATTGATCTCTTGATTTTAGATATCGTATTACCCGGCATAAAAGGAGATGAAACCGCCCGAAAGTTTAGAGAATATTTTCCCAATGCTCTTTTGGTATTTTGTTCCGGCACATCACAGCCCACAACAGAATCCTTTAAAACCACACCTTTTCGATATTTGATAAAGCACTATGACGATTCCGACTTAAAGAAGGAATTTAAGGTAATTATAGAGAGAATGAAAGAAAACAAAAGCGAACCATTTCTTATTGCCCATTGGAAAAAGAAGTTTGTACGATTGGCGCTTTCGGAAATATCACACATTTCGATTTTACGTAAAAAAACCCAAATTCATCTAATGGAATCTTCAAAGCACCGTGAATTAGACTCTCCCCTTATTTGCGAGGAAAAAATTGACGAACTGTACGACCTTTTGAAAGAATATGATTTTGAATATGCCCATAGAAGTTATATCGTAAATCTGCGTTACATTAAACGGAAAAAAAACACGGAACTGGAAATGATGGACGGCACACTGCTCAGCGTAGCCCGTTCCAAAGAAAAACAACTTCATGATTCCTGGATGAGATGTGTCACCCTAAAATATTAGTTACTACGAAATAAAAGGAGCACTGTTATGAGCATAGGCTTAACCTTTGTAAGCTGTATTCTGGAATTTTACATATTCTATGATTTTTTTAAGGCATTCTTTTCCAAAAGAGCGTTTTTTAACCGAAAAGGAACGGTTCTGCCGGCAGTCCTTTTGTTCTCACTTGCTTATTTTGGTGTCAACTTATTTAACCTTGCCGGATTAAACATGGCAATGTTTCCCCTGTTTTTGTTTGCCTTTGCTTCTGCCTTGTTCCAAGGCCGGATTCGTTCCAAACTACTTTATATTCTCTTTGCCTGTTGCATTTTCTTTGGCTGCGAATTTCTTTTCCTGGTTATTTTGGAAATTCCCAACTTTATTTTAGGTGAAAATGGTACCGTAGACCTTTCCCAAATGCCCTGGCATTTATTTACGTTAAAACTCTTAACCTATTTTATCTGCAATATTTTCAAACAGTTTTCGCATAAATCCGAGACCCGCATGGATGGCAAAATTTTTATCTGTTACTTGACAATTCCCCTTGCCAGCCTCGGAATCATGATTCTAACCTACTACTCCGGGATTGATTTTCGGGATAAACCGCAGATGCAGACTCTTCTTTGTATACTATTTGCCCTGATGCAGGTCGGAAATATGATTATTTTTTACGCCTTTCAGCGGTACTCCCGCGAACTGCAACAAAATATGCAACATCACATTCTTATTACCGAACAAAATTTAAAACAGAGCCATTATGCGAAATTAGAAACAATGCACGCCCAAAACCGGGAGTTTATCCACAATATCAACAACCATCTCCGCACCATCGGAAATTTGATAGATGACGGAAGAAGCGAAGATGCTTTGAAAATTATTAAAGATTTGGACATCGAACTGGGCGAAAATTCCGGACTGATATATTCCTCACACAGCGTATTGAACGCTATTTTAACAGACAAAAATGAGGTGGCAGAAAAAGAAAAAATAGAAATGGATATCTATGTAGAACCCGTCATAAACCTTAACGGTATCAGCAATGCGGATTTGATTACCATGCTGGGAAATCTTTTGGACAATGCCCTGGAAGCTGCCGCCAAATGCTCTGAAAATCGCACCATAAAGGTTCGTATCTACATGGAAAATGAAGGCAACATCTTTGTTACGAAAATAACCAACACCTATACCGGTCCCCTGCGCCTCCACGGAGAAAGGTTGCTGACCACGAAAAAGGACGTCAGTTTGCACGGCATCGGACTCAGCAGTGTCCAAACCACCGCTGACAAATACGACGGCACCTTGGACTACTTTACCAAAGACAACGTCTTCACCGCCCTCCTTATACTCTATCCTGATACCTGAAACACCGCGCCAAACGCGGTGTAATTTCTTTTTATATATATACATATATATACAGAAAAAATATCTCCCAAGGACCCTTTAAAAGCGTCGGTACTTAGCGATTTATCGCTTAGTACCGCTACGCTTTTACGGAGCGAGAGCATGTCCTTGGGAGATATTTTTCTGCTTATACTTATAAAATTACGCCATTCGCATTTCTGCGCCCAGCTCTTTTGCCAGCCGTTCCACTACCTTGTCCATAACCGCGCCGGCTTTTTCATCGGTAACTTCTTCTGTCTTGCTGCTCAAGGTCAGGTTGAACGCCATACTCTTCTTATTGTTGCCCAGCTTGTCGCTGACATAGATATCAAAGAGTTTAACCTCGCTGATTTCTTCGGATGCAGCCTTGATTTCCTTCATAATGCGGCCACATTCCACGTCCATATCCACCAGCACGGAAAGGTCACGGCTTACCGGAAGGTAGGCAGAGGGCTGCTGATATTTGATTTCCGCCTTGAAGCATTCGGAAAGTGCAGAGTAATCCAGTTCCGCAAGGAAAATATTGGTGTCGGCTTTCTTACCTTCCGCAATGTTGAGTTTCTCTACCACATCATAACGGACTTTTCCCAAATGTCCGATTTTCTTACCACCCAGCATCACATCCGCTGTCATTCCGGGATGCAGGTAAGGAACACTACCCTTTACAAATTCAAAGGAAAGTCCGAAGGCCTTCGCCATGGTTTCAATAACTGCCTTCAGCTGATAGAAGTCTTCTCCCTTGCCGAATGCGCCCATGCAAAGCATTTTCTTTTCGATGGGCATCTCCTTCAGCGGAAGTGCCTTCGGGATATAGACATTGGCAATTTCAAAGAATCTTGCTGCGCTGTTGTCCTTTTTGATATTATCTTCGATTACGTTAATCATGGAAGGTGCCATCACTGTACGCATGATGGAAAGATTTTCCGTAATGGGATTTAATAATTCAATAACGTTTCTTTCCGGTGCATCTGCAGGAAGGTTGATCAAATCCAATTCCTTCTTGGAATACATGGCGATGGTCTGAATCTCATAAAAGCCCATGCCGCAAAGGATTTCCTTGGTGCGAAGTTCTTTGGACTGCAGTTTATTTAATCCGCCGTTGGTTACCATTGCACCGTCCAAGAAGGTGGGTACTACTTTATCATAGCCGTATTCACGGATGACTTCTTCCGCGATATCCTGGTAGGTTTCCACATCCTCACGATATCTGGGAACCAAAAGCTCCAGGGTGTGGTCCTTTACTTCCACTTCAAACTGAAGGGCCTTTAAGATACTCACCATTTCCTCTTCCGGTACGGTGATACCAAGCACGGCATTGACCTTATCCACGCTACAGGTAATCTTGCGTTTTTCGGTAGAAGCGCCGGCGGTCTCATCCCCTTTGGTGGAGCTGATTTTGGCTACGCCCAACTCTTCCACAAGGTGCAGGGCTCTTGCCATACCGGTCTCTACGGAATATTCGTCGATACCTTTTTCAAATCTTGCGCAGGCATCGGTACGGATACCCAGGGCTCTTCCGGTCTTACGAATATTGTCCTTTAAGAATTTAGCAGATTCAAACAAAATCTCTTTTGTATTTTCCGTAATCTCACTGTTTAAACCACCCATAACCCCCGCAAGGCCCACTGCCTTATTGGAATCGCAAATCACAAGATTGTTGGGGGTAAGCTTGTAGGACTTCTCGTCCAAAGTCACGATTTCTTCTCCGTCTTTTGCCCGGCGTACCAAAATCGTGCTGTCATCCAAGGTGCTGAGGTCAAAGGCATGCATGGGCTGACCGATTTCCAAAAGCACGTAATTGGTGATATCCACAATCGCGCTGATGGGACGGAAGCCGCAGGACAACAGTCTTCGCTTCATCCACTGGGGTGCCTCTTTGTACTCTACGTCGTAGATGTAATGGCTTAAATATCTGGGACACAAATCCTTATCTGCCACGCTGACTTTGATGGCATCCTTGGTGGTACCATCCTCTGTATAAGACAAATCCGGATTTTTCAATTCTTTTCTGGTGATGGCTGCCACTTCTCTTGCAATACCAAGCACGGACTGGCAATCCGGACGGTTCGCCGTTACGGAAATATCATAAAGGTAATCATTAAGGCCAAGTACGTCCACCATATCCGCAGCCACAGGAGTCTCCCCATCCAAAATCAAAATGCCGTGTACGCCGGCACCTGGATACCAGCCTTCCTCAATGCCCAGTTCTTCTCCGGAACAAAGCATTCCGTAGGACATCATGCCCTGCATTTTTCTCGGGGCAATCTCCATACCGTTAGGAAGCACCGCTCCCACCATAGCCACCGGTACTTTTGCACCCACAAATACATTGTCCGCACCGGTTAAAATCACGATGTCATCGCCGTATTTTCCGCAGTCCATATGACAAATCTGCAGATGGGTGCCCTCGTATTTTTCCAGACTCTTAATCTCACCAACCACAACATTTTTCATATTGTCGCCAAGGTATTTTAATTCTTCCACTTCCAATCCGCAGGAAAATAATTTTTCCTCCAATTCCTTCGGGGAAATGGTAATATCCACATAATCTTTTAACCAACTTAATAATACTTTCATCTTAATCCTCCAATTTTGCGTTTCTGTTCCATAAATTTCCCGGCTTTATCGTCGCCATCATTTCATTTTTCTTTCTATGCCTTAAACTGCTTCAAGAAATTTACGTCATTTTCAAACAAAACGCCCATATGATTGATGCCGTATTTTAACATCGTAATTCGCTCAATTCCGATACCGAATGCGATTCCGGAATATTCATTCGGGTCAATATTACAGTTTTCCAATACCTTGTTATTTACCACGCCGCCGCCAAGCACCTCAATCCAACCGGTACCTTTGCAAAGGGGGCAGCCTTTTCCGCCACACTCAAAACAGCTCACATCCACTTCCACGCTGGGTTCTGTAAACGGGAAGTAGGAAGGACGAAGCCTTGTTCTTGCATCGCTGGAGAAAATGTTCTTTACAAACTCATCCAGCATACCCTGCAAATCGCAGAGGGTGATGTTTTTATCCACCACAAGACCTTCCATCTGGCTAAACATGGGAGAGTGGGTTGCGTCCGAGTCGGAACGGAACACTCTGCCGGGTACCAGCACCTTGATGGGCGGTTTCTTTTTATCCATCACACGGATCTGTCCCGGTGAGGTATGGGTACGAAGAAGCAAATCCTCCGTAAGCCAGAAAGTATCCTGCATATCTCTTGCGGGATGGTCCTTTAATACATTCAATCTTGTAAAGTTGTGGTCATCATCTTCGATTTCCGGGCCCTCAAAGATTTCAAATCCCATGCCGGCAAAAATCTCAATGATTTCCTGTTTCACCAGAGTAATGGGGTGAAGATTTCCCACCTTTGCTTCGGAAGGAATGGTTACGTCAATGGCTTCTGCTTTGTAACGCTTCTCCTCTTCCTGAAGTTTGATTTCATCTGCCTTTGCCTGATACAAATCCTGCGCCCAGGTTCTGACTTCATTCACTTTCTTACCGTATTCGGGCTTTTCTTCCTTGGGCACATCCTTCATTTTCTTCATCAAATCCTGAATCTGTCCGGTCTTACCGAGGTATTTTTGCCAAAATGCCCCCAGCTCTTCCTTGCCGTTTACGCTTTTCAATTCTTCCTGATACTGCGCCTTAAGCGCTTCAAAATTTTCCATACTGCTAACCATACCTTTCTGTATCTTTTTTCTTTTGGGGTAGGCCCATTCATCCGAAAGCAGTATTGTTTTTATCAAAATACAATACCGTGCACAGGACAAGCGAACTATCCCTGCAAGTCTTCCTGCAAAATAAAAAACCCGCCCCTGACAAGGGACGGGTCAAACCGCGGTACCACCCAAATTCAAATTTTAAATAAAATTTGCACTCTTCTCACTTTAATGCAGTGACTACATCCTGCTTATATCCGCAAAAAGACTTTCGCAGGAAGCTCCTATGCTGAAATTCACACGGGCTTTTCCGAAGATACTCTCAGCCGGTGGTATCTTCTCTCTGGACGGAAAATTCTCCTATGCTACTTACACATATTCATCGCTTTCCTATTTAACTACTGATAAATATAACTTTTAAAACCGAAAATGTCAACCCGCATTTCCACACGGCTCGCATTATGCCATCTGCATCTGCCTGTTCTTCGCCAAGAATTCCACAAAGGCATCCTGCTCCAAAGGTCTTGAGAAATAGTAGCCCTGAATGAACCGGATTCCCAATTTCTCCAACCGGCAGAACTGTTCTTCCGTCTCCACGCCCTCTGACACGATTTCCAGATTCATTCCGTGAATCATCTCCACCGCCGCATTCATGACGTGCTTTGCTTTTCCGTTCTCAAAATATGCCGTCGTCATATCCCGGTCAAACTTTACAATATCCACCGGCATGTCCACGATATAATTCAGATTGGACTGTCCGCTTCCGAAATCATCCAGAGAAAACCGTACCCCTTCTCCCCGAAGCGTTGCCATATTTTCCAACAGATTTTTCTTCGACTCGTAGGTGGCCGATTCCGTAATCTCCAGATTGATGAACCGGGGATCCACACCGTACTGCTGCATGATTTCCATAAAGGACTTCGCCAGATAACTGTAACTGCACTGCACCACGGAAAGATTGACCTCAATGTATTCTAGGCCGTACTGCTCCGGTTTTCTTTCCCGGATAAAACGGCACACATTCTTAAATACCGCTTCGCCGAGCTGCAAAATAAGCCCGTTCTTTTCCGCCACTTCAATAAATACCATCGGCGGAATCAATTTTCCGTCTTTGTCACGGATACGCGCCAGGGCCTCCGCTGACACAAACTTTTTATCCTTGTTGGAATAAATCGGTTGAAAGAAGACTTCCACTCTGTCATTTTCAATGGCATAGTGAATTAGTTTTTCCACTTCCTTTTCTTCGTACATCGCCCGAATCTGGGGTTCCGTCACCTCATAGAAATGGTCCCCGTCGTACTGGGGATGGCAATCCACGATATAATGGAAAATATTTAAGATATCTTCTTCCGTCTTTATCACTTCTGTCTCTTTGATATGGATAAAACCGGGCTGGATGAAATTGCTTTTGACGCTGTCCACCGGCGTATGGAAATATTCTTTTATCTTTGCAATCCCTTTTTCCGCCTGTTGCTCACCGGAAAACAGAATAAAGATCTCATCGTCCGAATGATGAAATACCATAGCCTCCGGAAGACATTGCAGAAAATCGTAAATCTCCTGCAGCATCAGTTCATAAGTTCCGTGACGCATGGTGGTATTCTTCGGTACCATCATGCAAATCATTTCAAACTTTTCTTTCCGGTCAAACAACTGCTCCAGATACTTGTGAAATCCGGATTGGTTGAACAGGCCTGTTTCCTGGTCAATGTTTAACTGAGGATTTTCCAGCAAAACATACAAAACCATCACACCTACCGCGCCGGCAAATCCGATAAACAAAAGGCTGTTGTTCACAAACTGAATCGCTGCCGCACAAATCCACATCCCAATCCAGATGCGCACCGCTTCTTTTCTTCTGGGATTCATGCTGTGACGGTTAAATTCCACCACCAGCGCCAATGCCAGAAAAATACAAAAGCCAAAGAAATATGCCACCAGCACGGCCGGACCTTCGGTATATATAGCACCGGCACCGTCATTTACAATCCGAATCGGGCATGCAAAAATGATTGCAGTATTTATAACACCCGTAAGGAAGCAAATAACCTTTTTCTTGTCATTTTTCTCATGTTTGCTGTATGCATCTTCCAAAACGTAGACCAGCGCGCTCATAGCCGTAGCGACAATGGATGCCACGTAAAACTTACAAACGAGCTTTACCAGCCACAAAGGAATGGATTCCATATTGGAAATAAATACAACCGACAAGATATCCAGCGACAAATTAAGAAGGCTGAATGCCCACACACGCTGAAAGGCTTTCTCTGTATGTAATTTTATTCGTTTCTGCCGCAGATAGAAAACGAGTAACACCACCAGCAATACCAGTCCGCAGCACTGCGCCGTAATATTCATTACCTATTCTCCATGTTCTTTCGTTCCGATAAAATTTCTTTGATAAAAATTCTTTCATCCGAATGTTACACAAAGAATCCCCACACTACCTTTATTATAACACTTTCCACCCGCTACGCAACGGCTTTTGCCCAATTCCCGCCGTTTTCTTGGTCTCTTTTTCTTTTAGCGGGCATTTAACGCTCTCAGTGCATTTAATATCGCCAGCACGGCAACTCCTACGTCTGCAAAAATAGCCAGCCACATTCCGGCCATTCCGATTGCCGCAAACAAAAGAACCAAAAACTTGATTCCCAGCGCCATCACAATATTCTGCTTAACGATGGCCACCGTCTTCTTTGCAATCTTTATTGCCAGTGAAAGTTTCAAAAGGGAATCGTCCATGATTACGATATCTGCCGCTTCAATTGCCGCATCCGAACCAAGGCCGCCCATGGCAACACCGATATCGGCCCGGGCCAGAACCGGGGCATCGTTAATCCCGTCCCCCACAAACAAAACCATTTCATCTCCGGATTTTTTCTGCAGGATTTCTTCTGTTTTTTCCACCTTATCCCCTGGAAGAAGTCCGGCATGATACGATGTGATTCCAAGGGTTTTTGCTGCTTTTTCCGCCGTTTCCCTGCGATCTCCCGTCAGCATCACAAGTTCCCGGATGCCGGCCTTTTTCAGGCTCTCTAACGCATCCTTTGCTTCTGCCTTAGGCTCATCCTCAAGCAGACAGTAACCGATACACTTCTCCTTTGTGGCAAGGTAAACTACCGTGCCGTATTTTTCCGTTTCCGGTGCATCAATGTTCTTCTCTTTCAAAAGAGCCGCATTTCCCACATAGTAGGTCTGCCCTTCCACTTCTCCGCCAACGCCGAATCCTGCCAATTCCTTGATATCAGAGGCTTTTCGTTCTACGCAGTCGCGTTTTTTTGCCGCAAGGCATACCGCATCCGCGATGGGATGATTGGAGCAGTTCTCCAATGCCGCCATCACGCCCAGCATCTGCTCCTCCGAATACTGCGTATCCAGCCGGTGCAGCTTGCTGACCTGAAAACTTCCCTGTGTCAGGGTTCCTGTCTTATCAAAAACCGCCGTTTTTACTTTCACCAGATTTTCCAGGTAGTTGCTTCCCTTGATCAAAATACCGTTTTTACTTGCCGCACCGATTCCCCCGAAGAAACTCATGGGCACGGAAATTACCAGTGCGCAGGGACAGGAGATTACCAAAAAGGTCATGGCGCGGTACAGATAGACTTTAACCAGCGCCCATTCAAAAACCGCCGTCTTTACAATCCAGGCCTGCCAAACCACCGGAAGCACAAATAAAAGCACAGCCATAATTACCACCAGCGGTGTATACCATCTGGCAAAACGGGTGATAAACCGCTCCGTTTCCGCTTTCTTACTGCCTGCATTTTCCACCAGTTCCAAAATCTTGGAAACGGTAGACTCCCCGAATTCTTTTTTCACTTCCACTTCAAGAACGCCGGTCATATTGATGCAACCGCTGATTACTTCATCGCCGCATCCAACGTCACGAAGAGCACTTTCCCCGGTCAAGGCTTTGGTATCTATGCTGGAAGCACCGCTTAAAATCACCCCGTCCAGAGGAATCTTTTCCCCGGGATAAATGCGAAGACGTTCTCCCACCCGGACTTCCTCCGGTGCTACTTCCGCTTCTTCCTCTTCGCGAATCACTCGGGCCATTTCCGGGCAAATCTCCATCAAATCCTTAATGGATTTACGGGCTTTGCTGACTGCATACTTTTGAAAAAACTCGCCAACCTGATAAAAAATCATAACCGCTACCGCTTCCGGATATTCTCCCACGGCAAATGCACCGATGGTGGCGATGGTCATAAGGAAATTCTCATCCAGCATATGACCGGAAACTAAGTTCTTCCCCGCTCTTGTCACTACATCGATGCCGGTAACAAGGTAAGCCGCAATGAAACAGGCCAAGGAAACCGGGAACCACACATGTTCCTCTACTACCAGTGCGATTGCAAACACAACCATTCCCACACAAATTCGAATCAAATCTTTTTTCAATTTTTTGGTCAGTTTCATAACGCCTCTCCTGCTCTCTGTTTCGCTACCATTTTCTGCTTCTCTACCGTTTTCTGCTTCTCTTCCGTTTTCTGCTTCTCTTCCGCTCCCTATTTCTCTATCACTTCCACGTCGGGTTCAATTTTTTTAACAATCTTCTTTACCTGTTCCCGGATGGAATCCAGCTTATCTTCTTCCATTTCCAAGGTCATTTTCTGGGTAAGAAAGGTTACGCTGCATTCCGATACACCCTCTAATTTTCCTACCGCTTCTTCAATCTTTGCTCCGCAGTTTGCACAGCACAAATCTTCCAATACAAATACTTTTTTCATTTTCCTGTCTCCTTATCATTTTTATTTTTACACTTACTCTTCACGGATATGCTCCATGCCCTGACTTAAAATTGCTGAAATATGTCCGTCCGCAAGAGAATACATCACGGATTTTCCAACGCGCCGGTTACTTACCAGCTTCATCTGTTTCAGCGTACGCAACTGGTGGGAAATCGCAGACTGTTCCATGGATAAAAGCCGGGCAATATCACATACGCACATTTCCGAGCAAAGCAATAAATACAATATTTTAATCCTTGTGGAATCGCTAAATACCCGAAAAAAATCTGCCAAATCATACAGTTCCTCCTCCGGAGGCATTTGCTTATTCACCTCTTCCACTACATGTTCATGTACATGGATAAACTCACACCGTTCTGCCGGTTCCGTCACTTTCTTCATCTGCTTTTCCTTTCTGTTTTGTTTCGCGTTTCCATTTTACTTTCATATGAATGACTGTTCATATGTTCATTATATACTTTCATATCGAATTGTCAACTCTAATTTTTTATATTTTTTAAAACAAAAAGAAGAACGCATTTTTACGTTCTTCCTTTTCAAAAACCTACCGTACAAAATTAGTCATAATTTTGCCTTCCGCCGCCGGTCTGTCGATTCCCTGCTTTGCACCGGCATCAATACATTGCAAGAGCCATGCCATATTGTTTCCTACGGCGCGCATGGTCTGCAGTCCTTCTTCATCCTTCTTCACATCCTCCGGCGACTGCCCGTGCACCATATTCCAGTAATTGCCGGATACCACCGGCATATTGGAAATCGTAAGATACTTGGTGAGAACATCCAAAGCCGCCGAGGTTCCGGCTCTTCTGGCGCTGACCACAACCGCTCCCGGTTTAAATTCCATCTTGCTTTTCCCGGCATAAAACAAACGATCCATAAATCCGATGATATTACCTGAAGGGGATGCATAATGCACCGGAGAGCCGAAAATATAGCCGTCTGCACTTTCCAATTTATCCAATGCTTCATTTACCACATCATCCCATACACAACGACCGCTCTGTTTGCAACCGCCGCATCCACTGCAGCCTCCCACCGGTTTCGCACCGACCTGAAAAATCTCCGTTTCAATCCCCTTGGCCTCCAAAGTCCGGGCCACCTCTGTGAGTGCAGTATACGTGCATCCCACAGCATGGGGACTTCCGTTAAACAACAATACTTTCATTTTTCCTCCGCCTTTCCCAAATGATTTACTATTTGTATGCACACAGGGCTTGTATATATTTCTCCAAATACATACAAGCCCTTTTCGCTCTTTTTCTTTTGCTCCGCTAACGATCTGTTAACTACACGCTAGCTATATGCCATAATCGCTTTGTTCCGCATAAAAGCAGAAATATCATTTTCGGAATTGTTCATTCCCAGGCCACCCTCTGCAGCATCCTGTGTCGGCACGGTATAAGCATTCAACGCCTGACCGCCCATCATCTGATTCATAACTTCATCATAGTCCACAACATCATCGATGTTACGCAGGATTTCTTCTGCCGGTTCCGCCTCTTCTTTTACGACCACCAAGGGAGAAGCTGCCTGCGTCTCTTTGTTAATCGGTGAGACTTTCTCTACGCCTTTGGGATTCCCATATACGCTCATCACGGAATATCCGCTGCTAAGTCCTGCAACTGCACCAATACGCATCGCGCCACTTCCTTTCTGTCATAATCTGATATCATTATAACATACTTTTATTCTTTTTCCAATAAGTAACCGTCAATATCGATGTATTCGATGTAACCGTCCTCATAACACCGCATATAAACGCTTGATACCCACAAATCATACTGTTCATTCACTTCCACAATATTATTTTCACCGAGATAATCAGCAAAATTATTTGGCGTACTGTTTACGAAATAATCAATTCCGTTATCCAGCCAGGTTTCCAAATCCAGATTCCAACTATGCTCATCCTCTTCCCACGATGTAAACGATAACACACCATTATATTCTGCGCCATCTTCCGTATAGATTTCCTCGCAGGATACCCGGATAATCCGACTGTATTCCCTAACATCAAGTTCGTACATGGATTGGCTGCCACTAAAGTACAACAGTTCTCCGTGTAAACTTTCTGCCTCCGTTACCGAGTCATAAGAAAAATACCAATCGTATAAGGTTTCGGCATCCTCACCCAGTTCTGTCTGCAGGTATTTCTCTCCTTCTGCGCCGCACTCTCTTAGAATAATAAAGTAAGAATCCTCCAGTTTATTTTCTTCTTCTGCGGTAAGATTCTCCAATCCCTTATCCAATGCATCCTCAACTACGCTGCGGTGCGCCATCACACCGATATACTCTGCATTCAGGAAAGGACACGCTATGGTAACAAACAATACCACACAGGCTGCGGGGAAAATCCACTGAAGATATCTTCCTTTCTTAATCAAATAAAGGCATACGTAAATGATTTCAAACACAATGAGTGCACAGGCGTAATATCGCTGCGGCGTATAACCGTAATGATAGAATCGGATGCCGATACAGATGCACTGCAAAAGAATGAAGGGAATAAACGCTACCGGAAGCCATGCATTAATCTTTCCCAGCAATTTTTCCTTGTTATGTCCGGCCATGGTCCAAATCGGAAGACCCAGGGCAAAAACAACAGATAAAATCATAAATACTTCATTGGAAGGCAACTCCCAGCTGAACAAAATACGGAATATGTAAAGGTAGATAATTACAAAGGCGGCAAGCAAAAGCGGTAACAAAACATTCCGCACAACGCCTCTCATAAATTTACCTACCTGGTCCGATACTTTGGAAATTGCCAAAAGCTGGGCCGGCAGGAAAATACCGCCTGCCAGGAACAGTTCCAGCCGCAACAAAAACGAATCCGTATCGAAAATAAGTACATTGAAAATAGCAACTACAATCGCAATACCGCCGGCAAACAACGAATATACGATGGATGTTTGTGCCATATTGGCAACCGCACTGATGCAATACTCAGACAAAGAAAGACCGGAAGCGCGGTACATGTGATGTACGCTCATAATCAGCAGCGAAGAAATGGCAACCACGTAATACACTCCTGCAAAGCCGATAAACAATTCCGCATCCATGCCCAAAATAGTTGTATCGGTACACTCGAGTAAAAATACAAAGAATCCCGCATACACAGCGGAAGCTGCAAGTGCAATAATCCTGGGCACCGTTTTTTTATTCAGGTACTCTTCCGCTGCCAGCGAACCGGTAGCAAAGATCCAAAGAAACATCTCCATATTTTCCAATATATCTTCTGCCTTCTCGGACATCTCACCCGTATCAATCAGCACCGCCGCCAGAATCGTCGCCAAAACAACACTGATTACCGTCACGGTATATTTCATAAAAACATTTTGAACCAGAGCATCCATCAGCCCTTTCATCTTTTCGCCCAGTTTTTTCTTCGGGATTTTATTGCCTTCTTCCGCAACAACATGCGCTTTCGTTTCCTCCGGCTTTATTTCATTCACTTTTGTATCGTCCATGTAAAACTCCTCCTCTTCCCTTATTCCGCCTTTTACGTCGGAGCAACGGCTTTCCTGTTCGCTCCCTCTATCCTCAAAATACCACAGTCATTTTTGAATGTCAACAACTTTTTATTGTTTTGCGATAAATTTTTATCAAATCAAAAAAACCATCCCCGGCACCGCAACGAGCCGGAAACGTAATGTGAAATTTTTAATTCCAGTTTTTTTACCCCAAAATATTCAAATCCGGAATTTACTCTTGCACATGGTTTTTGGTACAATCTCA